>DATCEK010000051.1:0-10307 GCA_036510155.1 Solirubrobacteraceae bacterium | reverse complement strand
GGTCATCGAGGCAGATAACCCACGTGTTACTCACCCGTTCGCGGCTCTGCCCCAGGGCAAGCCCTGGTTCGTCGCTCCACTTGCATGTGTTAAGCACGCCGCCAGCGTTCGTCCTGAGCCAGGATCAAACTCTCCGTGAAGAACTTCACGAAAAGCTGTCATAGGTAACAGGGACCCATACACCGTGGTCCCATCTATGACGGGGTACTTCTCTACTTGACTCTTTGCCGTCACCGGGCTCGCCGAAGCGCTCCCGTGACGGGTCGAACCTGGACGCACACCATGATCGATTCTCGATCGTAGGTGCGCATGCTGTTGAGTTTTCAAAGACCGTCGTAGCCTCTTGGAGAGGACTTCTCGTCAGAGGAGACCGTTCGACCCACGCCCAAAGGCGCTTGTAGGCCGACCGTACAGTATAGCGCTCCCTGCTGGACCGCGTTGTGAGCATCGCCCACCGCCTCGGTCGCAGAGCCGAGCTGCTGTGCCCGGGCACTATAGGGCATTGTGCGGACGAGCGTCTTCAGCCGGCGCGCAACTTGCGAAAGCGTCGCTTGCCTACGCGCAAAACGGCGCCTTCGAGACGCTCAGGGGGAAGATCGTGCTCGCCGCCAACCAGAGCTTGCTCGTCGAGCGAGACACCGCCCTGGTCGATCAGGCGCCGCGCCTCCGAGCGCGACATCCCGAACACATCGGCCATCAGCCCAGGCAGATGCACGACCCCGCCGGACCCCTCGAAGACGAACTCCTCGATCTGCTCAGGAGCACCGCGCTGCACGAACACACGATCGAACGCGCTCTCGGCCGACACGGCCTCCTCTGGCGAATGCAGCCAGCCGACCAGCTCGCGTGCCAACGCACGCTTGGCCTCGCGCGGCGACAGCTCGCCGTCGAGCTTACGACCAAGCAGCAGCCTGTAGTACTCCCCCATCGCCTCGTCGGGAATGCTCAGGACCTTGCCGTACATGTCCTCAGCGTCGTCAGTCACGCCGATGTGGTTGCCAAACGACTTGGACATCTTGCGCGTCCCGTCAGTCCCGACGAGGATCGGCATCGTCATGATCGCCTGCTCGGGATGCCCGTAGGCGCGCTGCACGTCACGCCCGAGCAACAGGTTGAACTTCTGGTCGGTCCCGCCAAGCTCGAGGTCCGCGCGGACCGCGACGGAGTCATAGCCTTGAAGCAAGGGATAGAGCAGCTCGAGCATCGAAATCGGCTCCGAGGCCGACCAGCGTTTGGCGAAGTCCTCGCGCTCGAGGATTTGGGCGACCGTGGTGGTGCGCACGAGCGCGAGCAGGTCGACCATCGGCATATCGAGCCACTCGCCATTGCGCCGCACTTCAAGGCGCTCGGGCGAGCCGTCGAGGATCTTCAGCGCCTGCGCCTGGAAGGTTGCGGCGTTGGCCTCGATTTCGGCGTCGCTGAGCATCGGGCGCAGCGTCGAGCGGCCGGACGGGTCGCCAACGCGCGCCGTGTAGTCGCCGATGATCAACACCACTGTGTGCCCTGCGTCCTGGAACTCGCGCAGCTTGCGAAGCACAACCGCATGGCCCAGGTGGATGTCGGGCGCGGTGGGATCGATGCCGAGCTTGACGCGCAGCGGACGACCCGCGGCACCAGCTTCGGCCAACTTCTTAGCGAGAGCACCCACGGGAAGACTGTCGACCGAATTCGCGCTAAGCCGTGCGGCCTCGGCCGAATCTGTCGCGCTCACGCGTGCGGCGCCAGCTGAATCTGTCGCGCTGAGCCCCGCAGCATCGGCGGAATCTGCGGCGCTCAGCCGTCCGGCATCGCCTGAATCAGCGGACACTTGCGCTCGTGCTTATGTGGGTATCCGACATGAGGCCCAATGCTAGACTCTCGCGTCCCGTTGGAGCTAGCCGCATTGCCTGCCGGCGGCCGGCCGCGCTTGAAGAGGCTTCGCTTTCTGCTGATCCTCTTCGCCGTCCTGCTGCTCGGCCTCATCTCTTTCGTGTTCGGCATGTTCGTTGCCGTCGCGTCCGACCTGCCTTCGCTCACGCGCTTCTCGCAGTTCAAGAACGCCCAGAGTTCGGTGCTGCTGGACGATCTCGGACACCCGATCGGCGTGCTCAGCGAACAGAACCGTGTGATCGTCAAGCCCGCGGAGATCCCGCCGCTCGTCCAAGACGCGGTGATCTCGATCGAGGACAAGCGCTTCAGGACGAACAGCGGCGTCGACATCCGCGGGATCGCACGGGCGTTCGTCCAGGACATCGCGCACAAAGGCAACCTGCAGGGCGCCTCGACGATCGAGCAACAGTTCATCAAGAACGCCCTGCAGGCCCAATCGCACAGGACCATCCTCGAGAAGCTGCGCGAGACGGCGCTTGCCTACCAGCTCTCGCACAAGTGGTCGAAGGAAAAGATCATCGCCGCCTACCTCAACACGATCTACTTTGGCAACGGCGCCTACGGGATCGAGTCCGCCGCGCAAACATATTTCGGCTCACAGCCCAAGCATCTCGGTTGCGGCACGCCAGGCCACGAGCTGTGCGTGCAGGAGCTCGAGCCGGCCGAAGCGGCGCTGCTCGCCGGGATCATCCAATCCCCGACGGCATACGACCCCGCCGACAGTCCCCTGCAAGCACGAACACGTCGCGACGTTGTGCTCCAGCAGATGTTCGCGCAGGGCTACATCGGCAGAGCCGCATATGAGGAAAGCGTCAAACAACCGCTGCCAATGGCCAAGGAAATTCAGACACCCCAACAGCCGCTTGTGAACGGCGTCGATGTCGGCTATTTCACAAGCTGGGTGCAGCAGCAGGTGATCGAACGCTACGGCGCTCCCCGCGTCTACAACGGTGGGCTGCGCATCAAGACGACGCTTGATCTTGGCATGCAGCATGCCGCCGAACAGGCGGTCAGCGGCTACCTCCCAGGCCCGGAAGGCCCGACCGCGGCACTCGTTGCCATCGAAAACTCGACGGGCGAGGTGCGCGCGATGGTAGGCGGGCGCAACTACGACGAGACGCCGTTCAACCTGGCAACAGAGGGTGAGCGCCAGCCCGGCTCCTCCTTCAAGGCGTTCGACCTCGCGGCGGCGCTCGAGGATGGGATCTCCCCCGGATCGGTGTGGCCTTCGCACGAAAAGACGTTCTACGTCCACGGATCCGGCGGAACGGAAAAGTTCGTGGTGCACAACGACGAAGGCGCCTACACGGGCGAGAGCTCTCTCACCAACGCCACCGCCTATTCCGATAACTCGGTCTACGCCGAAGTCGGCCTGAAAGTAGGCACGCACCGTATCGCGAGCCTGGCTCGCCGGATGGGGATCACGACGCCGCTGTCCACCAATCCCGCTATGACGATCGGCGGTCTGAAGGTCGGCGTCACGCCCCTCGACATGGCCCACTCCTATGAGACGATCGCCCACGGCGGCGACCGCGTCAGCGGCTCGCTTGTATCTGACTGGCAGCCGGTCGGCATCCAGGAAGTCAGCGCCGCCGGCAACGTGCTCTCCGACGGGCACCACAGCGACCGCAACGCCGTTGTTCTCAAGCGCGTCCTGCCCCCCGAAGTGGCAAACACCGAGACCTCCGTGCTTGAGACGGTGCTGGAGTACGGGACCGCGAAAGCGGCGGCACTTGGCCAGTTCGCGGCGGGGAAGACCGGCACCACCACAAACTATGGCGATGCCTGGTTCGTGGGCTGGGACAGCAAGTACACCGTCGCCGTTTGGGTCGGCTATCCCAACAGCCTGGTACCGATGACCACGGACTTCAACGGCGGCCCTGTGCTGGGCGGGACGTTTCCAGCGCTGATCTGGCACAGCTTCATGACCTCCGCGATGCAGGTCGAAAAGGAACGTGCGAGCGAAGCGGCGGCGGACAAGAGCGCCAAGGGCGCCAAGAGTGGCTCTTCAGGCTCCGCCTCGCAGGCAGAAACCTCCGGAAGCGCCACGGAAACAACCGCCTCACCCCCACCCGCGGCGACAAGTCCGAAGAGCGGCGCCGGCGAAGCAGCCAAAGGCACGCCGGCGGCTCCGCCCGCAACAGGCGGCGGCGAACGCGGAGAAGCAAAAGGCGAAGCGCCGAAGTCCGAAGGACCGGCCACGCAGACCCCGGCGCCGGCGACCCCGCCCGCTACGCCCAGCCCAGAAACACCGGCAAATGAAGCCCCTGCCTCCAAAACGGGAGGGACCGGCGCCACCGGCGGGGTCAGCCCAAGCGGATGACGGCCGTGTCTGCTGCGGCTGCCGTCCTACCCACGTGCGTCGGGGATATGTCGAGGAGAGGTGCTGGGCACCTCGGGCCACGGCCGTGAGACATGTCGGTTGCCGGCGGCACAAAAGCGCCAGCGCAGGTCGACTGCCTTAGTGATGCCGATGCGCGTTCCCACGACCACGACGGGCCTGCCTTCCGGACCACTCACGACTTCGCATTCCCCTTCCGGCTGAGGCCTATCCTCAAATCCAGCGAAGTCATCCCCACCGCTCCGAATGCTGATCGGCCCATCGATGAGGCTGCTCCCGTTCTCCGAGAGGTCCACGCCGAGCGCCTGCGTCAACTTGCCAGGCCCCGAGCACAGGTCACGATCGCGCAGAGGCGCCCGCTCGCCTCGCCGATCGCCTCCACGTCCGGGGCCACGCGCGGCGGATTCACGGCGCAAGCGCATCTCCTCGATGCCTTCGAGCGGCTCCAGAGCACGAATCAGCACCGCCGCCCCCACCCCCACCGGCTCGCAAACCGCGTTGAGCATCGCATGGATGCCGTAGGAGCGATACACGTAGGCAACCCCGGGCTCGCCGAACAGCGTGCGCGTGCGTGGCGTGACCCCAACGAAGGCGTGGCAGGCCGGCTCGCTCTCGTGGTAGGCCTCGGTCTCGACGATCCTGCCGGATACGCCGCGGTGCTCGACGACGCAGCCGATCAACTCGCGTGCGACCTCGAGCACCGGGCGCGCGTAGAAGTCTGCGGGAAGTACCCCTGCGGGAAGTACCTCTGCGGGAAGTACCTCTGGGCGAGATGCCCCCTGCGCGCGCGGCGGGGTGCAGCTTTTCGCGATACCGGCGCCGACATCGCCGCTCCCGCTGAGCCGGCCGAGGCCGGCATTCGTGAGGGCCATCTCAGCCGTCCGGAGCCTGCTCCAATACGGCGCGCGCCAGCTCCAGTTGCTCACGCACACGCGGCAGCGCCGTCCCACCCATCGACACCTTCGATTCGAGCCAAGATTCGTGCTCGAGGACTTCATAGAACTCGGCTGCGGCGTTTGTCGAGGCTCCTGTCCGCGCGTCGCCCCCGAGGGCGCCCGCAGGAGTGACGAGCAGCTCACTTTGATCCCTGAGCTCCTCGACGGTCAGCTCTGAGAGGCGCTTGTCCGCGTCAACGGCGGTCCGCACGAGTCCCGCGACAACCCCGTGCGCCTCGCGGAACGGCAATCCGCGGCGCACGAGCAAGTCGGCCACGTCCGTGGCGGCGATCATCTCGTCTGAGGCCGCCTCGGCCAGGCGCTCGCGGTTGAAGACGACACCAGAGACCATGCCGTGAGCGGCGGCGAGCTCGAGCTCGAGCGTGTCCACGGCATCGAACAGATGCTCCTTGTCCTCTTGCAAGTCCTTGTTATAGGTCAGCGGCAGCGCATGCATCACGCCGTGCAGCCCGCTCAAATGGGAGACCACGCGCGGCGCCTTGGCGCGCAGGAGCTCGGCCGCGTCGGGATTCTTCTTCTGCGGCATGATCGAAGAGCCGGCACTCCACGCATCGGGTAGTTCGCAGAAGCCGAACTCGCTCGATGACCACAGCACGAGCTCGGCGCCCAGGCGGGAGAGGTGGGTCGCACAGGTTGCGGCGGCAGAGAGGTAGTCGAGTGCGAAGTCGCGATTGGCGACAGCGTCGATCGAGTTCGGCACGGGCGCGTCGAAGCCGAGCTCGTGCGCAACGAGCTGACGATCGGTCTCGAAGTTCACGCCTGCCAGCGCGCCGGCGCCAAGCGGCAGCTGCGAGCATTGGCGCTCGGCGAAGGCAAAGCGCTCGCGGTCGCGCGCAAGCATCCAGAAGTAGGCGAGCAGGTGGTGGCCGAGGTAGACGGGCTGGGCGCGCTGCAGGTGGGTGTAGCCAGGCAGAGCCCAGTCGATGTGCTGCTCGGCGCGCTCGACCAGCGCCCCCATCAGCCGTGCCGCCGCCGCCTGCGCCGCGCGCGCGCAATCGCGGGTGTACATCACAAGATCGGTCGCGACCTGATCGTTGCGCGAGCGGGCGGTGTGCAGCTTGCCTCCGACCGCCCCGACGAGCTCTGTCAGATGCCGCTCGATCGCCATGTGGATGTCTTCGTCGCTTTCGACGAACACGAACCGGCCCTGCTCGAGCTCGCGTCGCACCTCCTCGAGACCCCGCAACAGCTCGTCGCGGTCCTCCCCGGAGATGATCTCCCGCGCGGCAAGCATCCTCGCGTGCGCGCGCGACTGGGCGATGTCCTGCGGCCAGAGGCGCCGGTCGAAGCCGACCGAGGTGTTCATGCGTACAAAGTCGGGATGCTGTGGCTCGTGGAAGCGGGACACGGCTGAGCAGTCTATGCCGCCGGGGAGCGCTTCACGCGCACCACGCTCGGCCGGCGGAAGCGCTTCACGCGCCGCACGCCGCTCAGCCAGCCAGGAAGCGCTTCACACGCCGCACGACGTTCAGCCGCCGGGAAGCGCCTCGCGCCGCACGACGCTCAACCGCCAGGAAGCACTTCACTCGCCGCACGACACTCAGCCGCCGGGCGCGGCCAGACCGTCGAGCTCGAGCACCTCGAGCATCACGCGCAGATCGTGGTCGCCGACCTCGCCACCGCGACGTTCGGCCTCGAGCAGCCACTCGAACATGATCACGAAGGCCGACGGTGTGTCCAGATCGTTTGCGAGCGCATCGCGGAAGGCTTCCATGTGATGGCGCATGTCGGGAGGACTCGGCTGGTCGGGCACAAGCCTCTCGAGCGCCTCGCGGATGCGCGACGCGTTCTTGGAGCCGGTCGCCAGACCGGTGAGCGCGTCTCCGAGCGGCAGCGAGTAGTGGGTGCCGAGCAGGTACAGCGCCACCGCCGGATGGCCGAAGTGTTTGAGCGCATCGCTCAGCAGGACGCGCTCGCCGGTGGAGGCGGGATCGGCCTCGACGCCGTCGCGGGTGGCGCCAAAGCAGATGTTGACCCAGCGGTCGACGTCAGAGCGTGGAACCTCGAGCAGACTCATGCCGGCCTCAGATCCGCCATCGTCGACCTCCTCGACATCGCGGCCGCAGTCGAGTTCGCCGTCCCGATCAACATCGCGCTCGCCGGCACGCTTGCCATCCAGATCTTCCTTACGCCCAGCGGCGCGCTCGCCCTCGAGGCCCGCATGGTGCTCGCTCTTCAGGTTTGCACAACGCTCGCCCTCCAGGTCCGCCCCACGCTCGCCCTCCAAGTCCGCACCGTGCTTACCATCGGGCGATTCCAGGTCCGCTTGGCGCACGTGGCCGAACCCACCGCTCCGATCGGCGCCGCTTCCGGCGTGCTCTGCGGGGAAGTCTGGCGAGCCAGGCGAACCGGACGAAGCAGGCGAACCGGATGAGCCAGGCGAACCTGACGAGCCGGCGACGCTTGGGGGCTCGAGCTCGGAGAGCTCGTAGAGCATGTCGCCGCCTCCGGGTGAGTCGAACAGAAACTTGGTGGCAAAGCCTTCGCGTTGCAGGAAGCGCTCGAGGAAGCTGAACAGGACGAGCGGCCTGGTGGAGGCGACGTCGACCCCGCCGTCCATGATGATCGGCGAGGTACGCACCTCGACCCTGATCGCGTCCCCCGCGCTGACCGGCACGAGCTCCCGGCTCAGCGAGTCATACAGGCGTATTTCACGCACGAGCGTAAGACTACACCCCACCAGCCGGCGTGCCACAAAAATTCCGGCAACTGTCGATAGCCGGGATCAGTCGGAAATATTCAATTTCCTTTGGCACGCGCCGTCACGGGTGTCTTGTCCGTGACGGCGCCGCCGCCAACTCGTCATCCGCAGAAACTGAGCCAGGCCAGACCGGACCAGGCCAAGCCGAGCTAGACCAGCCAAGCCGGACCAAGCCGAGCCAACCCAGGCGACGCCAACCCAGGCCGACCCAACCCAGGCGACGCCAACCCAGGCCGACCCAACCCAGGCCGACCCAACCCAGGCCGACCCCAGGCGAAGCCAAGCCAAGCCGACCCCAGGCCGATCTAGCCCGAGCCAAGCCAAGCCAGGCCGACCCAGGCCGACCACGCGGTGACCTCTGTCGATGCCTCCAGCCCGCCGCCGCGGGAACTGACACTCAGTGTAGTCGACCTCTCGAGCGCCGGCGCGCACTCCTGGGTTTGCGGCGGGGGCTCATGCGTCCGCCGATCTCCGCGCACGGCGCCTCGTCGCAGCGCAGGTCCCAGCCGTAGCGGCGCGAGATCACGTAGCCGGCGGTGCCATGAAGCGCGTCGTAAGTGGGTGTCCACTGCCACCCGTGATGGCCATGTTTGCGCATGGCCTAGACCCTGGTTCCCGTCATACACCTGATAACGACCATCTCACACCCAATTCCTTCCCGAGGAGGTTGTCAGAACACCGGTGCCGGGACGCGTCATTGGTCAGGTCAGAGAACGTCCCGGCATCCGGTTAGCCTGGAGGGGCCGCGTGCTTCCTATCATGCGAAGAAGCGCGGCGCAAGTAGATCCGCACAAGTGTTTCTCACTTTTCGGCGGAGCGTCCGGCGGGGCGTCCGGCGGGGCCTCCGGCGGAGCGTCCGTCACAGTGAAAACCACGCCGCAGGAGACGCTTCATGTTTCTCACTTTTTGCTCTGCGTGGTGCTTCACTTTCGGTATGCTCGACTCGACCTCCTCGCTAGCTGATGACAACCAACCTTTTTGACTATTTCGAGGAAGTATCGAAAGACGCTGGGGTTCATGCGCCATGGGCTGCCCGTGCGCCGCGACGGGCGAGCGCCGATTTCGACATCAAGCTCGTGCCGCGCGCGCCCGACTGGCAGGGCGATCCAGAGTCGCTGAACTCGTTGGAGCGCCTGCGCGAGCAGCCGTGGGTGGACAGGTTGACCCGCACCGAGGACGGCGTCGAGCTACGCCTGAGCGACAGTTGGATCGAGACGACAGGCGCCACGCTCGAGGCAGGCGGCGGAGCCGAAGCCGCGCTCGTCGATCTCGCCCGCGCGCAGCGCTACGCGATCCAATTCTGGGACGCGAACGCGACCAAGGCGCTGCACGTCGGGCATCTTCGCAACCTGGCGCTCGGCAATGCGCTCGCCGCGTCGCTGGAACAGGCCGGCGGCGAGGTCGAGCGGCGCAGTGTCATCTCCGACGCGGGGCGCAGCATGGGCGAGGCGATGGCTGGGATCATCCGCAGCGGCCACCACACCTCGGCCTGGCCCGAGGGCAATCAGAAGAGCGACCACTTCGTAGGCCTCTGCTACGCCGACTACGTCGCCGCCGGCGGCTTTACCGAGGAGGGCATCGACGAGCGCGAGGACTCGCTCACCCGTGAGCTGCGCATGCAGAACGACGCGGCCGACGAGCTGCTCAAACGCGTGATGGGCGGCGAGAGCGAAGCGCTCGAGCTGTGGTTCAAGACGCGAGCGTGGGTGATTTCGGGCCAGCGCAAGACGCTTGCGCGCCTTGGGGTGGCGTTCGACAGGGTGTTCTTCGAGTCCGACTTCCTCGAGGAAGGCAACGAGCTGACCGAGCGCGGCCTGCGCGAGGGCAAGCTCGAGCGCCGCGTGGACGGCGTCGTGATCTACGACACCGGCGTCGAGCACATGGAGGAAATGCCGCTGGTGCGCGCCGACGGGCAGACGACCCAGCACATGCGGGCGGTCTCCTACTGGATGGGCGCTCCCGACCTGCAGGGCGTGACGACGATCCAGATCACCGGCACCGAGTGGGTGGCGCACTCGACCTGCATCCGCCAATTGATGGGCGAGCTGACGGCGGCGCAGAACGGCGGCCTCAGCCGCGGCATCCACCCCACGCACGACGTCTTCCACGGCATGGTCGCCCAGCAGAAGCGCGCGGTCAGCTCCAGCGACGAAGGCGGGCTGTTGATCGACGATCTGATCGAGTGGATCGAGACGCAGATCGATGCGAACCCGAGGATGCGCGAGATTCGCCGTGCGCACCCCGCCCCCGAACGCATCCCGGCGCAGATCGCGCTCGGCTACTTCCTGCCGTATCCGATGACCCCGCGCGTGGACTTCGAGATGGCCAAGCTGCTGACAGAGCGCGAGTCGCTGGGCTGGGACCTGGTGCGGGCGCGCGCGACGCATGGGACGCTTGCCACCTCCCCAGGCCACCGCCCCGCCGAAGACCCGGACTACCG
>DATCEK010000050.1:0-12104 GCA_036510155.1 Solirubrobacteraceae bacterium | reverse complement strand
CAAGCCGCGCTCGCGCCCACTGCCGAGCCGCTTGCCTTCCTGCGCGGTGTGGGGGAGGACGAGTCCGATCCGGCCGCGGCGCTTGCTCGTCTGGAGCGGATCGACCCACGCCTACTGGCGCTGCTGGAGCCGATGTTCGGTGTCAGCTTCGCGCCGACGAAGGTTTCGGCCTCGGAGAAGATCAACGTGATTCCCTCCAAAGCCGAGCTGCGCGTGGATTGTCGCGTGCCGCCCGGACTTGGCGAGCAGGAGGCCCGGCAGGCGATTGAGCAGGTGCTTGGCGGGATCGACGGCCTGGCCCTGGAGTTCGGCGACGCGAACGGCGATGCGGTGGCTGGTCAGGCGGTGAGCGGTGATGCGGTGGCGGGTCGGGCAGAGAGCGGCGGCGCGGCGGCGGGTGGCCCCGCAGGCGATGCCCCCCGCGCGCACGCGGGGCTGCGCGTCGACTTCACCGAGCGCATAACCGGCAACCGCTCGCCGATCTCCTCATCGCTGATGGACGCCCTCGGCGAGTGGGTCTCGGTAAACGACCCAGGCGCCAAGACGGTGCCGACGATCCTGCCCGGCTTCACCGACTCGCGCCACTTCCGCGCTGCTTTCCCTGAGTGCATTGCCTATGGCTTCTTTCCCCAGCGCCACCAGTCGCTGCTGGAAACCCAGGCGCTCATGCATGCCCCGGACGAGCGCATCGACGTGCGCGATTTGCAGTGGGCTACGGATTTTTACCGAGATCTCGCGCTAGGACTGCTCGGCTGGATGCGTTGATAGAGCAGAGGTGCCCATAATGGGTGTGCAAACGAGCCACGGAAGGTGAGATGCAGGCGAGGATGACAATGTCTGAGGCGTATTTGGTCGGGCCGCGCGTCAGTCGCGGCGAATTGCCTTCGCGATCCTGTGCCATCGGCGGGGTGTATGAATCGTGATGGTTTTCGCTACTTCGCTCGTTACGGACATCCAGAACTGGTCCTATCAGTGGTCAAGCGTCGTGATGATCCTGTTCTTCATGGCGCTGATCTACCTGATGTGGCGCACTTTGAAAGTGATGCCGCGCGTCAAGCCGCAGCAGATCAAGCCGTCCTCCAACCAGTCGGTTGCGTGGAAGGACATTGCCGGGGCGGACGAGGCCAAGGCCGAGCTGCAGGAGATCGTCGAGTTCCTGCGCGACCCCAAGCAGTTCGAGAAGCTCGGCGCGAAGGTGCCCAAGGGAATTCTGCTGCACGGCCCTCCCGGAACGGGAAAGACGCTGCTGGCCAAGGCGGTCGCGCACGAGTCCGGCGCACAGTTCTTCGCGCAGTCGGCGGCGGCCTTCGTGGAGATGTTCGCGGGGCTCGGCGCGGCACGCATCAGGCGCCTGTTCGCGATCGCCCGCAAGCAGGAGCCGGCGATCATCTTCATCGACGAGCTCGACGCCGTCGGCGGTCGCCGCGGCGCCGATTTCTCGGGCGAGAAGGACCAGACGCTCAACCAGCTGCTGGTCGAGATGGACGGCTTTGCCACGAGCGGGCGCCTCGTCGTGATCGCCGCCTCCAACCTGCTCGACAAGCTCGACCCGGCGCTGCTGCGGCCCGGGCGCTTCGATCGGCAGATCTTCGTCACGCCCCCAGACGTGAAGGGCCGCAAGGGCGTGCTCGGAGTGCACACGCGCGACAAGCCATTGGGGGACGTGGACCTCGGTCTCGTGGCCCAGCAGACGAGCGGCTTGACCGGCGCCGACCTGGCCAACATCTGCAACGAGGCTGCCATCTTCGCCGCCAGGCGCGGCGCCAAGAGCATCGCCGGCTCAGACTTCGACGCGGCCTTGGAGCGCGTGATCGCGGGAGTGCAATCTCATCGAGTTCTCAACGTTCACGAGAAGCGCGTCGTCGCCTTTCACGAGGCCGGGCACGCGCTCTGCGGCGAGTTGTTGCCCTCGGTCGACCGTGTGCACCGCATCTCGATCGTGCCGCGTGGACGCGCGCTCGGCTACACGCTGAACCTGCCGGCCGAGGACCGCTACCTGAAGACGCGCGAGGAGCTGCTCGACTACATGACAGTCTTGCTGGGGGGCCGCGTGGCCGAGCAGATCGTCTTCGGCTCGATCACCACCGGGGCCTCGGACGACCTCAAGCGCGTGGCCGACATCGCGCATTCGATGGTGCACGATTACGCGATGGGTAGCGCCGGGGTGGGCCGCACTCCGGACGGGGACGTGCGCCTCTCAGAGACCACGCTGCGCCTGCGCGACGAGGAGCGCCGCGAGCTGGTCGACGAGGCGCGCCGCGCCGCGCGTAAGCTGATCGTCAGCCACCGCGCTCAGCTCGACGCGCTCGCGGCTGAGCTGCTCTCGAGCGAGGTGCTCGACCGCGACGCGATCGACCGTGTGATGGCGGGGGTGCCGCGTTTGGAACGCCGGCCGGGCGTGGGGCTGCGTGTCGCGGCCGCCGTGCCGGTAGCTGCGCAGGCTGCTGCTGTCGTGCCTGCCTCGCTGCCTACGGCCACTCCGACCGCCCTGCCGGTGGATGTGCCGAGGCAGGCGTCCGCTTCGACGCCTCCGCTTCGTCCCGAGGACGCATGAGGGCGCTCTCGCGGCCCGGCGCAATTTCCTCTCGCCCCCAAAGGCTAGACTGCGGGGCGTGTTCAACCGAATCGATCACATCGGCGTCGCCGTCGAGGACATCGAGGACTCGCTGGCGCTCTACCGGGACGCCTTCGGGATGGACGTCGCCCACCGCGAGATTGTCGAGGAGCAGGGCGTCGAGGCGGTCCTGCTCGATGTCGGCGAGAACCATGTGGAGTTGCTCGCCCCGCTTGGACCCGATACCCCGGTCGGCAAGTTCCTGGCCAAGCGCGGGGCAGGCTTGCACCATGTGGCCTACCAAGTGTCGGACATCGAGGCGACCCTCGCGGCGCTGGCGGATGCGGGCCAACCCTTGATCGACAAGGTTCCGCGCGTCGGCATCCGCGGCGCGCTGGTGGCGTTTCTCGAGCCGAAGGGCACTGCCAGAGTGCTCACCGAGCTGGTTCAACCCGTGGAGGATCACTGATGGCCCATCAACACAGACGCGTGAGTGTCGGATTCCAAGGCGGCCAGGTGCTCTCGCTGCGTGTCACCGACGAGCAGCTCGAGGCGCTCTACAAGGCGCTCGGCGACGGCGGCTGGCACGAGTTCAGGACCGAGGAAGGCCCGGTGCGGCTGTACCTCGGACAGGTCGTCTACGTCCGCGTCGAGGATAGCGACCAACGAGTGGGTTTCGGCACCTGAGCGGCCGATGGGCGGCGCAAATACTGCGTCCTCCTTCCCTCGTGTGCAAAGCACATTTCGGTCAGTGCGTCCTCGTCTTGCTTGCCCCTCGACCACTCAGGAAGGCGTGAAATGTCAATCGACGAGCGACTGTTGCTCCTCGCGCGCACCTGGGGCCATACGCCCGCGGCTGAGCGCAAAGTGGCACGCTTCTCATTGTTGGGCGAGCATGCAGTCGTTTGGCTCGTGCTGGGTGCGACGAAGTCGCTGCTGTCGAGTGGCGAGCGGCGCTCGCGTTGGGCGCGGGCGACCGGAGCCGTTGCCGTTACGTATGCGACCAACACGGCGCTGAAGCTGGTCGTGCGGCGGACACGGCCAGAGCTGCCGGGCTTGCCGGCACTGACGAGTACGCCGACGCGCTTCAGCTTTCCGAGCGCCCACTCCTCGACCTCGTTTGCCGGGGCGCTCGCCTACAACCGAGCCGGTTTTCCCACGACGCCGCTGTATGCGCTTGCCGGAGGCCTCGCGCTTTCGCGCCTCTATCTAGGAGTCCACTATCCCTCCGACGTGCTTGCGGGTGCGCTGCTCGGCCTGACGATTGCGGGTGTCGTGGCATGAGCACGCGCATCGGCATCGTCGGGCTGCCGAACGCAGGCAAGTCCTCGCTGTTCAACGCGCTGACGAAGGCCGGCGTCGAGGCCGCCAATTACCCGTTTACGACGATCGAGCCGAACGTGGCGGTCGTGCCCGTCCTCGATGAGCGACTTGTCGAGGTCTCAAAGATTGTGCGCGCCTCGAACATCGTCTGGGACACGATCGACTTCCACGACATCGCCGGCCTGGTCGCCGGCGCTCACAAAGGGGAGGGGCTCGGCAACAAGTTCCTGGCCAACATCCGCGAGACCGACGCGATCGTGCACGTTGTGCGCGCCCACACCGACGAGAACGTGATTCACCCCGAGGGCCGCGTTGACCCTGCGGCGGACATCGAGACGATCGAGACCGAGCTGGTGCTGGCCGACCTGGAGCAGGCAGAACGCCGCGTCGACCGTGTCGCCAAGCAGGCCAAGGGCGGGGATCGAGTCGCGATAGCCGAGGAGGCATGGCTGCGCGAGGTGATCGGCGAGCTGCAGGCCGGTCGGCCGGCCCGCTCTGTGCCGCCGCCGGACGACGCACCGCATGCGTTGCGCGACCTCGGCGCGTTGACGGCCAAGCCGGTGCTGTTCGTCGTCAACGTCGACGAGGGCTCAGAGGATGTCCCGGTGGCGGTGGCCGAGCACGCGCAGGCGCACGGGGCGGGCATTGTGGCCGTCAGCTCGCGGATCGAGTCCGAGCTGGCAGAGCTCGAGGAGGAGGAAGCGGCGCTGATGCGAGCCGAGCTCGGCGTCTCCGAATCCAGCCTGCAGCGCATCGTGCGCGGGGCCTTCTCGCTGCTGCACCTGATTGCCTTCTTCACAGCGGGCGAGGCAAAGCCGGCCCAGTCCTGGCACCTACGCGACGGCTTGACGGCGTGGCACGCCGCGGGCCAGATCCACACTGACATCCAGAAGGGCTTCGTCAGGGCAGAGGTGGTCGGCTGGCGCGAGCTGGTCGACGCCGGTGGTTATGCGGGGGCGCGTGATCGCGGCACACTTCGTCTGGAGGGTCGCGACTACGCGATGCAGGACGGCGACGTAGTCACCGTCAAGTTCACGCCGTAGAGGAGATCGCCACATCGCTCCACAGCGCCTCGCCGTGGTGGGCAACCGCGAGCTGGGGCTATTCAGCGAACCTAAAGGCGGGAGGTTGTATGTTCGTTTTTGCGCAATTCACGCTGGTGGCTACAAGAAGTAGCAACTATTGTAGTTAATCAAAAAAGTTGATATGCACCTGCGTCTTTAGGGACTCGTTGTCGGTATGTCCAGGCGGTCTCTAAGCGTTTGACTCGAGCCGCTTGGCCAGACGCTCCATCCCCACCTCCCGCGCCATCGCCGCTCCGCCGGCGAAGTTCGTCGGTGCATCGGGAGGCCGCTGTACCTCGATGTCGACAAGCGTGGCTACGCGCTTGAACGTGCGCAGCAGCTCGGCGTTCTCGTGCAGGCTTTGCGCGACGCGTGGACGCAGCTCGATTGCCTGCCCCCCGCTGGGGTCGGCGCCCTTCAGGGTGCCGCCGCCGCCATCTTCACACTGTCGCTCGGCCTGCTCCAGCAGAGCCTCCAGGGTGGAGTGTGTGCGCAGCAGCTCGGCCGCCGTCTTGGCCCCGATCCCGGGCGCCCCGGGCAACCCGTCGGACGGGTCGCCGCGCAGGGCGATGAAATCTGGCACCTGTCCCGGCGCGATGCCGTAACGGTCGTGGACCTGGCTCTCTCCCAAGACAGAGCACGCCCCTCCCTTTCCCAAATCCAAAACAGCGACGTTCTCCTCGACGCACTGATAGAGGTCGCGGTCCGCGGTCAACAACAAGGCACGCCCCCCAGCCTGGCGCTCGACCCGCGCGAAGGAGCCCATCGCGTCGTCGGCCTCCAGCTCCGCCGCGTCGGCAATCGTCCAGTCAAAGCTCGCAAGCAATTCGGGTGCGCGCTCCCACTGCTCGCGGAGTTCGGCAGGCATAGGATCGCGGTGCGCGTGGTAGGGGGGATAGGCCTCGACGCGATAGCGAGCCTCCTCCGCGCCGAAGCATGCGACCACAGCACGAGGCGGTTGCGCTTCGCTTGCTGCCAGCAGTGCATTGACAGTGCCAAGCAGCGCGTTCACGGGCTTGCCGTCTACGCCCTTGATCGATTTGGGCAAAGAGAAGAAGGCGCGGTAAAGCAGCCAGGGGACGTCAGCGATCAGGAGAGGCGAATTCATTGCGCCTCAGGCTACCCGGCCGTCACGCCGCCTTGTCCGTCCACGCCGGCCGGCTTGCCGGAAGGCGCCCCGGCGGCCGCGGCCGAGCCACCGGTACCGCCGACTTTCGCGGGCACTGCGGTCGGAGTCGGAGTCGGAGTGGAAGTCGGAGTGGAAGCCGGAGCGGGGCTCTGTCCGCTCCCGTCCGGCTCGGCGCGCGTCCCCTTCGCGTTCTTCACGCTGAAGTAGGCCCAGGTCGAGTAAAGCCCGAGGCGCGCCTCCAGTTCTGGCCCGCTGACGAGCGTGCGCCCTTTCGTGCCAAGCACGTAGGCCGAGACGATTCGCGGGGACACGCCACGCTTGGAAACCTCGATCCCGCTGAACCCCCCCTTGACCAGTCCGCTCAAGCGCGAGCCGGCCGCGGCGAAGCTCATCGTCATGCTCCAACGGCGCAGCGGCCCGGCTTCGTAAGGATCGGCCACGCTGACAAGCCAAGGCTCCGCTTCGGCCCCGGGAAAGGCGTTCTGCACGCTCTCGGTCTGCCCGCCGGAGCCGGCAAAGAAATAGGTGACCGCGGGCTTGCCGGCATAGGTGACGATCTGCCCGGCGGTGGCGGCCACAGCGGTATTGGTGCGCGAGGTTTCCGCGGCCTTGCCGCGATACACCTGCGAGCGGTCGTCGGAGTACACGTTGAACTTGGCGCCCCCGGCATCGGACGTGATCGCGTAGGTGCGGCTGGCGACGGCCTGGGCCTCCAGCGCCGCCATCGGCCAACTGGCCGACATCTCTGCCGAGACGACGCCGCGCACGTAGCTTTCGAGCGGAACTCGCTTGACCGTCGAGCCGACCAGCACCTTCACGACGGTGGTCGCCGGCGCGTTGCCGAGCGCGGTCTGGGTGTAGTAATGCGCGAGGATCGCGTTGTAGCTCCAGCCGTGTTCGGCGAGGCCGAGCGCCCCGTCCTGGCTCATCCCCACGCCGTGCCCGTCGCCCGCGCCGTCGATCACCAGCTGGGGACTGCTTGCGGCGCTTGCCGGCTCGCCCGTCGCCACGCCGGGCGCCCATGCAGGTGCGATCGCCGGCGTCAGCGCAAGCACGGCGCACGCGATTGACATGCTCCGCAAGCGGGCATGGAAGCGTTGGTAAGTTTGTCTCCTGGGGAGCATCCGTGCTCTGGTTTTCCTACCCGTTCAGCCGATCACGATCTCGGCGCGGCAATTTGGCAAGAGGAATTGCATGAACTTTGATTCGGAGCAATCCAGGAACTGCTTGAGCGCCGCACGATGACCGTCGCCGAGGAGCGCAAGGTTTTGGGGAATGTGCCGCGCGAGCTGTACATAGGCGGAGAATGGCGTCCTGCCGGCGGAGGAAAAACGCTGAGCGTGGAGGATCCGTCGACGGGTATGGCGCTGGCGGAGGTGGCCGATGCGACCCCCGAGGATGCGCTGGCGGCGCTGGGCGCGGCGGCCGATGCGCAGCCCGCCTGGGCCGCCACCGCCCCACGCGAGCGTGGCGAGATCCTGCGCCGCGCCTATGAGCTGCTGCTGGCCCGCGTGGACGAGCTCGCGCTGGTGATGACCCTGGAGATGGGCAAGGCGCTCGCCGAATCCAAGGCCGAGATCAACTACGCCGCCGAGTTCCTGCGCTGGTTCTCAGAGGAGTCGGTCCGCATCCACGGCCGCTACATGACCAACACCACGGGCCAAGGACGCATCCTCACGATGCGCCAACCGGTCGGCCCGTGCGTGTTCGTCACTCCCTGGAACTTCCCGACGGCGATGGGCACGCGCAAGATCGCCCCGGCGATCGCGGCGGGCTGCACGATGGTCGTCAAGCCGGCGCAACAGACGCCGCTGTCGATGCTCGCCCTTGCGGGCGTGCTGGCCGAGGCGGGCCTGCCGGCCGGCGTTCTCAACGTGATCACCGCGCACCACTCGGGGTCGGTGATCGAACCGTTGCTGAAGGACAAGCGCGCGCGCAAGCTCTCATTCACCGGTTCCACAGAGGTGGGCCGCAAGCTGATCGAACAGTCGGCCGAGCAGGTTCTGCGCGTCTCGATGGAGCTGGGCGGCAACGCCCCGTTCGTGGTCTTCGAGGACGCCGACCTCGACGCCGCGGTCGAGGGCGCCCTGATCGCGAAGCTGCGCAATGTCGGCGAGGCGTGCACGGCGGCGAACCGTTTCCACGTGCACGAGTCGTTGGCCGAGGAGTTCGCCGAGCGCATGGCCGAGCGCATGAAAACGCTGAAGGTGGGCCGCGGCACCGAGCCGGATGTCGACATCGGCCCACTGATCGACGATCGTCAGCGCGGAATCGTCGAGGAGCTGGTGCAGGATGCCGTGCAAAAGGGAGCCAAGCTGTTGTGTGGCGGTGAGCCTTCACCTGGCCCCGGCTACTTCTTTGCGCCATCGGTACTCCACGAAGTCCCCTCCGACGCCCGTATCTTGCGCGAGGAGGTGTTCGGACCGGTGGCTCCCGTGAGCACGTTCAGCAGCGAGGAGCAGGCGATCGAGGCCGCAAACGCCACCGAGTACGGGCTGGTGGCCTACATCTACACACGCGATCTTGCCCGCACGCTACGTGTCTCGGAGGCGATCGAGGCCGGCATGGTCGGCGTCAACCAGGGCATCGTGTCCAATCCTGCGGCACCCTTCGGGGGCGTGAAGCAGTCGGGCTTCGGGCGCGAGGGCGGCTTCGAGGGTATCGGCGAGTACCTGGAGACGAAGTACGTCGCACTCAACGTTTGACTGATGGGCTCCACGATGTTCGCAATCGTCTGGGAGCGGTGCTCCGACGTTCCGCTCTGGCGAATTCAGAGCTGAAGATTTGCACTGATTCACGTAGGCCGATTACGGGTAGCTCAAGCGGGCTGGCCAAACAGCCGAATAGACGAACAGCGAAGAAACGGAGTGCTTTTCGTGCGTGGAGTCACAAAGGTCGGCCTGCAGCGACCCGCCCCCCGCGGGGGCGCGCTGACGCACGGCCTGCCAAGCCAAGACGCGCCGGCCTCCGGCGGGGTCGAAGCGCCCACGCAGTCCAACCAGCTGCGCGCGCTGCTCGGCGGCGCCTCCGAGGAGCAGGCGAGCCGCGAGGACGGCACGCGGCAGACGACGCCAGTAGCTGGCCGCCAAAGCCAAGGCCGCCCACGCCCGTCGCGCTACAGGGCGCCGCTGGCATTGCTGGTGGCCGGCGCGGCGATCATCGCTCTGGTCCTCGGCGGGACCGTTTTGACGGTCCTCGGCGTGCTGGCGCTCGCAGGGGTGGCCGGCGTGTGCGGCTGGCTCTTGGGTGACGACCGGCGTAGAGCGCTACGCGCGGAGGTCGACGAGCGGGGCGCCGATTTGCGTCGCGCCCTATCAGAGCTCGAGATCGCCCAGGCCGAGACCGTCCGGCGCCTGTCGATGGCCGTCGAGTTTCGCGACGAGGACACCGGTGCTCACATCGAGCGCATCGGGCGCTTCTCGACGCTGCTCGCCGAAGCGATCGGCATGAACCCCGACTTCTGCAGGCGGATCGGCTACGCCGCTCCGCTGCACGACGTCGGCAAGGTCGCGATACCCGACGCGATCCTGCTGAAGCCGGGACAACTGACCATCGAGGAGCGCGCGATCGTGGAGACCCACGCCGAGGAGGGTCACCGACTGCTGCGCGGCTCCTCCTCCTCGATTCTCGACATGGGCGCGACGATCGCTCTGTCCCACCACGAGCGCTGGGACGGCGGCGGCTACCCGCGCGGGCTCACGGCCGAGAGCATCCCGATCGAGGGCCGCATCGTGGCGATCGCAGACGTCTTCGACGCGCTCACGAGCCACCGTGTCTACCGCAAGGCCTTCTCGGTGGAGAAGGCGGTCGAGATGATGCTCGACCAGGCAGAGCGCCACTTCGACCCGGTGCTGCTGCACAAGTTCATGGAGGTGCTCGACTCCTCCGGCGCCGATGCGCGCACGCGCTCGCGCTCAGACCCGGACACGCTGCTCGCGGCGGCCCTGGAGATCTACACCGACGCGATGCGCCTCGGCGACGCCGAGCTTGCCGAGGAGGCGATCGCACAGGCGATCGAGGACGGCATCGACCCCGCCGTCCTCAAGGACGAGGTGGTGCAACCGGCGATGCGCCAGATCGTGCGACTGCGCGAGGCCGCCGAGATCGACCTCGATACCGAGCACCGCGCCGACGCGATCACACGCCGCGTGACGGCGACGATGAATCGCTACATGCTTGCTCGGGGGTAGCCTCCTCAGCGGCCTTCGCTCGAGGTTCTCTGAGCCGCTGCTGGAGCGGGCCTTCGCGGCCGCGGGAAGGTGGTGCTCGGCAGGGCGTTTGTTGCGCTCCAAAAGCGCGATGCCCCCCGCGCGCGCGGGGGACATCGCCACTTTCCAGACCACCCGCGCCGAATACCTTCCGCACTCGCAGATAGGCTTCCGTCCATGCCACAACAAGTGATCGTCACCGGCGGCGCCGGCTTCATCGGCTCGCACCTCTCAGACGCGCTGCTCGCCGCGGGCAACGCGGTGACCGTGATCGACGACCTCTCCTCCGGCAGCGCCGCCAAGGTGCCGGCGGGAGCGACGTTGCGCAAGCTCGACATCGTCGATCGTGCGGCGCTCGACGCCGTGTTCGAGGAGGTGCGGCCGGCGGCCGTCTATCACCTGGCCGCACAGGCATCGGTCACGGCGTCGGTCGCCGATCCGGCACGCGACTGCGCCGTCAACGTGCAGGGCACCCTCAATGTCGTGGACGCCGCCTCCAAGCTCGGTGCGCCGCTGTCCTTCACCTCGACCGGCGGCGCGCTCTACGGGGACGAGGTGCCGATGCCGACGGATGAGAGCAACATTCCCGCTCCGCTGGCGCCCTACGGCGCCTCCAAGCTGGCGGGGGAGGCCTATGTGAAAACGTGGTCGCTGTCCTCCGGCGTGCCGCACGCCGTGTGTCGCCTCGGCAACGTCTACGGCCCGCGCCAGAGCCCGCACGGGGAGGCCGGCGTGGTCGCGATCTTCTCCGAGCATCTGCACAAAGGCAAGACGCCGAAGATGTTCGGCCACGGTAAACCGACGCGCGACTATGTGCACGTCGCCGACGTCGTCGGCGCGCTGATCGCCGCCAACGGCAAGCGCGGCACGTTCAACGTCGCCACATGCGTGGAGACGGACGTGCTGGCGCTGTGGAACGTGCTCAAGGCAGCCGCCGGCTCGGACATCGAGCCAGAGCTCGCCGAGCTGCGCCCGGGCGAGCTCGAGCGCAGCTGCCTGGACACGAGCCATACCGCGAGCGAGCTGGGCTGGCGCGCGCAGGTGCCGGTCGAGCAGGGTCTGCGCGAGACGTACACGGCGCTCGTGGAGGAATTCGAGCGCGCCGCGGCCGCCTGACGGACCTTCCTTGGCCGCGCGCGAGCCGGTAGCATCGGACTTTGCGGCGAGATAGCTCAGTTGGTAGAGCACACGACTGAAAATCGTGGTGTCCCCGGTTCGAGTCCGGGTCTCGCCATCAGAAAATCGCTGCAAATAAGCGGGTTTTTGTAACCGTTCGGTCGTTGGTTTCCATAACGAGGAGCGTCTGCGGCGAGGGCGAATCTTGGGGGTGTGGAGCGCGGTGAGGCGGAGGCGATCTACGAGGCTGGCAAAGAGCGCTGCGTGGGGTTCATCTTGGAGCTGGCGCGGGCGCTTGAGCAGCTGACTGTTGCTAACACGCGGCTTGAGGAGCGGGTAGGCAAGCTTGAGGAGCAGACCCGGCAGAGCTCACGCAACAGCTCAAAGCCTCCATCGCAGGATCCACCGGCAACACGCCAGCAGCGCCGGGCGGAGGCTCGGGCCAGGGCCAAGGAGATGCTGCGCAAGGCGGGCGGGCAGCCTGGTCACCTGGGCTCGGGTCGAAAGCTCGCGCCGGAGGACCAGCTCGATGAGATCGTCGATCACTATCCAGACTCCTGCCACGGGTGCGGGTCTGTCCGATGAAGTGTGTGTGGTTGGGGTAACCGATGCGGCTTGTGTTCCGGGTCGGGATTGACGCGAAGCCGTAGGCGTAGCGACAATTCTGACCCGGGCGCGGCCTGGAAAGGACCCATCATCATGCAGGAGAT
>DATCEK010000049.1:0-11810 GCA_036510155.1 Solirubrobacteraceae bacterium | reverse complement strand
GAGGAGGACAAATGAGCTTCGTCGACTTCAGTCGGAGCAACGGACGGCCCGTGACGTCGAAGCTGATCTCAACCCGTGTGGCTGTGGCTGTCCTGGGAAGCTATTTTGCGATCTACGTGAGTTGGCAGCTGTTTCACTGGCTGCCGGGCAGGCAACAACTGGGACAGGCCTTCTTGATACCGGCCGACCTGGCCGCGTTTTGTGCCGCCTGGATGGCAGCCCAACGCTGTGAGGGATCTCCCCGACTGCGGTCCTTCTGGCGGTGGATGAGCGCAGCGATGGCGGCTGAGGCCATCGCAGACATCTTCCTGCTGAAGTACAACATCCAATACGACGAACCGCCCTTTCCGACGATCGCGGATGCGTTCTTCCTGTCATTTTATCTGCTGCTGTTCGTCGCTTTGCTGCAGATCCCCGTCGCCCCTGTAACGAAGGCGAAGCGGCTGCGGATCCTGCTCGACGGGGCTACCGTCGTGCTCGGCGGCGGTGCGGTGGTTTGGTACTTCGTGCTTGGACCCACCGCCAAGGCCGGTGGCCAGGGAGTGCTCGCGACTGTTGTCTCGCTGGCCTATCCCGTCGGTGACCTGATCCTGCTCGCGGGGCTTGCGGCGGTGCTGCTGCGTAGCAGCCCGCCCATTCTCAGGGTCGCGCTCCTGCTGATAGCAGGCGGGATCACCGCCTCGATCGTGGCCGACGTCGTCTACAGCTACGGCGTATTGCACGATACCTACACCAGCGGCGATCCGATCGACATTCTCTATGTCCTCGAGTTTCTTCTTTTCACGCTCGCGGCCCTCTCACAGCGACCGGTCAGATCCGACGATCAAATCCTGGGCAACTGGAGCCAGCCTACTCCGCGCGCAACCTGGCTGCCCTACATCACAGCGCCGATCGGCTTTGGCTTGCTGATCGGCGTGGAGTCGCGCAGACCCTTCTTCCCGGATCTGAGCCTCGTCCTGATCCTGACCATGATCGGAGGACTTGTCGCGATCCGCCAGTACCTTTCGCTGCGTGAGCTCGCGGCCGCCGAGCGCGCCCGACGCGAAAGCGAGCGGCGCTCCCGTGCAATCTTCGACAATGCGGGCGTCGGCATCACCGTCAACGACCTCAGAGGCCCGACGATCCTCGACGTCAACCAGACGTTTGCCGAGATGGTCGGATATTCGCCTGAGGAACTCCGCGGCAAAGGCTTTTCCAGGCTCACGCACCCCGACGAACTCGAGACCTTCCGCTCGCTGGGCCCGAAGACCATTGACGGGTTTCAGCGCGAAATTCGCTTTCTACGCCATGACGGCTCTTCTTTATGGGGAAACATGACGCTCTCACTGCTGGACGACGAGGCTGGGGCTCCCCGCTACGTGATCGGTGTCTTGGAGGACGTCACAACGCGCAAGCAGGCCGAACAGGTCAAGGACGAGTTCATCTCGGTGGTGGGACACGAGCTGCGCACGCCGCTGACCTCGATTCGGGGTTCGCTTGGGTTGCTGGAGGGCGGCGTCTTCGGCGAGCTCCCCGGCGAAGCCGCCGGCATGGTGGAGCTGGCTGTCGCCAACACCGATCGTCTGCTCAAGTTGATCAACGACATTCTCGACATCGAGCGCATGGACGCCGGGCGCAAGGAGCTCGACTTGGTTCCCGCGAAAGCATTTGAGTTGGTGGGAAACGCGATGCAGATCGTCCAGATGACTGCCACACAGGCCAAGGTGACGCTTGTTTCAGAGGTGCCCAACGATCTGGCCGTCCTGGTCGATGCCGACAGCGTCATCCAGGTGCTTGTGAATCTGCTTGGCAATGCAGTGAAGTTCTCGCCCCGCTGGAGCACCGTCACAGTGGCTGGGACACCTGAGAATGGGCACGCGCTCTTCTCCATCAAAGACGCCGGCCGTGGCATCCCATCAGACCGGCTGGAGACGATCTTCGAGCGCTTCCGCCAGGTCGATTCCTCAGACGCTCGCGAGAAGGGCGGCAGTGGCCTGGGGCTGGCCATTGCACGTGACATCGTCGAGCACCATGGCGGAAAGATATGGGCCGAGAGCGAGATCGGCCGGGGTAGCGCCTTTCACTTCACTCTGCCGCTCGCCGGCCAGGCAGAGGAGCGCTTCGAATGAGCTCACGCCTGCTCCTCGTAGACGACGAGGACGCGATCCGCATCATCGCCTCGATCAGCCTCGAACGCGTCGGCGATTGGAAGGTGATCGCCGCCTCCTCGGGGCAGGCCGCGCTTGAAGCGGTGCAGGACGATGGGCCATTCGACGCGGTTCTGATGGACGTGATGATGCCAGGGCTCGACGGACCCGCCACATTGCAGCGTATGCGTGCCGGCCTGCTGCCTCAGTACGTACCCGTGATCTTCCTCACCGCCAAGATCGGCGATGCCGAACGGGAGCGTCTCATCTCGTTGGGTGCGAGTGGCGTGCTCGCCAAGCCGTTCGACCCGATGACGCTTCCTGACCAGCTCGAGCAGATACTCGAGCGTTGAGTCTCACCACGCAAACGCATTGTCGTCCTCGGCCACCGGATCCACTGGCTCTGGGTGCATGCTCTGCGGCGTCTGGATGTCCGTCTTGGCTACCGCGACATAGCTGACGAGCGTCACAAAGACCGCCAGCGCCAGTACGCTGACAGTCCCGTCGCCGAGACCCAGGCCTGTGGCGGAATGCGGCTTGCTGAACCAATCGGCAAAGGACGCTCCTAGAGGCCTCGTTATCACGTAGGCCGTCCAAAAAGCTGCTATCGGGTTCAGCTTTCCGCGCCGCCAGGCAAGCGCCGGTATGGAGATCAAGACCGCGAAGAGCACGACTGAGCCGAGGAAGCCGAAGTTGAGCGCGATCGCCGTGAGATCGCCTGCGGCTGTACCCAGGGCGAAGGTGGCGAGTACCGCGGCCCAGTAAAAAGCCTCGCGACGTCGCGTGGTGATGCTGTGGATCGAGAGTGTGCCCTCGCTGCGCCGCCAGAAGAGGAAGACCGCGCCAACGACCGCCGCGAACACCGGTGTCGTGACCGCGTAGGGAATGTCTGCCCCGTCGTGTATACCGTCGGCTGCCATGGTCCCGAACACCGCGACCATCACCACCGCAAACCAATAGACCGGCGCTCGGTATTCGCGCGTGCGCAACTGCAACCACAGAGCAAAGGCCAGGCCGAAGATGCCGAGGGCTCCCGCTAGCGGGACGCTCTGCTGGCCCATGAAGTCAGACATCGACTCCCCCATGCCCGTCGTCAACAGCTTGATTACCCAAAAGAGGATCCCGATCTCGGGGACCTTCGCCGCGATTGGATGACGGTCGCTGAACTTTTTGATTGATGCGCGAGGCACCGTGTCTCCTTTTCCTTGCAACAAGCCATCGCCGTCGCCGTGAACATTGGGCGCGTCTGTCGTGTGCGTCGTACGAAACCACGAAAGCCTCGAGCGCCAGGTTGATCCGGAGGCTAAAGCAGAGCCGACCGGATCATCACCGGTTCTCCTGGATCGCGGAGAGCGGAGGCCACATCTGTTTACGTTCGATGCGTCACGGGCCCAAGAGCGCCTATCGTGAGGATCATGTGCGCGAGATCGATGACTGACTCAGGTCGCGAGAACATAGGCATCCCCACGCCAGAGAACAATCAGGCGATCGTGCAGGCCAAAGACTTGTCTCGTCGCTACGGCGAGGGTGAGGCGGCCGTCGATGCTCTGGCCGGGGTCACGGTGGGCTTCCCGAGCGGGCGCTTCGCGGCGATCATGGGACCGTCCGGGTCTGGAAAGTCCACGCTCATGCACCTGCTTGCCGGACTGGATCGCCCGACTTCCGGGACCGTCACGGTGGGCGGAGTCGAGTTGACCACGCTGAATGACCGTGCGCTGACGCAGCTTCGACGCGATCGAATCGGCTTCATCTTCCAGACCTTCAACCTGCTGCCGGTGCTGAGCGCCGAGGAGAACATCCTGCTGCCACTGTCGATTGCCGGACGCGAGGTGGACCGCGAGTGGTTCGACCGCCTCGTGGACACGGTAGGCATCCGCAACCGGCTGAGCCACCGGCCCGCTGAGCTCTCCGGCGGCCAGCAGCAGCGGGTCGCGGTTGCGCGCGCGCTGATCTCGCGTCCCGCAGTCGTGTTCGCCGACGAGCCCTCCGGCAACCTCGACTCCAAATCCTCCGGCGACGTGCTCGAGTTGTTGCGCCATGCCGTGGACGACTTCTCCCAGACGGTGGTGATGGTCACCCACGATGCCCACGCAGCCTCGTTCGCCGATCGTCTGCTGGTGCTGGGCGACGGCAAGATCGTTCACGATGGCGAGGCTGGGAGCGCTGAGCAGGCGTTGGATCTGATGAAGGCCGTGGGCTGAATGCTCACGCTGGTGCTGCGCGGCTTCGTGCAGCGCAAGCTGCGGGTGCTGTTGACGGCTGTCGCGATCGCGCTCGGTGTCGCCCTGATGGCGGGCACCTACATCCTCACCGACACGATCAATCATGCGTTCTCGGAAGTCTTCGGCAACGCATATGCAAACAAGTCGGTAGTCGTGAGCGAAAAGGAAACGCTCGGTGGTTCCCAGGCCTCTTTGGTGACCGATGCCACCCTCGCCCGCGTGCGCGCTGTGCCGGGCGTAGCCGCGGCCTCGGGCGACATCTCGACCAGCGCGGCATTGCTCACCACATCCGGCAAGCGGCTCACCAGCGGCGGCGCCTTCGAGCTCGTCGACGCATTGCAACCCCCGCGCTTCGAGGCGTTCACCGCGACCGTGGGTCACCTGCCCAGCGCCGCCGGCGAGGTCGCAATCGACCAAGCAAGCGCCAAGCGCAACCATCTGGCGCTCGGCCAACAGATTGTGATCGCGGGTAGAACCCCAGCGCGGCGCTACACGATCTCGGGTATCGCAAAGTTCGCCGGCAGCGAATCCTTCGGTGGGACGACCGTTGCCCTACTGCAGCCGAGCCAGGCCCAGTATGTGGCGGGCGAAGCGGGCGTATACGACAGCATCAACGTCGCGGCGAGCCGCAACGTCGCACCACAGCAATTGGTCTCGCGAGTGCGCGCTGTCCTTCCGAGGACCCTCGTGGTGCGCACTGGAGCCCAGGAAGCCGCTGACCAGACCTCCGAACTGGAAGAAAAGCTGGGCTTTCTGCGCACATTCCTTTTGATCTTCGCCTATGTGGCGCTCGTTGTTGGCGCGTTCATCATTTTCAACACCTTCTCAATCACCGTCGCCCAGCGCACACGCGAGTTCGGCCTGCTGCGCACACTTGGAGCCTCGCGGGCGCAGATCATGCGCGCGGTCGTCCAGGAAGGTCTCTTGCTGGGCGTCATCGGAGCCGTGATCGGGCTACTGCTCGGAATCTTGCTCGCGCCGGCGCTCGACGGGCTGTTCAAGGCGTTCGGTGCCGACTTGCCGGACAACGGCACGGTCCTCGAGGCGCGTACTGTGGTCGTCTCACTCGGTGTGGGCATCGTCGTGACGGTGCTCGCAGGGCTCTTTCCGGCGATGCGCGCCACGCGCGTGCCGCCGATCGCGGCGATGCGCGAGGGAGTACAGATTCCGCCGCGACCACTGCCCACGCGGCGAATGCTGATCATACGGTTCATGCTCGGGCTCGCCTTGATCTTCGGGCTGGGAATCGTCGTCGGGCACGGGATCGGGTTGCTGCTCGTGATCCTCTGGACAGCTCGCGCGATCAGACTGGGAGTCAGGTTGCGCCGCAAGGGCGAGCGCCCACCGCGCCACTACCGGGTGATACCCGCACTCGGGCACGCGATCGGCTCGCTCGTGGCCTGGCGCGGCATCACCGGACGCCTGGCGCGCGAGAACTCGGTGCGCCAGCCCGGACGCACACTAGTGACCGCGCTCGCGTTGACCGTCGGGCTGGGGCTCGTGGCGTTCATCTCAGTGCTCGCCGCCGGCGCCAAGACAACCATCGACAATGCAGTCAACCGCTCTTTCGCGGGAAACCTGATCGTGCAGAACTCGCATAACGAAGGGGGCATCCCCGCAGCAGTAGCGCCTGCGGTGAGACAGGTGCACGGCGTGGAGGAGGTCACCGCGATCGCCTTCACGAAGGGCAGAGTGCGCAACGCCTCGGCGCCGGGGGCGCCAGTGATCGACGAAAAGAGCGCTGTGAGCGCAATCGAACCCGAATCGTTCTCACGGATGTACAAGATCAAATGGGAACAGGGCTCGAACGCAACGCTCGCCACGCTCGGCCAGGACGGCACGATCATCACAAGAAGTTCGCCAAAGCCCACAAACTGAGCGTGGGAGAGCGCCTGTCGGTGGCGACGCCCTCCAGTCATGTGGTGAGCTTGAGGGTGAGGGGGATCGTCTCCGAAGAAGTGCTCGGCCTGCTCTCCAACCTCACGATCTCACGCCCGCTGGCGCGCAGCGCCTTCGGACAGCGCGAAGACGGAGTCAACTTCGTCACCTACGCCCCCGGCGCAAGCGGTGCCGAAGTGCAACACGCGATCGACGCGCTCCTGCACCGCAGTTTCCCGCAAGCGCATTCACAGACCGCAGCCCAGTACACCCAGGAACAGGGCAACAAGGTGAACAAGTTCCTGCTGCTCGTCTACGTGTTGCTCGCGCTGTCGGTGATCGTCTCGCTGTTCGGGATCGTCAACACGCTCGTGCTGTCGATATACGAGCGCACGCGCGAGCTGGGGATGATGCGCGCGATCGGCGCCTCGCGTCGCCAGATCCGCCAGATGATCCGCTACGAGTCGCCGATCACCTCGCTGATCGGCGGGGTGCTCGGACTGGTCATCGGTGTCATCGCAGCGATTCTCGTCACGACCTTCGCGCTTTCGGGCTCTGGCTACATGCTTTCGATACCGGTGGGCACGCTGGCCATATTGCTGGTGCTCGCGGCGCTCGCCGGATTGCTCGCGGCACAGCTGCCCGCACGCAGAGCCGCCCGGCTGGACGTGCTCAGCGCGCTCACATCCGAGTAGCAAGCCCCTGCGCGGCCCTTGAATCCCGGTAGGGACCGGTCGATCTGACAGAGCCCACAGAGGGATAGCGCCGCACCTCGCCACAGCTCGGACGGACCGACCGGGACAGACTCGACCGAACATGCTTCGGCATGTGCGTGAGCCGTGGAGTAGTGTTCGTGGCCTCGTGCTTCACGCTGTCTTGTGTCTCGTGCCTGCTGTCGTGTTGGCGATACCGCTGCTGGCGCGGCGTTATCCGGGTGAGCGTGTTCTGCTCGCGTTTCGTCGGGTGGAGCGGGGGCGGTGGCCGCGCCCGCGCTCTTGTATGGCCCCGCCTCGTCGTGTGGCGCTGCTGACTGTGCGTGGCGGTCGCCTGATGGGCTGCTCGCTGGCTGTGCGCCCACCGCCGCCTCTGCTCCTGGCGAGCTAGCCCCCTTCGGCCCCCCGAGCGGGGGTTTTTGGCTGCTCGCCCCGAGAGGATCCGGCCGCGAATCGAGCGGACTCGCGTTGTTCGTTTTGCGGGTCTTCAGTCAGTCCATACGGGCAAGTATGCGAGGAGCCTTCCGTGTTCAGTTGTCTTATCGCTGCCACGTTCAGCGCCCGGCTGCGGGAGCCGTGTGTCGTCGTGAAAGCGCAAAGCAGTACCCCGATTCCCGTTAAAGAGTGCGACCGCCCGATCAATGATCAGATCGGCAACTACAACTACCGCTCGAGCCTCACCTGGAGCCTCCCCGCGCTGAGCCTTCGAAGTGTTGGAGTTCGAAGGTCGCTTGGTGCTGTGACCGATAGCGAGAAAAGAACGGCGAGCCTCCATCGAGGCCGGTGCCTCGTTGTGGTCGCGCTCGCCGTGGCGGGTCTGCTTGGAAGCGCTCCGGCGGCTTGGGCGCATGCGCAGTTGCTCGACACCTCGCCGGCCTCGGGCTCGACGGTCGAGGTCGAGCCGAACGAGGTGATCTTCGAGTTCAACCAGGACGTCGACGGGACGCTCGGCTCTGTCCGTGTCTATGACGCTCAGGGCAACGAGGTCGATGATTTGAACGTCTCTCATCCGCATGGCAACGAGCATTGGATGGGCGTCGGCTTGAAGTCGGGCCTGCCCGACGGCACCTATACGGGGACTTATCGGGTGATCTCGGCCGACACCCACATCGTCTACGGCGGGCTGGTGTTCAGCATCGGGCACCCGAGCGCCTCCTCGAAGGTTACGGTGGCAGGGCTGATCGGCAGGGAGGAGAGCGGCAAAGTGACTGAGGTCGCTTTCGGGGTTGTGCGTGGCCTTAACTATCTGGCGATCGCGCTGATGGTTGGTGGCCTGGTCTTCCTGTTCTTCGTATGGATACCGGGGCTGGCGGCAGTCGGCGGCTCGCAGGAGCGCTGGCTGCTCGCCTCGCGGGCGTTCGCTTCGCGGGCGTGGCGGCTGTTCGCGGTGACGATCGTGCTCGGAGCGCTCGTGAGCGTGCTCGGGGTGCTGTTGCAGGGTGCGAGCGCCGCAGGGGTGTCGCTGTGGGCGTCGCTGAAAAGCTCAATCCTCCAGAGCACATTGGAAAGCCGCTTTGGCGAGGTGTGGGGTTTGCGTGCGATCGACTGGCTGTTGCTTGGCGCTGTCCTGTTGGCAACTAGGGTTGTGGGTAGAGGCGCGATCCCGACGTTGAGAGTCGGTTCGCCTGATCCCGATACGTTGGCGTTGACACCCCGTCCCACTCGCGCGGCTCTCTCGCTGCTCGGGCTCGGCGCTCTGTACCTGTCCATCACCCCGGCGCTTGCCGGTCATGCGAGTATCGAGAGCCCTGTCGCGGTGTTCTTCCCCTCTGACGTTCTGCACGTGTTGGCGGGCAGCGTTTGGGTCGGGGGGATCGCGTGCTTTCTGATCGCTTTGCCGGGCGCCACTCGACGGCTCGAGGGCGGCGAGCGTAGCCGGCTGTTGCTTGCGAATCTGGTGCGGTTCTCGCCGATCGCGCTGGGCGCGGTCGTCGTGATTGCCCTCACAGGTGGGGTCCAGGCATACATCGATGTGCGCAGCCTGCACGGTCTCCTCCACACGACTTACGGTGCTCTGATCATCTCCAAGGTCTTGCTGCTTGCCTGCCTGGTCGGCTTTGGCTTGATTCACCGCGAACGGGTCATACCCGCACTTGAACGCTTGGTCGGCGACCGGCAGTCACCCGGCGGGATCGGAACCCGGGCTCGCCGTATCCTGCGCGGCGAGTTCGCGCTGATGCTGTGCGTGTTCGCTGTGACCGCTGCTCTAGTCAGCTATGCGCCGCCGATCGACGCCGCGAGGGGGCCATTCTCGGTCAACACCCCTATTGGCCCGGCAGAGCTCGAGATGACGGTCGAACCGGCGAAGACCGGACCAAACACGATCCACCTTTACCTGATCGACTCCAAGACCGGAGCGCAGTTCACAGCGACCAAGGAACTGACGGCTACCGCCAAGCTGCCCTCCAAGGGAATCGGGCCACTGAGGCTGACGCCAATCGTCGCGGGACCGGGTCACTACGTCCTGAACTCAACAGTGCTCAGCCCCGCCGGCGCTTGGGAAATCGAAATCAGCGACCGGGTCTCTGAATTCGAACAATTCAGCCGCAGCGTGAAGGTTCCGATCGGATGAGCCCGCCGAATCGCCGACAACCGTGGCTCGCGCTCACGGGGCGTGCGCCACCGCTGAATCCTGGTCAGCCGAGTTTCCTTCAGCCACCTACTCAGGAGGTACACCTAGTATGAAACCCAAGAAGGTCGCCGTGCTCCTCGCGATGGGCTCGCTACTTGCACCCGCCGACACGCAGGCGCACGTCAGCCTGCACCCCAACACGATCCCCGCGGGGGCCTTCGCGACGCTCGACGTGCGCGTGCCCGGCGAGCAAGAAGGCGCCTACGTCAAGAAGGTCGACGTGCTGTTCCCGCAGGGCTTCACGGGGGTCGATTACGAAAATGTGCCCGGTTGGAGCACGAAGGTCATCGAAGCGAAGCTCGCGACCCCGATCAAAGAGGACGGCGAGACGATCGACACCGAGGTATCCCAGATTCTCTGGACATGGACAGGTCCCCTTGGAAAGGTGAACAACGGGCAGTTCATCCAGTTCCCACTCTCGCTTGCGATCCCTCACGGGGCTGCGGGCAAGGCGTTGGAATTCAGGACAGTCCAGACCTACAGCAACGGCCAAGCCGTCCACTGGATATCTCAATCGCTTGAAGCCGAACACCCCTCGCCGCGGATCAACGTCACGGTCAAGGGCGGCGCGATCCAAGACATCGCGGGCGAGGAGGCAGGCCCAGAGGCCGGACATAGCGGAGAAAGCCCATCCACGCCCGCGCCGGCAACCGGCGGAGCACAGGCAAGCGGCGGGGCGAGCAAGGGCCTTGCCATCACCGCCCTCGTTCTTGGCGCGCTCGGCCTGATCGCCGGCCTCGGGGCGCTTGCTGCCTCGCGTCGCCGTCGTGTCGGAGCTGCGTAGGAGATCAGGCCGCCCGATAATTCGCGCCGCGCCCGTCGTCGGCGATGACACGTATCCCCGGGCGGGACAGCTGAATGTGGATTTGGCAAAGTGCCACTTACTTGATTTTACGGCTTGACGCAATCCCCTGGCAGACCTACCCTAGGTAGTCACTTGGTAAAACCCAAGTGACCCATCAGGGCCATTGATACAAACGGGCCGCAGGAAGAGCGACTCGTGGTGGAAAAGGTAAACCTCACCCGCACCGACTTTGGCTGATCGCAAGTATTGCTACTTCCGTACCCGTCGTATGAGATCTCGGTGTACGGATGTTGGCACAACTTGGAACGCCAAGGTTCGGTGCCGGAGAGAACACGCCCTGCGCAGCAACACATAATCAAGCAGTCGAATTATTTCGGACAAAGGAGGAGCAAATGTTGTCAATATCCATGCCTCGTCGGGTCGGTTGGTTTGCGACCCTGGCCGTCATAGTGCCGTTTACGGCCATAGCGATGCTCGCACCCACACAGGCTTTGGCTCTGAACTCGTTCTGCAACCGCTCGCTACCAGCGGGAGCTACCTGTGAACTGGCCGCAGAATCGTTCCTGGGTGTCGTGGATGCTGAAGTCACCGAAGGAAGTGGCAACATCTGCGTAGGTGCAGATGTCAGTGGCACAATCCACGGAGAGTCGTGCGCCAACAACCATGCCGACAGCGAACCCAACGTCTTTGGCCGTCCTTGGCTCAAGAACAACAGCGGCAAAAGGTTGACGCTGTTCGGTGTATATGCAGAATAGATAGCTTGCGTCAAACCCAGTTGTCAGGACTGGTCGCATCGGAAGAGGGCGGGCTTCCATTCCGGGATTCCGTCCTCTTTGAACTCGGTCACGATTGGTGTCGGCCGGCAAAACCTCAAACGAGCTTCCCTGTAGCGGCGTGAGCGTGCGAAACGCGCGTTCCTCGAGCGCGGTGAGCCGTCGAGCTCGCAAGTGGCCGGCGAGCACCACAAGCGAAGCGTCAGTCTTCTCAAACTCCAGATCGCGATAGCTCGCGCCACGTCCCGTGCCATCGCCAGCTCACGCGGCGTCGGTGCGCCCACTACATACGGGCTTGCGCAAGCGACGGACGGGCCTCGAACTCGCCGCCTCGAGCTTGGGAGAGCTTGAGGTAGGTAGGCCACGTCTTGGAACGGGCGCCTGACCGAGGACCATCGCTTTCGCATGGCTGCTTCAGCGCCCCCGAACATCCTGCTGATCCCTGGCACCTCATCTGTCGCGCACTTGCGCGACAACATCAAAGGTGCTGCGCTCGCGCTCTCCGAGAACGAACTCTAAGTTGGGCTGTCTCCGGGTTGTGCCGACAGGTGTGGCTCATTTTGCCTTCATCTTTCGGGCACGGTAAACGATGTCTGCGGGTATGCGTCCTTGGGTGAGACGGCCGTGGTGGACGCGGTCGTTGTTGTAGAAGCGCAGGTAG
>DATCEK010000048.1:0-9128 GCA_036510155.1 Solirubrobacteraceae bacterium | reverse complement strand
GTCGAGAAATCGGGGCTGGCGCGCATCGGATTCGATGCGCTTCCCGATATGCCCATCGCTCACCTGGAGCTGTACCTGCCACAAGGACCGCACTCGGTTCTGGGCACCAATACAAGCCTCTGCTCGATTACAAAGTCTGTCGCGGTCAAGCAGACAAAGCTGAAACGCTTGCAGGGACGAGCCGCTCGCCCTGTGGTGAAGGTGCACAAGGGGCGCGTGGGCGCGCAACTGCTGATGCCCACAGAATTGGTTGCCCAGAATGGCGCCGTCATTCATCAGAGCACGAAGATCGAAGTAAGTGGATGCACCTAGAGCAACGCAAAAGGCAGCAGCGGGCAAAGCCTCACCCAAGACCCAGCTGAGGTGCCTACATACGTTGTGAACGGTTGAGGCGGCATCCGGGCCTCAGCCGGCCTGGCGCCTCAGCCGGCCTGGCGCCTCAGCCGATCCGAACCGCTTCGCTGTAGGCAGAGACGTGCGAGCCGTCGAACACCTGCACGAGCGCCTCGTACACTCCGCGATGGCGTATGCGCACGATGGCGCTGAAGCGTGACGCAGTCGGTGTCCCCGAGGTCACGATCGTCCCGCCCTGGTTGATCGAGCCAGCCCCTCCGCGCAGCAACTGGAACCCGACGTGGGCACCCAACTCTGCCGGGGTCATCGTCCCGTAGAAGCGCACGAACTCACCGCGACGTCGGCGATGCACCCGACGCACATGCAGCGTGACCCTCACCGCCACACCCTCCACCACGACAGGGCTTGTGACGTAGGGGGCGGCGGTCGTCACGACGCGCAACTGCGTGTTGGCGAGCAGGCCGACAACCGGGAAGGAAAAGCCGCCCGTTGAGTTCGTCAACTCGAAATTACCGAGCGTTTTGAAGCCCGCGACGTATGGGAAGGGGTTGGCCTGCAAGGCCACCACACGACCAGCGTTCCCAGTGCCGGTCAGCGTACCCTGCAAGGCGAAAGGATCGCCGAACGGCACGGGATTGGGAGCGCCGACGATCTGCAGCGACAGCGGAATCTTGGGTGTCTTGAAACTGCGATCGGCGCCTGGGGTTGAGCCCCTCGCGCCGATTGCGAGGATCCGGTAGTGGTAGGTGGTGTTCGCCTGCAAGCCACCGATCGCCTGACTGACTTGGACCGCCGAGGCCGCACTCCCCCCGGGAGCCGGCGGCGTTTGGGCTCCGTAGGACTTGCTCGGCCCGTATTGGAAGACGTAGTTGATTGGCTGGGCCTTCGCGTCAATCGCCCCGTGCAGAACCGCCGAGGAAGGAGTCACGCTCGAGACGCCACCCGTGGCGGCGCCTGGCAGCGGCACAGCGGCAACCGACAGGTTGGCCGCGATCGAGCTCGAGACGATGGCCGCCAGCAGCACGAGCACGATGCGGCTGCCCACCCCGCGCCTGGGCTCCCCATTGGGCTCCCCATTCATCACGCTCGCTCGCATGCCGGCTCTGCTACCCCTCATACCAATCGATAACCCCCGAGCTGAGCCAGAGTCGCGCTGAGTTGCTCCTATCCAAAGTAAAGTTCGCATTTTGCAAGCCGCCGCAGTAGCCGAGGCTAGGATTGGGCGGTAGATGGCCGATCTTCTGGAACATCGCCACGGTCGTTTGGTGCATTCTCATCCTCATGTGGGAGCCCATCGCCATATCCATCGCGGATTTCGCCTCTCGACGCCGGTTCATCATGGACACGACGACGCGCACGATGCGCAGGATGAGCACCGGCATCATCACGACCATCCTCACGACCATTCGCATGGCCTTGTCGACGCGCACGATACGCAGGATAAGCACCGGCATCATCACGACCATTCGCACGGCCTTGTCGACGAGAGCATCAAGCGCTCGCGGGAGGGTATTCGCGCAGTGTCGCTGTCGTTCGCGGTGCTCGGTGTTGCCGCTATCGCTCAGACGGCCGTTTTCGTTGCGAGCGGCAGCATCGCCCTTTTGGCTGACCTGATTCACAACTTCGGGGACGCGTTGACTGCCGTGCCGCTGGGTATCGCGTTCGCTCTGCGCTCCCAGCTCGCGGAGCGACGCGCGGGACTCGCCGTCGTCGCGGCGATCTTCGTCAGCGCCTGCGTTGCCGGCGTCGAGGCCATCCAGCGCTTGATTCATCCCGCGCCACCGACACATTTGGCGGCGCTGGCGCTCGCGGGCGCGATCGGGTACACGGGGAACTTCGCGGCGGCTCGCATCCGCTTGGGCGCTGGTCGCAGGCTCGATAGTCCGGCGCTGATCGCCGATGGCAACCACGCCCAGGCCGACAGCTATGTGAGCCTCGCCGTGATCGCCTCGGCGATCGTCGTGGCTCTCGGCGCACCGATCGGAGATCCCCTGATCGGCCTCGCGATCACCATCGTCATCTTGCGTATCACTCAGCAGTCATGGCGCACCGTGCGCGGGCACGACCATCACCGTTGAGCCGGAGGCCTCGGGCTCGCGGGGCGCACAGCGACAATCGGCGATGACAGAATCACCTGGCCGGCCAGTCATTGAGAGCCGGATCACATCGGCATGAATTACTTTCGCAGAGCACTCGCCTTGGTCGGCCCATTCTTTTTGCGCCTCGGGTCGCACCCTTGCCGATGTCCGCTCGACATTTGACCGAGCCTGGCCTATTCTCCAGCCGATGACCTCGCTCAAGCAGGCCACTGTCAAGCTTGCTTTAGGCAATCGCATCGGCAGGAGCCTCAAAACCGCGCGGATCGCCAACGCCGGGGCTGTGCTGCTCGACGGACAGACGATCCCACCTGCGTCGATCCGACTGGGGGGACACAACTTTGCCGACGATCGAGACTTCCTGGACTGCGCCAAGCGCGACGCGCGCCGACTGCAGGAGACGCTTGGAGTGGACATATCCTCACGCGTGCTCGACATCGGGTGCGGTGTCGGTCGCCTGCCTATCGGTATCCGAGCCCAGCTGGGTAGCCTGAATCATTATACGGGGATCGACGTGGACGCCGGCAGCATCGCCTGGTGTGAGAAGCACATCCTCGGCGAGGACGTTGCTTTCATCCACCTCGATCTCGCCAACGAGCGCTATAACCCGAGCGGGTCTTCGATCGATCAGTCATTCCGGCTACCGCTTGCGGACGCATCCTTCGATGTCATACACCTCTACAGCGTCTTCTCGCACATGGAAACCGACGACGTCGTTGCCTATCTGAGGGAGTTTGCTCGCTTGCTGGCCCCCGATGGCGCCGTTTTCCTGACTGCGTTCCTCGAGGATGGCGTCGCGGAGATGACAGTCAATCCCAGCGGCTACGGGAGCTACCCGGGAGAATGGGAAGGCGCGCTTCATTGCGTGCGCTTCGACCACAGCTTCTTCGCGAGCTTGGTAGATCAAGCCGGGCTCGGCATCTCTCGCTTCGACCATGCGAGCGACACCGACGGGCAGTCGGCGGTATTTCTCGAGCGCCAGTAGAGAATCAGTCGTTGGCCGTTGTCAGCTCCTCCGGGGAGCGCGCGGTGGTGGCCACAGCGCTGGACGGCAGGGCATGGCGGCCGACGTCGGCGCCTGGCGTCTTATCGGGCGTATAGGAATAGTCGAACGCATACCCATAGGAGGATCGACTGGCCTTCAGGCCATTGGCCACGACGCCAAGCAGAGGTGCGCCGGCGCTTGCGAGCGTGTGGTGCAAGCGTTCTGCGACATCGCGTCGATTGCGCCCCACGCGACCGACGATGATCACGCCGTCTACCTTGCCGAGCAGAGGAAACGCGTCGGAGACGACGGTCAACGGAGGTGTGTCGATGACCACGAGGTCATACGTCGATCGCGCTCGCTCGAGCAGGCTTTCCATCGCTCGGCTCTCGATCAGCTCGCCTGGGTTGGGTGGCAACATCGACCCTGCCAGAAGCACGTCGAGCGTCCGCGTCCGTGCGGGATCGCTACCAGGCTGATCCACGGCGATCGGCCTGATCGCCTCATTTATGGCGACCGTTCCGATCAGCACATCCGAGAGGCCTCCGCCGGAGTGGATTTCGAATTGCTGTGCCATGGTTGGACGGCGCAGGTCGGCCTCGACGAGCAGGGTGCGCGCGCCCATCCTCGCCGCGGCGCTGGCCAGATGCCGAGCCACGGTCGTCTTGCCGTCCCCCGGGGCAGCTGAGGCCACCAACAACGTTCGCAGCTCCTTGTCGACGTTGAAATAGCGCAGGTGCGCGCGAATCAGGTGGAAGGCCTCCGCCTCGGTGGCCATCAAGGCTCCACTGGAGGCCGTGCCTGGCGCGGAGCGCGAAAGGGCGCCGCTCTCCGGCACGACACCAAGCAGCGGCAGGCCATAGACCCTCTCGAGATCCTTGGGCTCGCGGATCCGCTGGTCGAAGCGCTCGAGCAGGAATGCGACGCCAAGCCCTAGCAAAAGGCCAAGCACCGCACCCAGGGCGGTGTTTCTCGCCGTCTTGGGCGAGGAGGGAGACGTCGGGATCGATGCGGCCTGCGCGACCTGCACGTTTCCATTGCGTAGTTCGGCGAGCACCCCGAGCGACTGTGCGCGACCCTCGAGCGCCAGGCCCGAGGTGCCGGCCCTTTCCGCCGGCGACAGCGACGCCAGCTGCTTGTTGACGAGCGCGAGCGCGGAGGCGTAGTACTTGTGGTTGCTTTCCTGTTGCTCTGAGACGAACCGATTCGCGTAAGTGTTGGCGATGGCCGCCGCCAGCTGCGGCGATGCGGCGGTCGCAGCCACGTTCACGACATTCGATTCGCCTTGGGCGCCAATGCTCAGGGCGTCTTTGACCTTTTCCTTGGTAAGCCCCTGACCTAGGTTGCTCGCCGTCTTTTCAGCCATGTCGCCAAGCTGCACCAGCTTGAGGTTTGTGTTCTCTTGCGCCTGCTGATTGTTGACACTCACGGCCTGCAAGCCGGCTGCCTGCTGATTGGCCTGGCTGTCGTTGAAGACCAGTGAAGCTGTGGCGGTGTACTTCTTCTGCTCGCGGCTGGAGAATCCGTAGGCCGCACCGGTGACCAGCACTAGGCAGAGGAGGATCCACGGCGCCCTGCGGCGCAAGCCGCCCACAGCGAGCTCCAGGCTTTGATTTGTCTGCTCAGCGTCCATCACAGCTCCTTTGCAGTAGATCCAGCCCAATCTTCGGCCCTGCGGGCCAGGTCGCGCGCATCTTCGAGGGCTGCCATATAAGACCTCGACACATCGGCCCAAGCGTACCGCTCTGCCACCACTGTGCGACCGTGCTCTACAAAACGATTGCGAATGTTGGGATCCCCCAATATAGTTACAAGTTTCTGGGCAAGCGCTTTTGCGTCGGGGGGGAACATCTGCTCGTCGCGCTCGAGCACCTCCTGGTTGAACTCGGTGTTCAAGGCAAGCGTGGGAGCCCCGGCGCCGAGGGCTTGTAGCAACGCCGGGTTGGTTCCACCAACAGAGTGCCCGTGTACGTAAACACCGCAATTGGCCCAGAGCTGAGTGAGCAACTCTTGGTCGTGCACATGCCCGAGCCACTTGAGCCGTCCACCAGAGTCCAGGGCTCGCAACCGCTCCTCGAGCGGCGAGGCATAGTTTGCGGACCCTACGATTACAGCTGGCGGCCGGCTGCCATCGAGCAGATCCAAGGCGTCCAGCGTCAGCTCCACGTTGTTCTCCGGGATCAGCCGCGCCACCACCAACGCATATGTCTGCGGCGTCAAGCCGAGCGAGCGAACTCGATCGTCCTGTGCCTCGTCGAGCACAGGCGCGCCATATGGGATGAATCTCGGCGACACGTCGAATAGCCGCTGCCAAATACGCGCGATCGCCTGGGAGTCGGCAACCAGCACATCCGCCTGGCGGGCCGTCAATGCGGCACCGCTATAGAACACTCTCTGCGCCGCCTTGCCCCACTTGCCTCGCTCCCACTCGATCCCGTCGGTGTTCACCACAGCGGGAACGCCTCGCGCTTTCAACAGCGGCAGATAAAAGCCATTTGCCACGTTCAGCACCAGTGCGGCGTCGTATCCCCTGACGGCCGCATCGACGTGAGAGCTTGCCCCGAAACTCAAGGTCGACCAGCTCTTGGAATCCAGTCCCGGAGTCCAGATGCAGCGCACGCCGTCTACAAAAGCAACACGGCCGAGCTGCGAGCGCTGACGACAGTAGACGGTCACCTCGTGACCCTGATCGACCCACCGCGGCGCCAAGTGGCGCACCAGGGTCTCATAGCCGCCATACGTGCTTGGAAATCCGCGGCTTCCGATGATGGCGAGCTTCATCGCCCGACCGCCTCTCCAAGACCGCGCTGTGCAGGTTCGCCTGTAATCCCGAGGCGCTCTAGCAAGAACTCGGCCTTGGCCCGCCAAGAGGTCTCCGTCGGCAAGGTGAGCGGCTCTCTGGGGATCTCCCCAGCCTGGCGTCCACCGATGAGCTCCAGGAGAGCCTGCACAACCTCGTCTCTGGGCACAGCTCGCACGCCATCGAGGGCGCGCTCCCAGCCGATCACCCGCGTCGAGACCGTCGGCAGGCCGGCCGCTCGGTACTCATACAGCTTGATCAGGTCGCCGCCGACCTCGAACTCTCCGAGGCGATGCGGCGCCCAGGCGATGTCCCACCTGCGCATGATGTCCGGGTAGTGGTCATAGCGCACGTCCCCCAACAGCGCGACATTTGAAATTCGACGCAGAGCCCGAGCCTGCTCCTTTGAGAGGACCGGTCCGGCGAACTCGAAGCGGACGTGCGGCAGCGCTCGCGCGGCAGAGAGAACAAGATCGACGTCGACGCGGAAGCCAAGCTTGCCGCCGTAGCCGACTGTCACCTGATTGTGAGCGCACGGCGACAGCGCGAAGCGCTCTGGATCCACACCGTTGCGCAGCAGCAACGCGTCGTCGCGACCAAACCGATGGGCCAGGGCCAGAGTCGCCTCGCTGTTGGCGGTCACGACGGACACTCCGTCGAACAACGACCTGTATGCCTGCTCGACCTGCTCGGAAATGCGTAGGAAGGCGGGGTGAGCCAGCCAATCGTCGAGCAAATCAAATACCACGGGAGCCCCTTGACCCATACGCTCGAGCATTGCCGCGCCCGCAATTGGGTTCCACAGGACGGTTGGCAGGGTGCCAGAGCCACGCGTCATGTAGCGCATGCTTTGGATCCACCAGTCGCGCCGATGACGCATATTGGGGATCGTCTTCGGCTCAGGGGAGATGAATGAGAGCTGCTCAGGCATCGGCGCGCCCCCGATACGCGCGAGCGTGACCCGCGGCCAGGGCTCGGGGCGGCTATACACGGCTACACGCGAGGCCGGCCGCAGCGAGGTGAACCATTCCAGCAGGTGTCCGTCGCGGGTCCGCAGGCCCTCGCGGCGCAGCTTTACCTCTCCGTGCATCGGCGCCGCCGCTAGCTCGGCCCCGCTCTGGGTGTCAGTCGCCATAAGCCACCGGGGATACGCGCGGTTGATATGCAAGTGGCTCGCGGGCAGGCAGGCGACGGGCGCTGTGCTCCACGAGCATCACTCCTGTGAGCCAGATCAAATAGCCCACGAGCGTCAGTGCCGCCGCCGAGGACGTTCCGTAATACGGCGCCAAAGCAAGATTGCCCACGATGTTGACCGTCGCCGCGCTCAGGGACACGATCGCCACAGCCCTGCTGCGTCCTCGTGCAATCAGCGATACGTACGCGGGCACCGCGGCCAGCATCGTCATCATCGCAAACGCCAGCACCGCAGACATCGCGAGGCTTGGGTGGTAATGACCGCCTGAGATGACAGATATCGCCGTGGGTCCCGCCAGCGAGCAGATCACTCCCAACAGGCCGAGGAACAGCCAGGCTCGCCCGGTGAAAAGCTCGGGCGATTCTCCTTTCTGCGCGTGGCTTACGAACGCTCGTGGAAGTCGCTGTTGTATCTCGGCATTCGCGACCGTACGAAATATCCGTTCCAGCAACCCGTACAAAGCCGCGTAAGTTGCCAGCGCCGCGAGTGCATAATGCGCAAGGATCAGCCGATCCCCTGAAGCCAAGACCCACAATGCGAAGTTGGCGATTCCCACACCCGAGATCGGCGCTTTCGCTCCTTGACGCTCGCCACCCCACGTGAACAGCACTCCGCGCACGAGAGCCAGATAGAGGACGTAAGGGAGCGCGCCCACTGCCGCTGCGGCCAGGCAGACCGCCAGGCGCTCTGAGCTTGGGAGCAGCGTGGCGGCCGCGACGGCCGTCCCGACCCAGAGGACCATCTGTGCCAGCGTCAACTGCGCGTATGCCCAGTAGCGGCGCAGCCCCAGTGGATAGGCTCCCCCGAGCTCGGCCACGAGGATCCCAAGCATGCCGGCAGCCGCGGCCAGCGCAACGACAGGGTCCACCTCGACGATCAAGGTCGTGCCCGCGGCCACGAACAGGCAGAGGACCACCGGCGGGAGGTCCCTGCGCAGATCGAAGGCGATATGTCGCTGTCCGCCGGCGCTGAGGCCCTGGATCGCGCGTGTGCCGATCGTGGTCCCCACCAGCGCATTGGCAAACGCATATGCGGCGAGCACGGCCGCATAGGTGGCAAAGGCGTCGACTTGCAAGGATCGCGTGAGGACGGACACGAGCAGCAACGAAGACAGCGCATTCACTCCTTGGGCCACCCACGTCGGCCGCCCAGCCACAAGCCTCGCCACCCTGACAGGACTTGCACCGGCGATCAGCTCTCGCGCAGTCAAACCGGTGCCACTTTCGAGACCTCCCGCGGCTCGCCAGGGGCCTCCTGGAAAGGGGTATCCTGCAGCTCGCCAAAGGCCTCCCTGAGCCCGCCAGGGGCTTCCCGCAGCCCATCAAGGGCATCAGGCAGCTCGCCAGGAGCCTCCCGGAGCCCATCACGGGCTTCCCGCGGCTCGCCAGGGGCCTCCCGGAGTCCCCTTGAATGCTGCAGGGCGCGAACAAATTCACGTAGCCCCTCGACCTGTGCCTCGAGTGCCAGCTGCTGCTCGAAACGTCGCAGGGCGGCTTGGCCGAAGGCAGACGCCTCGGCGCCGGCCTGCGAGATCTTCGATCGCACCTCATCGAGCGATCCCCAATCTGAGACATACAGGGCGGTGTCGCCGGCAGCCTCGAGGATCGCGCTCGAGGGGCTCGCGACGATCGGCTTGCCGAAGCGCATGGCGTCGAGCAACTTGGCCGGCAGTTGCGCCTGCGAGCCTGGTGAGCGATC
>DATCEK010000047.1:0-14568 GCA_036510155.1 Solirubrobacteraceae bacterium | reverse complement strand
TCCTTCAGGCGCGCGCGGGTTGCGTGCAGTTCGATCGTCAGCTGCTTGAGATAGCCGAGCGCCTTCTCTTCGTTGCTGATCCCGAGCTTCTCGGTCGCGGACTCCTCCGTCGCGGGTCCCTCCGTCGCGGGTGGCGTCCGCCGCTCACCGTGCACTCCGTCCTTCACTGTTGACTGGCCTTGATCGGATGCACGCATCTCAATTCAGCTCCTTCTCGATGAGGGCGAAGATCTCATCGGCGCTGGAGGAGTTGACCTGTTCGGCCAGCGCCGCGTCGGGTGTGGACTCGCCGGCGCCGTCGAGCTCCGCCAGGATCACGCGCAGGCGCCGCTTGAGGTTGGGGCCTATCTCCGTGGCGTCGACGGTCGCGAGCAGTCGCTCGAGCTTGTCGAGCTCGGCGTCCAATGCAGCCTGAGGTCGCTGTCCGTCGGGAGCTATCTGCTCGAGCAGGTAGTCGGCCAGCGCCGCGGGCGTGGGGCGATCGAAGATCAGGGTGGCGGGTAGCGCCACCCCACTCGCCCGGCCCAGACGGTTGCGCAGCTCCACCGCCGCCAGCGAGTCGAAGCCGAAATCCTTGAACTGCCGGTCTGCCTGGATGTCCCTCGGGGAGGAGTGGCCCAACACGAAGGCCACCTCGGAGCGAACCGCGTCCAACACGATGCGCTCATGCTCGTGTGGTGCGGCGTTACTCAGGCGCTTGCTCAAGGCCCCGGCCTCAGCGCCCTGTCGGGAGCTGGTCGAAGGACGAATGATGCGGCGAAGCATCGCGGGCAGCACCCCCGCGTCGGCGTACTTGGCAAACTTGGCGCGGTCGATACTCATGGGAACCAGCAGCGACTCCTCTCGGTCCTGAGCCAGATCGAACAGGTCGAGGCCCTCGATCTCGCTGAACGGGATCAGACCCGATCGCGCGATGCGCGTGTTGTGCGCGTCCGCGAGCGCGCCGGTCATGCTCTCCTCCACGCTCCAAGGACCCCAGGCAAGCGAGACCGCCGCCAGACCACGCGAGCGCCGGTAGGCCGCGAGCGCATCCATGAACGTGTTCGCCGCGGCATAGTTGGCCTGTCCCATCGCGCCCAGAATGCCCGCGGCCGAGGAGAACATCACGAAGGCCGACAGATCCATCCCCTCGGTGAGACGATGCAGATTCCAGGCGCCGCTCACCTTGGGGGAGAGCACGCGATCGAAGCGCTCGGCTGTCTGTGAGTCGAGCATCCCGTCGTCGAGCGCGCCCGCGGCGTGCACGACCGCGCGCAGCGGGTGCTCTGCGGAGATAGTCCCCAACAAGTCCCGAAGTTGAGCCGGATCAGCGACGTCGCACGCGGCGATGCTGGCCTCGGCGCCCAACGCTTGCAGCTCACCGACGAGACCCGGCGCGCCCTCGGCCTCGGGACCCCGGCGACTGGCAAGCAGCAGGTGGCGCACACCGTGGTGGCTCACCAGGTGCCGCGCGAGGAGCTTGCCGAGGCCACCGGTGGCACCGGTTATGAGCACTGTGCCCTCGGGATCGAACAACCAGGCTGCTCTATCGCCACCACCATCACTGCCGGGGCGCTCCCCGGCCGACTGGCGAGGATCCTCGCCGATGCCCGGCTCGTCGGTGTGCGAGCTCCGCGCCGCGTCGAGCGCGACCAGTCGCGGGACGAGCGTTAAGCCGGCGCGAAGCGCAAGCTGGGGCTCCTCGAGCATCGACGCAGCGAGAAGGGCCGCGAGCGAAGCGGGCTCATTGTCGATGTCGAGGAGCATGAAGCGACCCGGGTGCTCTGCCTGCGCCGAGCGAACGAGCCCCCACACGCACGCGCCGGGCAAGCCTGCGAGATCGTCCTCGGCGCTCGCGGCCACCGCGCCTCGCGTCACGAATACGAGCCGGGCGCCGGGGCCTGCCTGTCCGGACCACGCCTGGATCGCCGCGAGAGCTCGATGGGCTTGCACCCGAGCCTGAGCCGCCATCTCGTCCTCTGGCTCGTCTTTCTCAACCGAGTCGGCTGTTCCCTCCATCAATTCGTCCGTGTCCGTCGCGCCGTTGCGCTCGACCTCAGCCCGCGCCCCTCCGGTGCAGTCCATGAGCACAACGCCGGGGGGCTGGTCGGAATGCTCGAGCGTCCCCATCAGCGATTGCACGTCCTCAAAGACATCCGGATGTTCGGACCCCGCCCGCAGCGCTGAGGCGATCGGTGAGCCATCCTCGGCCAGCAGTGCGATCGGTGCGCTCGACTGCCTTCGCGCACCGGCCGACGTCTCGCTCCACTCGATTGCCAGCAGCGCCTCGCGCCCACCCGAGCGGGCGCTGTGGAGCTGGGTCGAGGAGATCGGCCGCGAGATCAGCGAATCGATTGAGAGGACCGGGTTGCCGGTGTGATCTCCGACCAAGATCTGCATGCCTTCAGACCCCGTGATCGAGCCGTATACACGCAGGTCGTACACACCGGTGGTATGCAGACGCACGCCTCTCCATACGAACGGAACCCTCAGCTCGGCGCCCCCCGGCTCCCGGTCCTGCTCGCTGATCATGAGCGATGCCATCGCCTGCAGCGACGCGTCGAGCAGAGCGGGATGCATGCAGTAGCGCTCGCCTCCGGCGCGCTCCTGCTCGACGAGGTGCAGGTCGGAGAACATCTCCTCGCCGCGCCGCCAGGCTGAGCGGACGGCCATGAAAGCTCCCCCATGCTGGATACCGATCTTGACGAGTCGCTCGTAGACGGTTTCGGCCTCAACGGGCTCGGCATCGGCGGGAGGCCACTGCTCGCCACCGCTCGCGTCTTCACCGGCGGGCATGTGATCCGCTGCGGGTGGCGCGAGCAGGCCGCTGGCGTGACGCGTCCAGGCTCGCTCCTCGCCAAGCTGCTCGTCGGCGTCTCCCTGCGGGCGCGTGTAGATGCTCACCGGCCGCTCACCGTCCTCGAGCGGCTCGTCCACCACGACCTGGACGTCCACGGCGCCCAGCTCGTCGAGTACGAGCGGATACTCCATCACGAGCTCCTGCACCACGTCGCAGCCCAGCTGCGCGCCGGCGCACAACGCTATCTCCACCCAGGTCGCGCCCGGAACGAGTATCACCCCGGCGACCATGTGACCGGTGAGCCAAGGATGCGCCGCCAGCGACAACTGACCCGTGAACAACGGTCGGCGCCCGTCCGCCGGCGTCACGCTCGCATTCAACAGTGGGTGATCGAGCGCTCGCAGACCTGAGTCGCGTGCCCGGCCGCTCGCCGCACGCGAATCCAGCCAATAAGCTCGCCGTTGGAAGGGATAGCTGGGCAGCTGGGCACGCACAGCGCCTGTTCCTTGATAGAGAGCGCCCCAGTCGACCGAGACCCCGTTGACCCAGGCGCCGGCAAGCGCGCCCAGCAGCACATCGAGCTCCGGCCTCCCCGCCCGCAACACCGGCAACGCGACCACACTGCCATCGTCATCCCGGTCGGCCGCGAGGCGCTCCCGCACCATCGCGCTCAGCGCGCCGTCCGGCCCCAGCTCGAGGAAGCTCTCGACTCCCTGCGCCTGCAGCCAGCGCACCCCGTCGGCAAAGCGCACCGTGTGGCGGGCGTGGGCGCTCCAGTAGTGGGGATCGCGCAATTGCTCAGCGGTCAGCTGCTCGCCGGTCAGGTTGGAGACGATCGGGATGCGTGGCTCGCCGAACGACAGCCCACCGGCGCACTCTGCCAGAGCATCGAGCATCGAATCCATGTGGGCCGAGTGAAAAGCGTGGCTGACCTGCAGGCGCTTGACCTTGCGAGCTTCACGCTCCCAGTCGCCCATGATCTGAAGGACCGCGTCCGCATCTCCGGAGACGACCGTCGAGAACGGCCCGTTGACCGCGGCGAGCGCCACCGCGTCGCCATATGCGCCGAGCAACTCGCTTGCCTGCTCCTCGCTGGCCTGCAACGCCGCCATCGCCCCGCCATCGGGCAGGTCGCCCATCAGGCGTCCTCGGGTCGCGACCAGCTCGCACGCGTCCGGCAACGACAGCGCCCCTGCGACGTGCACAGCCGTCAGCTCGCCGATCGAGTGACCCATCAAAAAGTCGGGCTCCACGCCCCAGTGCTCGACCAGGCGAAACAGCGCGACCTCGAGCGCAAACAGGCCGGCCTGGGCAAAACTGGTGTGCTGGAGCGGCTCATCCGTAGAGCGATCCGGCTCCTGCTGGGCGCTTTCCTCGCGCGAATCCGCCCCCATGAGCACCTGCAAGAGCGGCCTGTCGAGTTGCCCGTCGAACTGCGCGCACACCTCCTCCAGGGCGGCGCGGAAGACCGGGAAGAGCTCATACAGCTCGCGCCCCATCCCGAAGCGCTGGCTCCCTTGACCGCTGAAGAGCAACGCCACACCCGACCCGTGCGCTTTGACTCTGCCCCGCAGGAGCGCCGGGCGCTCTTCCCCCTGCGCAAGTGCCTTCAGACCGGCCGACAGACCCTCGAGACCATCGCCCAGGACGACCGCGCGATCGGCCAGAGCCGCGCGACCGCGTGCCAGAGCGAGTCCCGCGCCGAGCGGGTCGATCGCTCCCCCGTCGATGCACCGCAGCAGCCCTCGTGCTTGCTCGCGCAGGGCCTCCTCGCCCTTGGCCGAAAGCACCCAAGGCAACGTTGGAAGATGGGTCGAGGCGTCCTCTCGCGCAGCCGCCGGGGCGTCCTCCAGGATGACGTGAGCGTTGGTTCCGCTCACCCCGAACGAGGACACCGCCGCACGACGCGGCCCCTGCCCAGGCAGCCAGTCTCGCGCCTCGCTCAACAGCGACACGCTCCCCGCCGACCAGTCCACCTGGCGCGAGGGCTTGTCTATGTGCAGGGTCTTGGGCATCAGACCGTGTCCCAGCGCCATCACCATCTTGATGACCCCGGCTACGCCTGCGGCCGCCTGTGTATGGCCGATGTTCGACTTGATCGACCCAAGCCACAGCGGACGCTCGGATGGGCGCTCACGCCCGTAGGTGGAGAGCAGAGCCGCGGCCTCGATCGGGTCGCCAAGCGTCGTGCCAGTGCCGTGGCCCTCGACGATGTCGATCTCGTCGGCCGCCAGCCCGGCGTCCGCCAGCGCCGCCCGCACGACCCGCTGCTGGGCACGACTGCTCGGAGCGGTGAGACCGTTGCTGGCGCCGTCCTGGTTCACCGCACTGCCGCGCACGATCGCCCAGACCCGGTGGCCCAAGCGCCGCGCGTCCTCGAGTCGCTCCACGAGCAACATCCCCACGCCCTCGCCCCAACCGGTTCCATCGGCGGCATCGGCGTAGGACTTGCAGCGACCGTCGGACGCGAGGCCGCGCTGACGTGAGAATTCTCGAAAGCTGGCGGGCGTCGGGAGAACCGCCGCGCCGCCCACCAAGGCAAGCGAGCACTCGCCTCTGCGCAGCGATTCGCGCGCGACGTGCAGAGCCACAAGCGAGGAGGAGCAGCCAGTGTCGATCGTCAACGCCGGCCCCTCCAAGCCGAACACGTACGCGATCCGCCCGGACAGCAGGGAGCAGAGGCCGCCCGTGCTCAGATAGCCCTCCACCCCCGATGAAGAGGATTCATACTGGCCGACCCCATAGCCGAGGTTGGTACCGCCGACGAACACCGCCGTGCGGCTTCCCCTGAGGGTGAGAGGGTCTATGCCTGCGTGCTCGAAGAGCTCCCACGAGGTTTCGAGCAGCACCCTCTGCTGGGGATCCATCGCAAGCGCCTCGCGCGGGCTGATCGAGAAGAACTCGGCGTCGAACTCCGCGACATCGTGCAGGAAGCCGCCCTCGTGCGTATAGCTGGTGCCCTCGTGTGCGGGATCGGGGTGATAGAGGCTCTCCAGATCCCAGCCCCTGTTGGTGGGGAAATTGGTGATCGCATCGGTGCCTGCGCTCACCAGCTCCCACAGATCCTCCGCCGAGCGGACGCCGCCCGGATAACGGCAGCTCATGCCAACGATCGCAAGTGGTTCGTTCGCCTGGGCTTCGACCTCGCGCAGGCGCTCGCGCGTGTCATGCAGCTCGACTGTGACCCGCTTCAGGTAGTCGCGCAGCTTGCTGTCATTGCTCATCGTCCGCTCCTCGGGGTCTTGGGCCTGGGTCATGGCGATCCGAGCTCGTCGTCGATGAACCCGAAGATCTCCTCGTCGCTCGCGCCTTCGATCCGCTCGGCGAGCGTCGTGACCGCGCCTTGGCCGTTGCCGGCAAAGCGGCCTACGAGCGCCTGCAGGCGTGTCAGTGTGCGCGCTCGCTCGCTCTCGTCAAGCACCGACGTGAGCGCCAGCTCCAGGCTATTGATGCCGGCCTCCACATCGGCGCCATCCGTGGCGGGCGGTCCGGTGAGACAGCTCGCGAGGTGGTCGCCCAGCTCGACGCAGCTGGGATAGTCGAAGACGACGGTTGTTGGCAGCGAAAGGCCAGTCGCCGACTGCAACCTGTTGCGCAGCTCCACGGCCATCAGCGAGTCGAAGCCGAGCTCCCGGAACGGCTGGTGAACGTCGAGCTCACCGCCGGTGTCCTGGCCCATCACCGCGGCGGCCCGCGAACGCACCAGTTCCAGCACGGCCCGCTCCCGTCCGCGTGCCGAAAGCCCTTTCAGCTTTGCCGCCCAGTCGGGCTCGCTTTCGCGCATATCGAGGTCTTGCGGCGATGCCTGTCCGTGCCGCGCCTCGGGCAGGTCTTCGATCAGCGGCCGACGCCGCGCGAAGGCGTAGATGGGTGCGTAGACGCTCCATTCGACGTCCATCACGACCAAGGACGTCTCGTTGCGATCGAGCGCCTGCTGCAAACCGTCTATTGCAACGTCGGGTGCCATCTCGAGCATTCCGTGCCTTCGCAGCCGCTCGCCGATCAGCCGGCCCGCGCCCTCGCCTCCCCACAGGCCCCATGCGATCGACGTCGCCGCCAAGCCGGTCTCGCGCCTGTGCTCTGCGAGCGCGTCGAGGTAGGCGTTGGCGGCCGCATAGCCGGCCTGAGTGGCGGAGCCCATGATGGCGGCCATCGAGGAGAAGAGCACGAATGCGGACAGCTCCATACCGGCCGTCAGCTCGTGCAGATGCCTCGCGCCCGCGGCCTTGGCTGCAAGCGACTGCTGCAGCTGCTCGACAGTGAGATCCGCAAGCGCCGCAGGTGGACCGACGCCCGCGGCGTGTATGACCGCGTCGAGCGGGCACTCTGGCTCGATCGACTCGATCAGCCTGCTCACCTGAGCACGATCGGACACATCGCAGGCCACGACGCTCACGCGCGGTCCGTGCTGTTCGAGCTCTGCCCGCAGAGCGGCTATGCCAGGCGCGTCTGGGCCGCGGCGGCTCACGAGCAGCAGGTGCTCGGCCCCCCTCCGCGCCAGCCAGCGGGCCACATGCGCTCCGACACCGCCAGTGGCACCTGTCACCAGCACCGTTCCGTGCGGGCGCCATGATTCGGTGGAGCCGGCCGGCTGCGCCGGCGCCCGCACGAGCCGGCGCGCGAACATGCCGGCCTCGCGCACCGCCAGCTGATCCTCCTCGCCGCCCATCGCAAGCAGCCCGCACAGGCGCTGCAGCGATCGCGCCTGGAGCTTCGGCGGTAGATCCACGAGCCCAGCCAGCCGCTCGGGGCGCTCGAGGCCGAGCGTGCGACCGAGCCCCCACACCATGGACTGCAGCGGGCTGAGCAGCGGATCGGAGGAGCTCGCCTTGACAGCGCCTCGCGTCAGCAGCCACAGGGGGCATTCGATCGCCAGCTCGTCGAGTGTCTGAGACAGCGTCGCCGTGGCCGCCAACCCGCGCGGGACGGCCGCGTGCTCAGCGTCGAATGTTTCGTCGAGCGCGAGCAACGAGATCACGCCGGCAGGTTGCGGACTTCCGGTCGAGGCGCCGTTCTCGCCGGCTGAGCGTTGTCCGTCAAGCAACGTCTGAGCGAGCGCCGCCTGCAGGCAAGCGGCCATCGCTCGTGGATCGCGTGCACGGCCCTGCTCGCATGCGACCGCCACCACCTGGGCACCCCGAGACTCGAGCGCCGCCATCAGGGCGAGCACCCACTCGTCCTCGGCGATCTCGGTCGGGAATGCGACCGGCCACACGCCGGAGAGCGTTGCTGCCGGATCGCTCAACCGCTTCCATGCGACCTGGTAGCGCCAGCCGTCGAGCGACGCGTCGGTCTGCCGGCGGCGCTGCCACGAGGCCAATGCCGGCAGCACCCGCTCGAGCGACGAGCGCCCGTCCTCGTCCAGCAGACCGAGCGTCGTGGCGAGACCGTCCGCATCGCTACTCTCGACCGCGCTCCAGAAGCCCGAGGAGCGAGTGTCGGGATCAGCCGATGTCGCCTGCTCGGATGACGCTTCGACCCTGTAGCGCTTGCGCTGGAAAGCGTAGGTGGGCAGCGCAACGCGTTTGGCCTGGGAACCATCGAACAGCGTCTCCCAGGAGACCGGCGCCCCGCGTGTCCACGCTTCGCCAAGCGACAGCAGGAATCGCCGCGAGCCCCCGTCGTCGCGGCGCAGCGACCCGACCACCGAAACGCGATTGGGATCAGCGCCCTCGAGCGCCTGTTCGGCCGTTTCCTGCACGCCCATCGCCAGTACGGGGTGGGGGCTGATCTCGATGAACGTGCGATGACCACGCTCGAGCAGGGCACGCGTGGCGTCGGCGAACAGTGCGGGCTCTCGCAGGTTGCGATACCAGTAGGCGCCGTCCAATCCCTCGGTGTCGAGTGGCCCTCCCGTCACCGAGGAATAGAAGGGCAAGTGTCCCGCGCGCGGCGCGATCGGCGCGCAACCGGCAAGCAGCTCGGAGCGGATCTCCTCGACCTGGGTGGAGTGCGCGGCATAAGCGATCAGCACCCGGCGTGCCCGCACATCCTCTGACTGGCACCACTCGAGTAGCTCCTCCAGAGCCTCCAAGCCACCCGACACAACTGTTGCGCCGGGTCCGTTGGAGGCTCCGACCGAGAGCGCTCCGTCGAACCGCTCAAGCTTCATGGCGCACTCCTGAAGCGGAAGGGCCACCGACACCATCCCGCCCTTGCCTTCGATCTCCGCCAGGGCTCGGCTGCGCACCGCGACCACGCGCGCGCCGTCCCGCAACGAAAGGCCACCGGCGGCGCAGGCCGCAGCGATTTCGCCCTGCGAATGCCCCACTACCGCATCGGGCTCGACGCCGCAGGCGCGCCACAGGTCCAACAGCGCCATCGTCACCGCGAACAGCAGCGGCTGCAGCACATCGACCCGCTCCAGGGGCGCGCGCTGGTCACGCAGCATGTCCATCAACGACCAGTCGATGAACGGTGCAAACGCCTCGGCGCACTCCTCCAGGCCTTGTGCGAACACAGGCGAGCAGGCAAGCAGCTCACCCGCCATGCCGGCCCATTGCGAGCCTTGGCCGGGGAACACGAACACCAGACCGCTGCCTCGGTCGGGGCTGCCCTCGACGACGTTGCTCGCGGCCTCGCCGCATGAAAGCGCTCCGAGACCGCCGGCGAACTCTTTGAGATCGCCACCGACCAACAGCGCACGATCGTCGAGCCTCGCCCGGGCACGCGCCAGCGAGAGGCCCACGTCCATCGGTCTCAGCTCCTCATCGGTCGCGAGGAGCTCTCGCAGGCGCTCGGCCTGCCCGCGCAGCCCGCTCGCGCCCTTCCCCGATAGCGGCCATGGCACGAGCCCCCCGTCGAGGAGCCCGCTGAGCAACGGGGGTGGGGGAGCAGAGGCCGGTATGGCATCGGCGGCCACAGGGGCCTCTTCCAGGATGAGGTGCGCGTTGGTCCCGCTCATCCCAAACGAGGAGACACCGGCTCTCCTGGGCCTACCGTTGGCCACCCACGGCGTCGGCTCTCTCAGCAGCGCAATTGAGCCGCTTGACCAGTCCACCTGCGTGGAGGGCTCATCGACGTGCAACGTCCTCGGCAGTTGCCCGTGGCGCAGCGCCAGCACCAGCTTGATGACGCCGGCCACGCCCGCAGCCGCCTGGGTGTGACCGATGTTCGACTTCACCGATCCCAGCCACAGGGGGCGCTCGGATGTCCGCTCGCCTCCGTAGGTCCCAAGCAGCGCCTGCGCCTCGATCGGGTCGCCCAGGCGGGTACCGGTTCCGTGCGCCTCCACGACATCGACCTCAGCGGCCGAAAGGCCCGCATCGGCCAACGCCTCCCGGATGACCCTCTGTTGAGAGGGGCCATTGGGCGCAGTCAGGCCGTTGCTGGCGCCGTCCTGGTTGATCGCGCCACCGCGCAGCACCGCCAGCACCTCATGACCGAGACGCTGGGCGTCGGACAGACGCTCGAGTACCACCATCCCTGCGCCCTCGCTCCAGTTGGTGCCGTCGGCGGCGTCTGCGAACGGCTTGCAGCGCCCGTCTGGCGCCAGCCCTCGCTGGCGTGCGAATTCGATGAAGGACAGCGGCATGTTCATCAAGGTCACACCGCCGGCCAATGCCAGCGAGCATTCGCCTGCATGTAGCGCGTGCGATGCCATCTGAATTGCCACCAGCGAGGATGAGCAGGCGGTGTCCACCGAGATCGCCGGACCCTCGAGGCCGAGTGTGTAGGCCACCCGACCGGAGAGCACACTCGCGGAGATGCCGGTTATCAGGAAGCCCTCGAAGCTCTCCGGCGACGCTTGCGCTTGGCCGCTGTAATCCTGGCCGGTCGTCCCGGTGAAAACGCCTGTGGGGGTCCCACGCAGCAGATCCGGCCTGATGCCGCCATTTTCGAGCGCCTCCCAGGAGATTTCGAGCAGCAAACGCTGCTGTGGGTCCATCGCCAGCGCCTCGCGCGGGCTGATCCCGAAGAAGCCGGCATCGAAGTCGGCCGCGTCGTAGAGGAAGCCTCCCTCATGAACGTAGGTTGTGTTCGGGCGCAGCGATTCCGGGTCATGCAGGCGCTCCAGGTCCCATCCGCGGTCATCGGGGAACTCGGACATCGCGTCGGAGCCAGTGACAAGCAGCTCCCATAGATCCTCTGGGGCGCGCACGCCTCCGGGGTAGCGACATGCCATGCCGACGATCGCCAACGGCTCATCGACAGCTCTCGAGACCGCCACAGCCGGCTCGGACGCGGGTTGCGCGCCGCCGCTGCGCTCCAGCATGTGCTCGGCAAGCAGCTCGGCGGTGGGGTAGTCGAACACGAGCGTCGCCGGCAACCGCATTCCGGTTGCGGCGCTCAAGCGGTTGCGCAACTCCACAGCGAGCAGCGAGTCGAAGCCCAGCTCCTTCAGGGCCCGCCGCCCGTCGATCGCCTCAGGCGAGGAGTGACCGAGCACCGCAGCGATCTCTCCGCGCACCACCTGCAGCACGATCCGGCGTGCGTCCTCCTCGCGCGCCCCGCGCAGCCTTTCGGCGAGCAGACTGCCCCGCTGACGCCGGCGCTTGGGAATACGTATGAGGCTGCGCAGCATCGGCGGGAGCGCACCCGCGCCCGCCTGGGCGCGCAGGGCGGCGGCGTCGAGACGAGCCGGGACGGTGACTGCGTCGACGTCCCCCCAAGCCGCATCCAGCATCCGCAGCCCCTCCACAGCGGAGATCGGCGTGACGCCCGAGCGACGCATGCGCGCCATGTCGATCTCGCTCAAATGCTCGGTGAGTCCGGTTGCCTGCTCCCACCAGCCCCATGCCATCGAGACGGCGGGCAAGCCCTGTGCGCGGCGATGCGCGGCAAGCGCGTCCAGGAAGGTGTTCGCAGCCGCGTAGTTGGCTTGCCCGGGCGCGCCCATCACACCCGCGAGCGAGGAGAACATCACGAAGGCATCGAGATCCATATGGCTGGTCAGCTCGTGCAGATGCCACGCTGCGTCCACCTTGACCGACAGCACACGCTCCAGCCGCTCGGGCGTGAGCGCTGCGATCGAGCCGTCGTCGAGCGCGCCGGCCGCGTGTACGACGGCTCGCAGCGGCCGCCCGTCCGGCACCGACGCCAGTAGCCCGCGCACCTGCTCGCGATCGGTCACATCGCAGGCGACGATCGCCAGCTCGACGCCGAGTTGGGCTAGCTCGGCTTGCAACTCGGATGCGCCTGGGGCCCGTGGTCCCTGTCTGCTGGCGAGCACAAGGCTACGCACGCCGTGACGCTCGACGAGATGCATGGCGACCAGACGCCCGAGCACACCGGTGCCGCCCGTGATCAGCACCGTGCCCTCGGTGGCGATCTTCTCGGGCGGGAGCGTGAGCACGATCTTGCCCACATGCTGTGCTTGGGCCATGAAGCGCAACGCATCGGGTGCGCGGCGTAGGTCCCACACGTTGATCGGCAGGTGGCTCAACACGCCCTGCTGGAACAGGGCGAGCAGCTCGAGCAGGATGCTCTGCAAGCGCTCCGGGCCCGCCTCCAGAATGTCAAACACGCGGTAGTCGACGCCTGGCCAGCGCTCGGCCACCGCACCCGGGTCGCGTATGTCGGTCTTTCCCATCTCCAGGAACCGGCCACCGTCGCCCAGGAGCTCCAGCGAGGCGTCCACGAACTCGTTGGCGAGCGAGTTCAGCACGACATCGACGCCGGCCCCATCGGTGCTCTCGAGGAAGCGCTCCTTGAACAGGAGGTCACGCGAGGAGGCGATCTGCGCCTGCTCCAACCCGAGGCGCTCGAGCGCACCCCACTTGGGGGGGCTGGCGGTACCCAGCACCTCGGCGCCGAGCCAGCGGGCCAATTGGACCGCAGCCATGCCCACGCCGCCGGCAGCGGCGTGCACGAGCACACGCTCGCCGGCCTCGAGCCTCCCCAAGTCCACGAGGCCGTAGTAAGCGGTCAGGAAAGCCACAGGGACCGCCGCGGCCTGGGCGAAAGACCAGTCCGCGGGAATCGGCACGAGCGCGCGACGATCGACCACCGCCTGCGGCGCAAACGCGCTGTTGAACAGGCCCATCACGCGGTCGCCAGGCGCCAGATCCTCGACCCCTTCGGCCACCTCGATCACCACGCCCGCGCCCTCGCCGCCGATCGACTCCCACTCCCCGCGCAGCGGCACCATCCCGAGAGCCGTGAGCACGTCACGGAAGTTCAGGCCCGCCGCGCGCATCTGCACTCGCACCTGCCCTGGCTCCAACTCGTCGGCCAACTCGGGGGCGTCGAGCACGCACAAATCCTCGAACGTGCCCGCGCCGCCGAGCGCGACACGCCAGTGAGCCGTGTCGGGCGGGATGGCGAGGGCGCCGTCTGTGCCTCGCACGAGCCGCGGCGTGTAGAGCTCGCCGGCACGCAGCGCCAGCTGGGACTCCTCGGCCGCGAGGATCGTCTCCACAGCCGAGGGCAATGCCTCCCATGACCGCGGGTCTCCGTCGATGTCCAGGAGCGCGAGCCTCCCGGGGGCCTCGACCTGCGCGGAGCGCACCAGTCCCCATAGCGGTGCCTGCGCCAGCCCCGGCACGTCCTCTCCCGCTCCCACGGCCACCGCGCCGCAGGTGACGATCACGAGCAGCGAATCTTCGGCGAGGCGCTCGTCGGCCAGCCATTTCTGCACGAGTCTCAGCACCGCCACCGTGCCAGTTCTCGCTGCGTGTGCCAATGGCTCACCCTCGAGCCCGGTTCCGGCGAGCTCGGTGCCACGCCCATTTGACAACGAAGCGATCGACGACCGAGGATCGCAACAGTCGGCGAGCGCGATCCGAGTGGGACGGTCCTCGGCCTGCATGGCGAGACACAACGCCTCGACATCCCTGTGCGGCCCGGGCGCGCTCTCAGACCCGAAGCCCGCCAGCGCGAGGCGCCCATTGGAGTCTGGGTCGAGCACGGGCCACGCTGCTTCCGGCGAGCCGGGGCTCGCCGCCTCGAGCTCTGAGCGGTCATCGCTCGCCGATCGATCGTGCGAGGAGTCGCGCTCAACCGCGCATGGACTCCACCGCACCCGGTAGAGCGAGTCCGACTCCTCGCCAATGCCGCCACTGAGCTGCTCGGCTGAGACGGGCCGCATGACCAGGCCACCGGCGCTCAGCACGCTCCTTCCCGACTCGTCGAAGGCCACCAGCGACACGGCGCCCTCCTCGCGGGAGCTCAACGCGACGCGCAGGCGGCGAGCGTCGGTGGGACGCAGACGCACCTCGCTCCAGCTGAACGGCAGGCGCATCGACTCCGATGACCCGGCGAGCAGGACCAGTGGATGCAGGCTCGCATCGAGTAGCACTGGATCGATTGCGAATGCAGCTCCGTGCGGCTCACGCTCGGTGGCCGGCGCGACATCGACGAACAGCTCCTCGCCGCGTCGCCACGCCGCCCGAGCACACCGGAAGGCGGGGCCGTACTGCAAGCCCGCGTCCTCGAGACGCTCATACAAATCCTCGAGCGCCAGCTGCTCGCAGCCCGCGGGTGGCCACTCAGCTCCAACCACGTCTGCCGCTCCCTGGCCAAGCGGAGCATCGTCTTCGGGGAGCAGCGTACCGCTTGCGTGTCGCACCCAGTCCTCGATGGCCGACGGGTCATCTTGCTCGGATGTCTCGAGCCGGGAGTAGACGCTCACGCCCCGCGAGCCGGACTCACCCGCTTCTCCCACCAGGATCTGCAACTGCAGCGAACGCTGCTCGTCGAGCACGAGCGGCGTCTCGAGCACCAACTCGGCCAAGGTCGGAGCCCCGGCGCGCGCCCCGGCGTGCAAGGCCAGCTCGAGAAATACGGTGCCTGGAACAATCACCGTTCCCAGCACGGCGTGATCGGCAAGCCAGGGATGCAAGGCAAGC
>DATCEK010000046.1:0-12734 GCA_036510155.1 Solirubrobacteraceae bacterium | reverse complement strand
GTTGGTGTGGTCTCACGCTCTGGCACTCTGACCTACCAGATCGGCAACGAGATCGCCCAGGCCGGCTTCGGCTGCAGCTCGATCGTGGGGATCGGCGGCGACCCGGTGCCGGGATCCTCGTTCGTGGACATCATCGAGCTGTTCGAGTCAGACCCCCAGACCGAGCTGATCGTGCTCTCCGGCGAGATCGGCGGATCGGCCGAGGAGGAGGCAGCTGACTACATCGCGGAGAACGTGAGCAAGCCCGTCGTGGCATACATCGCCGGCTTCACCGCGCCGGCCGGCAAGCAGATGGGCCATGCGGGCGCGATCGTGTCAGGGTCAGCCGGCACCGCCGCCGCCAAGGCGCAGGCGCTGGAAGCCAAGGGCGTGCGTGTCGGGCGCACCCCCACCGAAGTGGCTGAATTCGCGATCGAGATCCTCGGCGGAGTCGGCGCCGACCGCTGATGACGAGCGCGCCGAGTGCCCGGCAGCGCTGACGATCGGCCAGCAGCTACGCTAAGGGCCATGGACCAAGAGGTCGCCAAGACGCTGGGCGAGCTGGAGATCAAGCTCCAGGAGCTCGAGCGCGAGCTGACCTCGATCGGCAAGCGCGACGCGCAGCCGAGCAAACTACAGGCGCGGGGCTTGTTGATCGACGAGGCGGTCGAGGGCGACCGGGATGCTGCGGCAACCTCTGGCCCAGACACAGCCAACGGGGGGGACGCCGGAGCGAATCCCGGCGCGCTGATCGCCGGCGCTTGGCAGCAGACTGCGTCCGAGACGGCCGGCGCTCAAAAGCGCTATCCCGGCGAGACCAGTGGCGGCCTGGATGACGAGCAGGCACGAGCTGTCGACAACGCGTTTGGCGGGCCGGCGGTCTTTGGCGGCGAGGAACTGCCGGCACAGCCGGTGCCTGATACTCACTCGGCGTTTCCGGTGAGCGAGACGGCTTATGGCGAGATTCCAACCGATTCGCCGCCGCCTCCAACCGCTTCATTCCCATCGGGGGTGTTCTCTCCGGGTGCAGCGCAGACACCGGTGACCCCGCCGCCGGGGCCGCCGATTCCGCCTCCCGGGCCGCCGATTCCGCCTCCGGGCCCACCGCTACCACCTCCTGGCGAGCCGCCGGCGCCGCCGACACCCACGCCGCAACCACCGCCCCCTCAGCCGATCGACAGGGCTGAGCTCGTGCGCTTCAAGGAAAAGCTGCAGCGCACGCTCGAGGAATTGGTCGACGAGTACGGCAAGCTGCTGTTGCCCAAGCCGCCCACATAGGATGCCGTCTGTGATCTCCTTCGCCCGGGGCGCGCCGTCGCTCGACATCGTTGACGTGCAGGGCCTCAAGGACGCTGCGGCACGGGCGTTCGAGAGCGATCCTGCCGGGACGACCGCCTATGGCACCTCGATCGGCTATCCGCGCCTTAGGGCTTGGATAGCCGACAGGCACGGCGTCGAGCCCGAGCGAGTGCTGGTCACGAACGGGTCGATGCAGGCCGATGCGTTTCTGTTCGAGCAGCTCGTCAAGAGCGGCGACGAGGTGATCGTCGAGCGCCCGACCTACGATCGCACGCTGCTGTCCCTCAGCGAGCGCGGCGCGCGGCTACACCCGGTCGAGCTGCAGCCCGACGGTATCGACACCGACGCACTGCGCGGGCTGCTCGACGGCGGCGTGGACGGCGCGGTCAAACCCAGGTTGGCGCACATCATCCCGAATTTCCAGAACCCGGCCGGCTACACGCTGTCGCTTGCCAAGCGCGAAGCTCTGCTCGATCTGGCCCGCAAGCACGACTTCCTCGTGTTCGAGGACGATCCCTACGTCGACCTTCGCTTCAGCGGGGAGAAGCTGCCAACAATGCTCTCACTCGATCCCGAGCGCGTCGTGTACGCATCTTCGTTCTCGAAGACCGTGTGCCCTGGCATCAGGGTCGGCTACCTCGTGGGTCCGACAGGACTGATCGCACAGATCGCCAAATTGGCTACGAACACTTACATCTCACCAAGCATGGTTTCTCAGTCGATCGTCTATGAGTTCTGTGCTTCAGGCGCGATCGAGCGCTCGATCGAGACCGTGCGAACAGCACTTGCCAAGCGAGCGCGGACACTCGCCGCGGCGCTCGAGCGGGAGCTTCCCGAGGCCGAGTACGTGGCGCCGGAGGGTGGCTACTTCATGTGGGTGACACTGCCCGAGGGCACCGACGTCGGCGCACTGTTCAGCCTTGCCGGCGAGCTGGGCGTTGCCTTTGTGAAGGGGACGGACTTCCTGCTCGAGGGCGGCGAGAACACGCTCCGCTTGGCGTACTCCGGAGTGACGCCCGAGCAGATCGACGACGGCGTGAAGCTGCTCGCCGAAGCGTACCGCTCACTCTGACGCGCTGGATCGTGGATCGGATCGGGTCAGATCCGAGATCGGTCCTCGGTCGCTCTTGTGCGAAGCGCACTTCGCGATCTGCCTGCCTGTGCCCAGAATGGGTACGCCGCGTGGGGTTACACGTCTTGTCTGGATTGGCTACGAGCGCCTCAGCGGCCGTAGCGCTGCCCAAGCACCAATTGCTCGGGTAGCGCCGTACGCGGCGGCGGCGATGGGTCGGCCGTAACCGAGACCGTCTCCGCGACGGAGGGCGTGAGCATGCACTGCTGACCGTCCCCGGTCTCGACGATCACCTGCTCATCGCCGTGGCTTACGAGCGTGCCTTCGAGGCCTGGCTCGATGCCGGAGGCCTTCAGGTAGCGCAGCAGGTCCTCGGCCTCGTTCTCGAATCGTAGGATGCGTACCTTGGCGCCGATCTCGACGTCCGCCAGCGGCACGCCGGCAAGCCGCGCGCCGGCGATGATCGGATGGCCGTGCGGGCAGGTCTTGGCATCGCCGATCGCGGCCAGCATGCGCGCTTCGAGAGTCGGCGACATCGCGTGCTCGAGGCGCTCGGCCTCCTCGTGCACCTCATCCCAGGGCACGCCGAGCACGTCGGTGAGGAAGCGCTCGATCAGGCGGTGGCGTCGCACGATGCCCTCAGCGTGCTCAGCTCCTGTCGGGGTAAAGGAGATCGTGCGCGATGAGTCGCGCGTGATGTAGCCGTCGCGCTCCAGGCGGCCGACCATCTCGTGCACGGTCGGGGCTGAGAGCTGCATGGCCCTCGCCACGTTGGCGCCGGTCATCGGCAGGCCGGCCTCGTGCAGCCAGAAGAGGATCTGCAGGTACTCCTCCTCGGCCACCGTGGCTGTTGCGGTTGCCTCCTGGCTCATCCGTCCAGCGTATCTGGTCCGCCGAGGCCAGCCGGTGCCGCACACCGAGCTCTCTATTCCAAGCGCGTTAGCGATCCCTGCGACTACGCCTCAACTGGCAAGCTGATCGATCGTGCACTCGCGCGGCGGCTTGTCCTCGCGCCAGCGTTTGAGCTTTGCCCCATGACGGATGCGCCCAGCCGATACGTGATCGAAGTCGATCTCGACGACCAGCTCAGGGCGCAGTGCGACCCACTCCAGGTTGCGATCCGCGCTCCAACGGCTCGGGTCTGAGGAGCCGCGATCGCCCGTCTCATACGGCGCGAAGAAATCGACCAGATCTCGCTTGACCTTTGCCGCGAGACCCGAGCAGTGCCCGACGACGCGCAGCTCCTCGCCGTCATAGAGGGCCAGGATCAGCGCTCCGACGGTGCGCTCCTCCTTGCCTGGGCGCCAGCCGGTGACCACGGCATCGATCGTGCGTGTGCGCTTGACCTTGACCATGCCCTTGCGCTCGCCCGGCAGATATGGGGCCGAGCGCTGCTTGGCGATCACGCCCTCGGCGTCCGCCAGCCACGGCTCGGCCGCCTCTGGCGTGTCAACCGAGACCATCAGCTCGACCGGGGTGCTCTCAAACAGTCCCGCCTCGAACATTCGCTCCAGGCCTGTGCGGCGCTTGACGAAAGGCTGCTCCAGCCACGAAGCCTGCTCGTAGGCGAGCAGGTCGAAAGCCATGAACACAGCTGGGGTCTCCAGCGACAGGCGCTGCACCCGCGACTCCGCTGGGTGCACCCGCTGGCCGAGCGCGTCGAAGTCCTCGTGTCCTGAGGCGTCGCGCACGACGATCTCCCCGTCGAGCACATATTCACCTGGGGGAAACTCCAGCTCGGGAAAGTAGCGACCGAGGGGTCTGCCGTTGCGCGACTGCAGGAAGACGTCGTCCCCATCGACGAAGGCGATGCAGCGAAAGCCGTCGAGCTTGACCTCGTATACCCACTCCTCACCCGTGGGCAGCTCCTTGCGCGAGAGCGCAAGCTCGGGCTTCAGCGGTGGGCTCAGCGGCAGACTCATCGCCGTTTGGCCTTGCTCGGCTGGACACGGCTCGGCTCGCCCTCCTGCTTGCGGAAATGAGGTGGCCATGGGGCATCGCCCAGGCCCTCGCGCTCGTCGCGTGCCGCGAGCTCCAGCAAAGGCGCCAGCGAACCTGGGTGCTCGTCGATCGTGGCAGAGGGGTCACCGCGCTCTTTGAGCCTTGCCGGAACGGTGTCGATGCGCAGCTCGGAGGGCTCGACGTCGGCGACCTCGTCCCACTCCAGCGGACAGGAGACGCGCGCGTCTGGCACGGCGCGCACCGAGTATGCCGAGGCGACGGTGCGGTCGCGGGCGTTTTGGTTGTAGTCGATGAAGACCCCGATGCGTTCCTCCTTCCACCATTTCGAGGTCGCTTCGCCGGGCATGCGCCGCTCGACCTCGCGCGCCAGCGCCAGCGCGGCGCGGCGCAGTTCGTCGAAGCCATGCTCTGGAGCCACGCGCACGAACACGTGGATGCCGCGCGAACCCGAAGTCTTGGGGAAGCCGAGCAGCTCGTGCTCCTCGAGCACCTCGCGCACCGTGAGCGCGACGCGGCGCACCGTCGCGAAGTCGACGCCCGGTCCCGGGTCGAGGTCGATGCGCAGCTCGTCGGGGTGGTCCAGGTCCGAGCGGCGCACCGGCCATGGGTTCCAGTCGATCACGCCGAGGTTGGCTCCCCAGACGAGGTGGGCGGCGTCGTTGGGTACCAGCTCGCGCGCGTGGCGGCCGCTGGGGAAGGTGACGGTCGCCGTCTCGATCCACTCAGGGGCACCGTTTGGCACGCGCTTTTGAAAGAACGGCTTGCCCTGTACGCCGTCGACCCAGCGCTTCATCACCGTGGGGCGCTCGCGCAGGTGGCGTACAACGGCCTGCTCGCACTCGACGTAGTAGGCGATGAGATCGAGCTTGGTGATGCCGGGCTCGGGAAAAAAGAGCTTTCCCGGTTTGGAGACGCGTAGCTCGCGCCCGCAGACCTCGAGCATGACGTGCTCGTCATCGACCATTGCCTGAAAGGATGCCAGGCGTGATCTCCAAAGTCGTACTCGTACTTGCGGAGGGGTTTGGAGAGGAGATGCGTGCCGAGCGTGTTGCGGACGCGATCTCGCACGGACTGACGGCCGCGGGGCACCTCGCCTGCGATGCGTGCCCGTTGGCTGAGAACATCGCCACGCCGACAGCCGATGTGTCGAGGCCGCTCGATGAAGTGGACTTCGACCGGCGCATGCGCGCCGCCAGAGCAGTTGTGATCGCGTGCGCGCGACTGGATGACCGCAAGCTTGCTGGAAGCATCGTGTTCGAGGCGGCCACTCGCGCACGTCAGTCTGGGGTTCCGGCTCATGCCGTGACCGCCAAGAACGCGCTCGATCCCTTCGAGGCGCGCATCGTCGATCTACAGGTGATTCTCCAGGCGAGCACGACACGCGCTCTCGGCGCTGCCGGGCGCAAGCTTGCGGCGTTGGTTTAGTCATCGCCGCTACACCCGCGTGCAGCGAGAGGACAGTTTCACGTCCCCGGCTTTGTGCTCTCAGAGGAAGCACTTGCCCTCGCCACGGTAGGTCGAGACCTCCTCGACGATGCGCTCGCCCTCGATCAGGTGCAGTCGCTCGAAGCGCTCGCACAGCTCGCCGGCCTTGGCGTGGCGGAACCACACGCGGTCTCCCACCTGCAACGCCTGCGCGGGGGCGCCGATCAATGGTGTCTGCACCTCCCCGGCGCCCTCCTGCTTGTCGAGGGACAGGCCCGCCGGCAAGTAGGGCGTAGGCAGACGTGCCGCGTCGGCGGGGCCGGAGGCGAGGTAGCCGCCGCCGAGCACCGTCGCCACTGCCGCGCTCGGCTTGCGCACCACCGGCAGCGCGAACAGGGCGGCCGGTTGCGGCTGGAAGGCGCGGTAGGCGTCGAACAGCGTTGGGCCGTAGAGCCCTGAGCCGGCGGCGATCTCGCTGACGGCTGGCTCGACCGTTGTCGAATGGAGGCTGCCGGTGCCGCCGCCGTTGACGAAGCGCAGCGGCTTGGCGTTGGCGGCGTGCAGTACCTCTTGCACTGCGGCCACAGCGGCCGCTCGTCGTACAGAAAGCTCGCGTGCCGAGCGGCTCTGCAGCGCGCGGATCGTGGCACCGCGCAGGCGCCTGCCCGACGGCGCGTCGCCCAGGCCCGCGATCTGCGACTCGTAGGCCATGATCCCGACGAGCCGCAGTCGCTTGCGCGCCACGATCTCTCGCGCGAGCGTGGCCGCCTGCTCTGGGGTGTGCACCGGCGAGCGCTTTGCACCGATGCGGATGCGCCCGTCGAGCAGCCATAGGCCGGCGTCGATGTCGATGCAGACCTCGATCGGGACGAGGCCGTCTTGCGTGGCCGGCTCGCCGCCGCCAAGGTCTCCCGGCTCCCCGAGACCACTTGTACCGCGATCGCCATGCGTGGCGATCGCGGACTCGATCAGCTCTACTTGGGCGACACTGTCCACCATCACCGCGACGCGCACGTCCGGCTTTTGCGCGGTCCGCCGCGCGAGTGTGCGCAGTGCCTCGCGATCTGCGGTCGGATAGGCCACGACGACATCGCGGAAGCCCTGCTCCGCTAGCCACAGCGCCTCTGGCAACGTGAACGCGAGAGTGCCGTTGAAACCGGGGCGCGCGAGCACGCGTTCTTGCAGGGCACGGCAGCGCACGGACTTGCTCGCCAGCCGGATCGGCTTGCCGGCGGCGCGGCGTTCCATGTCCGCGGCGTTGCGCCAGAAAAGTCCGAGATCGACGAGCGCAAACGGCGGCTCTATTCCAGCCGTGACACGTTCCAAGCGCCGCAGATGCGCTTCACTCGTCTCGAGCCCGGTGCCCGCGCCAGTGCTTTTCGCGTCTCGCTCTATCCGCGCCATGGCCACCTCAAAGCCCGTGGGACGCGGGCGCCCCTGCGACCGGCCCGAGCACGCGGTCGGTCCATGCGTTGGCGAACAGGCCGTGCGGATCGAGCCGTGCGCGAATCGCTTGAAAAGCATCCCAGTCGGGATAGCGGGGGCGCAGCGTCTGCGCCGTCTGGAAGTGGCGCTTGCCCCAGTGGGGCCGCCCTTCGAGGCCGTCCATGATCTGCTCGACCGCTTCAAAGTAAGGGCGCCACTGCATGCCCTGATACATGTGCACCGCCACATAGCCGCTCTCGCGCCCGGCGGCGGTGCTGAGCATGGCGTCGTCTGGCGCGACCGCGCGTACCTCGATCGGGAAAGGCACCGCGAAACCTTCGCGCTCGACCATGTCCATGACGGCGCGTACGGCCTTCGTGGTTTGCTCACGCGGCAGCGCGTACTCCATCTCGGTGAAGCGCACCAGACGCGGGCTGGTAAAGATGCGCTCGGAGCGGTCGATCCGCTTGGAGCTGCCTGCCAGGCGTGTCGCAAGGCGGTTGATCTCCGGGATGCGACTGGGCATGCGCCTGCCCACACGGCACAGCAGGTCGAATGCGTGGTTCGTCAACAGCACATCGTTTGCGTACTCGAACACGCGCCCGCGCGGACGCGCTGGCCCCTCGACGCGATTGTTGGTGCGCGTCAGCGCAATGTCGCAGTGGGGAAAGACGTAGAACTCGAAGTGATCGTTGGCGAGCGTCTGCTCCTCGAAGCTGGCGAGCGTCTCCGCCAGTGGCGCCTGGCCGTCGATCCCACATAGCGTGAAGGCGGGGACGCAGCGCAACGTCACCTCGGCCACCACACCGAGCGCGCCGAGACCGACTCTGGCAGCACGGAACAGCTCCGGGTGGTGCTCGGGTGAGCATTCGAGTGTCGAGCCGTCGGCTAGCACGAGCGTCATCGACGCTAGCTGCGAGGGGATGTTGCGCAGGCGTGCGCCGGTCCCATGCGTGGCCGTCGAGATCGCCCCGGCGATGCTTTGCACGTCGATGTCGCCCAGGTTCTCGAGCGCGAGGCCGTGGCCGGCGAGCTGCTCGTTCAGGCGCGCGATCGTAATGCCCGCCTGCACTCGCACCAAGCCCGATTGACGGTCCACGTCGAGCACACCATGCATGCGGTCGAGCACGATCAGCAGGCCCTCGCTGCAGGCGATGTCGCTGAAGGAGTGGCCAGCGCCGGCCACCCGCACACTCGAGCCTTCGCGTCTCGCGCGCTCGACAGCTGCCGAGATCTCGGCGAGCGAGTGTGGATGCACGATCGCCGCCGGGCGGCAAGCCTCATCGCCGGTCCAGTTGCGCCACTCCTCGTCGCTTCTCATTGGGGCAGTAGGCTCGCGCATGATGACTGAGCCCGAGGCTACTCCGAGCACCACTCCAACGTCAGCGCCGGATGGCTCGACCTTCTCGACTCCGAACACGTCATCGGCACCCATGACGCCCTCCTCGCCGGCACCTGCTGAGACGCCGGTACGGGCCCGCGGCCGCACGCTTGCAAGCCCCGTGGCTCGTCGCGCGAGCGTGATCGGGGCCGGTTCCTTCGGCACAGCGCTGGCTGTGCTGCTGAGCAGGGCCGGCTTGCGCACGACGCTACAGACACGCAGCCCCGAGCAGGCGAAGCTACTCACGGAGGAACGCGAGAACAAGCTGTACTTGCCAGGGGTGGAGCTGCCGAGCCAGCTGCGTGTGGAGCCGGTGTCAGCGGGCGTGGCACGTGCCGACTATGTGTTCCTGGCGGTTCCCTCACGCGGACTGGGGGACGCGATCTCCGCATTGCGAGGCGGCGAGCTCGGCCGGCGAACGGCGATCGTGTCGCTCGCCAAGGGGCTGGTGATGCCGGAGGGGCGCCCACCGACAACGGTGCTGAGCGGCATTTTCGGAGCGCAGCGAGTGGCTTGCGTCGGCGGACCCGCACACGCTCAAGAGATGGTTCGCTTCGGTGCCGGACTGGTCGTGGCGTCGAGCGACGAAGAGCTTGCGCGCACGCTCGCGCATGTGTTCACACGTGCCGGTGTGGTTTGCGAGCAGTCAAACGACCCGGTCGGCGTGGAGCTTGCGGGCGCGGCCAAGAACGCGGCGGCACTGGCGGCGGGCGCTACCGAGGCGCAGGGGGCAAACGCGGCTGGGGCCGCCGCGGGCCACATATTTGCCGAGGTGTGGCGCTATGCGGAGGGACTGGGCGCGCGACCGGAGTCGATGATCGGTCTGGCCGGCGTCGGCGATCTCCTCGCCACTGCGCTGGCGCGCGAGAGCCGCAACCGCCGTGCCGGCGAACTGCTCGCCGAGGGAGTGCCGGCGCTCGAGATCCCGACGCACATCGGCCAGGCGGTGGAGGCACTCGAGTGGGTTCCGCTGCTTGCCCGCACGCTGGAGCAAGCCGGCGTCAAGGCACCTGTCACGAGTGCTCTCGGACGGCTGATCTCCGGTGAGCTGCCGCTGGATGATTGGGTTGCGCTCGTACGCACCACCGTCCCCCCGCCCGCCCGCTGGCGGCGCCGGCCCGAGCCGGGCTTCTGGCGGCGCCTGTGGCGCGGGCTGGCCCGTCGACGCTAGGGACGCGTCCCTAAATCTGGCGACAGGCGCTCCCAGTACGCATTGCGATATCCCGCCGACCGCCTCACGCGAACATACTGCCGAGTAGACCGTCCGAGTAGACCGTGAGTCACCGCCACGGGACATCCCTGTTCGACTGTCTACCATAGTGACTACGGAATGCTATTGTATACATTTCCGTATTCACTATAGGATTTTGCCAAAAAGGAATATACACATGCCCCCCGTAAAGAAGAAAGCTCAAACGAGCCAAGACAAGGCCGCATTCGACACATTCATGAAGGAGGCGGGGAAGAAGTCGGTCGAGCGATTCGAAGCCGAACTGGCAGCCGCCCATGCGCAGGAGGAGCGGCGTCGCAAGATCCCCCAGGAGGCTCTCGCGAAAGGCCGCACAACGCCGATCGCCGTACGCTTCGACGAATTCACGCTCAAGCGGCTGCGCGTGCTCGCGGCACGCCGCAATACCGGCTACCAGACCCTGCTGAAGGAGTTCGTCGTCGAGCGTCTTTATGAGGAGGAGAAGCGCGAGGGCATCATCGAGTGAGGAGCGTGCTCACGACCGCTTCGTAGACGCCCGAGCCGTGACCCGCCTCGGCGACACGCACGTTCTCGAACGTCGCGGCGACCTTACGGATCGAGGGGTCGCGCTCGACGGCGTTGGCGACCAGCCAGAAAGAGCCGACGTGCTCAGCGCAGGCGAGGTCCTCGCGCGAGTCGCCGACGGCGAAGGTCTGCTCGCGGGCATAGCCACGCACCTTACGGTGAAAGGCGACCGCCGCCGCCTTGGAGGCGGCGGCGGGCACGAGGTGATAGCCGCGTACGTGTGGCAGGCCCGCCAGTGCGGGCGACCGCCGGTTGACGACGCCGTTGTCGACCAACCGCAGACCCCCGTGACCGTGCTCAGCCAGCAACGCGTCGACCTCCAGCGCATCGACCAAGCCACGGAAGAGGTGTGACACTTCTCGGTTGACATGCCACGGCTCGTGATACTCGAGCCGTCCCTCGTAGCGCTCGAGCAGTAGCGCTGGGGCACCGCCGCGATCTATCTGATCGGCGATCGAAAGCTCGCCTGGAACCATGTCTCCGGTGAGCCAGTGCTCCTCGCCGCCCGCGGGCGCGATGCCGGGGCGCACCGTCGTCGGAGTGCCGGGAGGGCCGAGTACCCCGGCACCCAACACCACGCAGGCGCCGGCCTCGAAGATGTAGGAATCTCCTCCGAGCAACCGCGCATCCTCAGCCACCTGCTGGCGGCGGCGGCCCGACATCAAGACAATCTCCACGTCAGCACGCAAACACGCCTGCACGGCCCGCATTCCCTCCAAGGAGACATTCCCTTCGCCGTCATGCACCAACGAGGCGCCGCGTCCGAGCAGCGTGCCGTCGAGGTCGACATACAGGCAGCGCACGCTCATTTGCCCCTCACCTGCGACATGTGCTGTCAAAGCCCGAGGGTGCAAGGGTGCTCAGCCCGACGCCCAACGCATAGAAGTACACAGAACGGTGGAGGGTGCGGACTTTCGCGCGCGGCGGGGTGGCGAGACAGAGCATCGGCTCTACTATCGCAAGTGGTGGCCGTGGAACGCATGATCGACCCGTGGAGCGCTGTGCTCGACGAGGCGCGCGAGGATGGACGGCTCGTACGACAGGCACATGAGGGGCCTGGAGAGGCGACGCTTGTCGAGATCCCCGAGGAGTTGCACTCCGACGTGATCTTGGGCCTGCACAGGGTGGGGATAGAGCAGCTCTACTCCCACCAGGCACAGGCGCTCGAGTCCTCTTGGGAGCGAACGACGATCGTCACGACCGGCACGGCCTCGGGCAAGTCTTTGTGCTTCAACCTGCCGACACTCGACGCGCTCTGCCGCGACGCGTTTGCGCGCGCGCTGTACCTGTATCCGACGAAGGCGCTTGCCCAAGATCAGGCGCGAGCGATCAACGCCTTCGGGTTGACCAAGCAGGTCAGACCGCAAATCTACGACGGGGACACGCCGCGCGAAGCGCGCGGCGACATCCGCCGGCGTGCCAACGTGATTCTCACCAACCCCGACATGCTGCACGTGGGCATCCTGCCCCACCACGGCGCGTGGGAGCGGCTGTTCAGCCATTTGCGCATCGTCGTCGTGGACGAGGCGCACGTCTATCGGGGTGTGTTCGGCTCACACGTTGCCAATGTCTTGCGCCGCCTGCTGCGTGTCGCTGCAGCCTACGGCAGTGACGTGCGGGTGCTGCTCGCCTCCGCCACGATCGCCAACCCCGTAGAGCTGGTAGAGCGCCTGACGGGCCTCGAGGACGTCGGCCTGGTCGACGACGACGGCTCGCCCACGCCGCGCCGGCAGATCGCGATGTGGAATCCGCCGCTCACCGACGAGGCGATCGGGGCACGGCGCTCGGCGCTCGGCGAGGCGGCCGAGCTGCTTGCACGGCTCGTGCGCGAAGGGGCGCGTTGCATCTGCTTCATGAAGTCGCGCAAGGGCGTCGAGCTGCTCGCGCGCATGGTCACCGAAGACCTGAAGCGCACAGATGCCGAGCTGGCCGAGCGTGTGGCGCCCTACCGCGCCGGCTACACCGCCCAGCAGCGCCGCGAGCTGGAGGCGCGTTTGACAAGCGGCGAGCTGCGCGCAGTGATCACGACCGATGCGCTGGAACTTGGGATCGACATCGGCGAGCTCGACGCGGCTGTGGTGGTGAGCTTTCCCGGGACCGTGGCCGCGCTACGTCAGATGTGGGGCCGGGCTGGGCGCCGGGGCAAGGGTCTGGCCGTCTACGTGGCCGGCGAGGACGCGCTCGACCAGTTCTTCTGCCGCCACCCCGACGAGTTCCTGGAGCGAGCCGTGGAGGCCGCGATCCTCGACCACGAGAGCGCCCAGATCCACCAGGCGCATCTGCTGTGCGCGGCTTACGAGGGGCCACTCGAGGCGCCCGACGCCGAGTTCTTCGGAGCACGCTGGGAGGCCCACGCCGAGGCGCTCGTCTCGATGGGCCTGCTGCGCAAGCGTGTGGCCGGGCGTGGCGGCGCCGAG
>DATCEK010000045.1:0-4986 GCA_036510155.1 Solirubrobacteraceae bacterium | reverse complement strand
GTCGAGCAGACCGCGCGGCACCCCGGCTATCTCGAAGTAGCGACCATGTTTGCCGGTGCCCCGCTCGATCGCATAACCCCGCTGCTGGAGTTGGTGCGCAAGCGATGAGCGGTAGTAGGCGCCAAGCTCGCGGGCGGAGCGGAAGATCGGACGGGAGGCCACGGCGACGATCTGACCGTCCTCGCGGATCGCGCTGGTGATGACCACATGGCTGTGGAGCTGCGGGTCGGGTACGTCTCCCTCGAGGACGCCGCGTGCGGTTGTGTGCCGGTACTCGGCGGCCACCACCTCGCGGGCGTGCTCCTCGATGACCTGCCCGCGCTGGCGGCGGCGCACGGTCGGCACGGTCTCGGTCAGGTGCGCGATCGTCTCGCTGACGGCGGCGGCGTGCGCGGATTCGATCGCGCACCGCTGGGACTCGTCCGCGAGCGCCCACACGGCGGACACCGACTTGGGGGCACTGAAGGTCAGGTCGATGCCAGCGGCCCTGCCGCCGGTGGAGCCCGCGCGGCGCAGGAACCCTCCCGACCGCGGATGCTTGCCTTCCATCAGCGCGATGAAGTCCCGGCCCTCCACGATCGAGCCCTCGATCCCGAGGCGGGCGAGCGTGTCGGGGCTCGCAAGCCACTGGCCGGGTGCCTGGGTGGGCTCCCCGTCCGGGGAGAGGTAGTAGTCCCCGCGCTCTGGCTCCACGGTCTTTGACTCCAGGTAGCGCGCGTACCCACCGCCCTTGGCGGCACCGATGCTGGCTGCGGTCATCACAACGGATACAGACCACGAAGGCTCCAGACCGGCCAACGGATTGCACAGCGCGGACACAGCACCCGCCAGGGTGATGCTTCTATGTTTGTCAAGTCACGCTATTTGCGAGATTCGGCGGTGAGGCCTGAAGTAGCCGGTAGAGATGGCGTGCGGTGTAGCGCTTCAGGCAGCGCTTGATCTCACGCGTGCTGCGTCCTTCGGCTTGTCGGCGAGCCGCATAGGCGCGCGTGCGAGCGTCATCGCGCATCCTGCAGAGCACGATCGTGTGAAGCGCCCGGTTGAGCTGACGGTCGCCTGAGCGGTTCAGGCGATGGCGCACGGTCTGCCCCGAGGAGGCCGGGATCGGCGCGACGCCGGCAAGTGAGGCAAAGGCCGCCTCCGAGCGGATTCGTCCGTGGTGGGAATAGGCGCAGAGGATCTGCGCTGCGACGATCGGCCCGACACCCATCTCCGCCAAGAGGTAGGGCGCCAGCCCGGCGACGATCGGCTTGATCTCCGTTTCGAGCTCGAGTGCTTCCTGCTGCAGCGCGAGCGCTCGCCTGGCGCTCGCGCGGATCGCGATCGTCGTGGCGCGCTGCTCTGGGTCCTGCGTGCTGATGACGCGCAGGCGGGCGCAGCGCGCGAGCTGCTCATTGGTCGCCAGCGAGCGCAGCCCTTCACGCAGGCCCGGTGAAGCGGAGACCAAGAGGCCCTTCATCAGCGTGATCGCCGCGCGCTTGGAGCGCACGGCACTGTCACGTGTGGCCAAGAGCACCCGCAGCGCCTCGCGCTCTCCCCGCTGGCGTGGACGGGCCAGATGCTCACGCGTGAGCGCTTCGCGAGCTGCACGAATCGCGTCGAGCTCGTCCGACTTGGCGCGGTCGCGGCGTGCCGGGCGGCGAGGGCGATCGACCTCGAGCACCAGCTCTCCCTCCCTGAGAAGGAACACGGTCAGTCCCGCGCCATAGCTGCCCGTCCCCTCGACTGCCCACGCTCTGCGGCCGGGGGCGCTCTCACGAGCGAAACGCAACAGCTGCCTGTAGCCGCGCTCGTTCGCGGCGACGGTGATCTGACCCCGCACGACCGCCGTGTCCGTGGCGAGGATCGCCGCGGAGTGCGAGTCGCGGTGCGTGTCGATGCCGAGCACATGGTCGGCCTGGTCTGCCAGCATGAAATACGACCTCCTGTTCCTGGGGGTTTGTCTGTCGGTACTCGGTCTGGGCAATAGGAACCGCAAAGGGCAAGACTGTGATGAGTCACGCCCCACAAAACGGGGCGGACAGGCTTCTGATCAGGCCACCAGCGGAGGCCAGGCCGGGACCGGCAGCAACAGACGGACAGATCAGGACAAGAGCACCCACGCCAAGCGCAGGGCCAGTGCATATGTGGGTCACGTCCATCGCCACCAGGGCCAGCCTGAACACCAGACCCGACGTTTCCCCACGTGGGGAAACGTCGACTACAACGCAGCCGCTGAACGCACCTTCACGACACAGCAACTGCTGTACGCACACTCACAGTGCATCTAGTCTGTCCGGGCTTGGCGTTGTGCAGCCGGCCGCGTGAGCCTGTGAGCGTCAGCGAGCAGCGAGCGAGCAGCCCGAAGGGCTGCAAGGCCGGCATTGCACGACGCCTGGGTCGGTGGAGAGCCGACCGCAGGGAGGCTCGGTTACAGCGGGCGCAGCCGGCGTCGGTAGCCGGCCGTTGAAGGTAGGGCCACGCCGTCGGCGGTCGCCGGCGCGGCGAGCCGATCGGCTTGTGTCGCAGCCTGCCTGGGAGCGGGCGCGAGCCCGCGAAGCCGGGAGCCGGCACGTCAGGGGCTCACGGGCAGTCGTCTCCCGCTTGACAGCGATGCGGCCGCGCGTCCGTGCTTGCAGTCAGGAGGGGCTCGCTTCGGCCGCTGTGGAATAGCGGGTACCGCCGGGGTCCGTGTGTCTGTTGTCGGCGTCGCGCTTCATCCTCGATCGCGCGACGGTCCCCCTTCGCAAGTGCGGATGCGGAGCCGCGGAGTCCGCTCGAGGTCCCTTACGTGATGTCGGCAGTCATTTGTTTATGAGGAGCCGGCACGCACGGAAGCGTGCGCGACCCCGTTCCCCTCTACGGGAAAGCGTCTGGCAAGCCGAGTTCGGTTTCTTGAGCGGCTCCTGGCGTCGAACGAACCGGCGTGAGCAAGCCGGGTGGCTCCATGATCTGCGCGAGATCTAGCTGGTACTGAGCTGCGACCTCGGCGATCGCGCCTCGCACCCGCCGGTTGGTCGACCACTGCAGGCGCAGCAGCATCGTCGCCTCAGCGACCATTTGGCTGGCGGGCTTGGCGCCCGCACGCCGGTACTCGCCCGTGTAGTGCTCAGCGAACGGGTCCTCGGAAAACTGGTCGCGGGTGGGGTCGAGCAGCACGTCGGCAGCTTCTACCCACCAGTGTTCTTGCTCAGGCAGTGCCGAGTAGCGGCCGGTGACGTACTCGGCTTGCACGCCTGCACGGTCCAAGTCCAGCGTCAATAGCGAGGCGCATAGCTGGCAGCCCCTCACAGCGATGATCTGTCGCGTGGTGGCGTGTGAACGTTCTACGGCTGGGAGTAGCTCGATGAAGCGCATAGGATCACCAACGCTAGGACGCATCCGACCCGGCCCCTCGCCAGCCCGACAGCGCGAAGGAGATGGACAGCGGCCGTCGACATCGCGGTCTTTGCGGCCGAACCGGCCTGTCTTGCACATCGAGCCGCCCAGGTCGTCATCCTGTTGTTGTGGCGCGTGCTGATCTCATCCTTGGCCTCGTCCGGGCTGCCGGCCAGCGCGACGATGCCGCGTTCACGCGCACTGTCGAGGCGCTGATCGCCGAGGAGCGAGAAAAGCAGCACCACGTGCTGGCTGACCGCATCGAGGCGGCGCTTCGTCGAAACGGCGGCAACGGGCATGGGCGCACCAATGGCTTCTCCGGGTTGGCCGAGTTGGAGCCTGGCCCAGGCATCGAGATCATCACGCCCGAGCGTACGCTCGCAAGCCTTGTCTTGCCCCAAACGGTTCGCGTCGCCTGTGAGGAGCTGATCGAGGAGCAGCAGCGCGTCGAGCTGTTGCGTGCTCACGGCCTTGAGCCACGCCATCGCGTCCTGCTCACCGGACCACCGGGCAATGGCAAGACGAGTCTGGCGGAGGCCATCTCCGAGGCGCTGTATCTGCCGATCGTGCGGATTCGTTATGAGGCAGTCATCGGCAGTTTCCTGGGCGAGACGGGCGCACGGTTGGCCAAGGTGTTCGAATTCGCACGGACGCGCCGGTGCGTGTTGTTCCTTGACGAGTTCGATGCGATCGCCAAGGAGCGCGGCGACGAGCACGAGACGGGCGAGATCAAGCGAGTCGTCAGCTCGCTGCTGCTGTTCGTCGACGAGGTTCCGAGCCACGTCATTCTGATCGCCGCCTCCAATCATCCCGAGCTGCTGGATCGGGCTGCTCATCGCCGCTTCGAGCTGCATTTCATCCTGCCGATCCCGACGCACGCGCAGCGTGCCGCGTACTTCGAGTCGTTTTTGTCGAGTCTCGACAAGAACGCCGGGTACACGTCCCGCAGGCTTGCCGATGCCACCGAGTCGGCGAGCTTCTCTCAGCTTCACGACCTCACGCTCGATATCCGTCGGCGACACGTCCTTCAACCGGAGCGCGACCTTCGCCATCTCATCGAGCAGCGCGTCCGGCGCTTGACCCAGGACACGTCCTGACGTGACTGACCGCGTTCCGCTGCTGTTCGCCCCGGCCAGGCCGGGCAGACGAACCAAACCCGGACCACGGGGCCGCGACAAGGTTCGCGGTCCCGGCGCCGATCGGCAGGCGCAGCGCATCGGGCCACAGTTGCAGCGCATCACCGCTGCGCTAGACGCCCAGCAGCTGCGCCTGCGTGCGACGCCTGACGCGCTGGAGCCCGAGACGATCCTCGTGCTGGAGATCGCCGGCGAGGTCACGAGCTTCGCCAAGGCAATGCTCAAGGTTCCTGGGCTTGAGTTCCTGGGTGAGCAGGCCCTCGCCCAGCTCGACCCGGACGACGACTTCCGCGCCGTCAATCAGCGAGGCCAGGAGAAGCGATACACCCGGCAGCTGTTCCTCATCGCGACAGACGTCCGCGCTTGGCAACAGCTGCTCGGGCTGTGGGAGCGTTTCAAGCGCGGCGAGACGATGCCCCACGGGCTCACCGCGTTTCGCGACCTGTTCTCCCAGTTGCGAGATGTCCGCGAGTGGAACGATCAGGATCGGCTC
>DATCEK010000044.1:0-54486 GCA_036510155.1 Solirubrobacteraceae bacterium | reverse complement strand
GGTCGCCCATGTCGTGTAGCGCATCGAACACGCACACCAAGTCGAACGGGCCGCCCCCGAAACCTTTGGCCGAAGCCACCTCGAAGCTCGCGCGATCTGAGACTCCGGCGCGCTCGGCGGCGGCGCGGGCGGCCTGGATGGAGCCCTCGTGATAGTCCGACCCCACGAAGCGGGAGGCAGGGAAAGCCTTTGCCATCAGGATCGTGGAGGCTCCGTGGCCGCAGCCGATGTCCGCGACCTTGGCGCCGGCTGAAAGCTTGTCGAGCACGCCGTCGAGCGCGGGTAGCCATGCGTCCACCAGGTTTGCCAGATAGCCGGGCCTGAAGAATCGCTCGGTGCCGGCGAACAGGTCGTGGTGGTGCTCGTGCCAGCCAAAGCCCTCGCCCGAGCGGAAGCGCTCGGCAATCTGTGCCTCGTCCTTGACCGTCGCTGCCACCAGCTGGAAGGCGCCCGGGATGAAGGCGGGGCTGTCTTCGTCGGCAAGTGCCATCGCCTGCTCGGGCGGCAGCCTGAAGGTGCTCGTGGCCGCGTCGTACTCGACGTAGCCGCTGGCCGCCTGCTGGCACAGCCACTCGCGGATGTAGCGCTCGTGACAGTCGGTGCGCTCGGCCAGCTCCTGCGAGGTGACCGGCTCGCTGTCGGCCATTGCCTTGTACAGGCCGAGCTTGTCGCCGATCAGAACCAGCGGCGTGGTGATCGCCGCGCCCAGGTCGCCCACGAACTGGCCCATGAACTCTTCGAGCTTCGCTTCGTCGATTTCTACAGCGCTCATCGTGTTTTCCTCCGATTGGTTGTTTGGGGGGATGTGTTTTTGTGGTTGTTCCCGGTCTTGCGCTTTTCCAGTGAGCTGAGCCATTCGTCGATGGCCGCGAGCAGAGCCTTGTGGCCGCGATCGAAGCCGAGCAGCCGCTCGAACAAGAGGCCTTGGTTGAACTGCGCGACCAGCGCCGCCCAGCCCTCGGCCGAGAACGGGCTGTCGTCGAGGTCGTACTCCTTCATTGCCTGGGCGAGCGCGTCACGAAGCACGGTGCGCCAACTGTCGGCGACGCCTTGCACACGCTCGCGCAGCTCGGGCTTGTTCCAGGCGAGCGCTTGCAGCTCCGCCCAGATCTTGGGGTAGCCCGAAGCGAGGTCCTCGTCGATGAAGTTCATCGCGGTGCGCCACTTCTCGATGAAGGGCTGCTCCGTTTCGTACATCGCGCGCTGGCGCTCGAGTATGCGTGCGGTGAACCGCTCCAGCGTCTGCAGCAGCAGCTCGTCGACCGAGCCGAAGTAGTAGTGCACGAGGCCGTGATTCTGGCTGGCCTCGCGGGCAAGCTGCCGCGTCGAGATCCCGGCCGCCCCCTCTCTGATCAACAACCGCTCGGCTGCCTCGAGAAAGGCTTCGACATTGACCTCTCTGATCGAGCTGGGAGCCGCCGCGGCAACGGCATCGGTAGTTGCGAGTGACTTAGTCATATGACTAAGTCGATCATCTAAGCAGTACTTCGCGGCGCTGTCAAGCCGTGCGTCACCGAAGACGGATTTCGTCGAAGCGTGCGCACCCGATATGCGGAGAAACGATTCTGTTCGGGGTCGTACATGTACGACCCCGCCGGTCGGCACATGTGCCGACCGGGCCCTCGCCGCATGCGGCGAGGGCTTAACCCATTGGGATGGCTTTTGCCGCTATCGGCGCCGGGCTGCTGGATCCAGCGCGGGATTGGCCCAACCGGCGTCGGTCGGGTTGACCGTCCGGCCGGGTGTCACGATCTCGTCGATGCGATCGAGCACAGCCTGCTCCAGCTCGACCTCGGCCGCGCCCAACTGCGACTCCAAGTGCTCGAGCGTGCGCGGCCCGATGATCGCGGCTGTGACCGCCGGGTGGCGGATCACGAACGCGAGTGCCATGTGGATCAGCGAGATGCCGGCCTCATCGGCGAGCTGTGCCAGCGCGTCCGCGGCCTCGAGCTTTGCCTGGTTAGCGGGAAGCGAGAGGTCATAGCGTTGGGGGATCATCGCCGAGCGGCGCGACTCCAGGTCCTCGGCGCCCTTGCGCCAGCGCCCCGACAGCCATCCGCCGGCCAGCGGGCTCCAGGGAATCACGCCCATCCCGAATTCACGGCACGTCGGCAGCACATCGGCCTCGATCCCGCGCGCCAGGATCGAATAGGGCGGCTGCTCGCACACGAAGCGCGCATGCCCCCTGTCGCGCGCCACCCACTGCGCCTTGACGATCTGCGCCGCCGGGTAGGTGGATGAGCCGATGTAGCGCACCTTGCCCTGCGCCACCAGGTCTGAGAGCGCGCCGAGGGTCTCGTCGTGGTCGGTCCAGGGATCCCAGCGGTGGACTTGGTAGAGGTCGATCCAATCGGTTTGCAGTCGCTTCAGCGAAGCCTCGACCTCGCGGAAGATCCAGCGCCGCGAGTTGCCCGCCTCGTTGGAGTCGTCGCCCATCGTGCCGTGGAACTTGGTGGCCAGCACGACGTTCTCCCGCTTGCCGCCCGCCAGCGCCTTGCCCACGATCTGCTCGGACTCCCCGCGCGAGTACACGTCCGCTGTGTCGATGAAGTTGATCCCTGCGTCGAGCGCCTTGTGGATGATCCTGATCGAGGCGTCATGGTCGGTCTCGCCCCAGGCGCCGAACATCATCGCTCCCAGGCAGAGCGGGCTGACGTGCACGCCGGTACGTCCAAAGGTTCGCTGCTGCATGCCCACACCGTAGCGACACTCGGCCGCGCCGGCTTTATTCCACAGTGAGCGTCGCTTTCATGCCCTTGGCAGCGTGCCCTGGGAGCGAGCAGAACAGCGTATAGCTGCCCGGCTTGAGATCTACCGTAAGGCTCGAGTGATCGTTCGCTGGGGTATTGGGGAGAGAGCCCACCACTTCTTCTCCTTCTTTGCCTTCGGCGGCATTCAAGTTGTGTTCATCCTGGCCGTGGTTGACGAATTCGATGATCGTCTTGCCGGCCGGGACGCTCGAGCGGGAAAGCACGAAGCGGAACCCTTCGCCGTCTTCGGCTGTGACCTCCACGTGAGTGGGCGCAACGGGGTCCGGCGGCTTTGCCGGCACGGGTGCTTCGGCCACGCCGGCGCCCGTCGGGCTGGAGCCGGCGCTCGATCCGGATACGGGTGTTTTGGAGATGCTCGAACCCGCCGGCCCTTGGCTTTGGCTACCACTCTGACTGTAGGCAGCGGGTGCGACGGACTTTGCACCTGTGCTCGACCGATGCCGGCGCCGCGATGCATTCTTTGAATTGGTTGTATGGCAGCGGTGCTTTGTGCGATGGCACACCCGTCGGCCGCTCGTGGTCTTGCGATGTACAGGACGCGCTGGGGCGCCGAGGGCAATCGCGACCGAGGCGCCGCATACAGCGCACAAGACGCCGAACAGAAATATCGAGCGCCAAGCTCCCCGCATCGCTCAGGCCACCAATACAGGCCGTTCGAAGGACGCCGCTTCGGGGATGACCAGACCCGCTTCGGTCTGAAACCACTGCTCGAGCAGCGAGCAGTACATCGACCTGAAGTCTGAGGTGTTCACCAGGTTTTCGTTGACGTCCAGTTTGCTCAGGCCCGGGAATTCACCCACCATTTTTCCGGACGCGCGGCTGCCGATCAGGAAGGCCAAGCCGCCGGCGCCGTGATCGGTGCCAGAGCCGTTTTCCTGCGGACGGCGACCGAACTCCGACCACAACTGGATCAGCACCCGCTGGTCGAGTTTGCGCGCTTCCAGGTCTCGCTGAAAGGAGACCAGCGCGCTCACCGTCTCCTCGAGGTTCGTGCTCAGCGTATTGGCCTCATCCGAATGGGTGTCATAGGAGCCGACCGCGTTCAACGAGGCACACCTGATCGGCATACCCGTGTGCAGCATCGCTGCAAGCACCGCCAACCTTTCGGCGAAATCGCCGCTCGGATAGACGACGGCCGATTTGTCGCCCGATTCCTTCTCTGACTGCACGAAGCCCGCCATCTTTTGAAGCACGAGGCCCGTGTCATAGGAAGCGGCGCGAGCTTGAGCGTAAGCGGGGGAAGGCGCCGCCAGGGCGCCCAAAGCGCCGAAAGTTTCAAGCGCCGGCCCGCTCACCGGTTCGCTCAGGCCGTTGGCCCACATCGTGTAATCGGCGGGTGAGGAGACCGCCGCCACCGGCATCTTCGCCGTGGCGAGCGCGGGCGCCAGCGAGTAGTCGAGCGAAAGTCCCTGCAGCGGGTTGTTCGGTTCGCCGACCAAGTCGAGGTAGCGGCCCATCCAGCCAGAGCGAGCTTGCGCGTCGAGCTGGCCGACCTCCCAATAGTGGCGGCTTGTGAAATGGCTCTCGTCGGCAGGTTGGTAGCCGATCGCAGGGAACGTCGTGACCTTGCCTTCTTCGTGCAGTTCGGCAAGGCCCGTTGCGGCTGGATGCCACATCAGGCTCGTGTCCTCGCTGAACACTTTGCCGGACCCTTCGGCGAGTCCAAGCGCGGGGCGCAGTTCCCGGTACTTGTTTTCCTCAACCGGTGCGAGCACCGACAGCGCGTCCCAGCCTCCTTCCAGAAAAATCGACACGAGCACCGGCTGTTCTGTTCCGCCGGAGGCCATCGCCTGCGCGATGCCCTCTTCGAAATGGCGCGGGCCGAGCATCGAGGCGCCGTATACCGACAGAGCCGCTCCAGCAGAGCGCAGCAGGAAGGTGCGCCGGTCAAGCCCAGTGCCCGCCGGCAGCGGCATTCCCGGCTCGATCCCCGGCAGCCCCTTGCCCGCGGCCGCCACGCCGCGGCGTAGGAATTGCGAGCGAGTGAAATCGTCGCATGAGCAGCTCTTGGCCACGGTCAGCTCGCCCTCGCGGTTGTGGGCCATCTGGACAAGTCAGCTCACCTGCATGTCGGGGGAGGTGGCGATCAACATGCGCAGCGCGTTCTGGCGCATTGCCCTGTAGGGGCTCTGCTCCCATTTGGCAAGCGGTTCTTTCAAGCAGGACTGGGCGAAGGCGGCGATGCACTGCTCGGATTCCTGTGAGAGCGGTGGGTTGGCCCAATAGGCGAGCGCGCTCGAAAGCGCTTCCGCCGAGGTCTCGGTGGCGCTGTATTGCGGCTGGCCTTCTTGGGGCCAGGGGTTCGGATAGGTCTTGGAGGTCACGTAGCTAGCCATTTCCCACCGCGCCTTGGCTGTAGAGGTGTCCAGCCAGCGCGTGAAATCCCAGCCGGACACGTTCGGGGGATAAAACAGCTGCTGGCCCGCATTGGCCGACAGCCACGTCCACGACGTCGTGTCGATCGGACGGCCGATCGAGCGCAGCAGACCAGCGTTGTAGACGACGGGTGGAGTCACCAACTCGGGTCCTTCATAGAAATCTGGGTGCTGCAAGATCGCCTCGACTACGGCGCGGATGCTGAAGTTCGAGCTCACATACAGCCCTTGCAATGAAGCAAGGGTGGCTTCGTCCGGGGGGCTCGGAATGAAATAGCCCCACAGCTTGGTGACGAAGAACGAGGCGTGATAGGGGTTTTCAAGACACAGGCGCACCGCGTCTTCCCAGCTCCAATTGCCCGTCTTGCCGAACACCGTCTTTTCGTGTTTGTCGTGGCGAGCGCTGTCGAATTCGAATTCGTGCAGGCCTTCCTGTGAAGACCATTCCGCCGTCCAGCCAGTCAAAGCACGCGCCATTTCGCGCACGTCGTCCTCGCTGTAGGCGCCGCGGTCGGCGCCCAAGGAGAACAGCTCCATCATCTCGCGTGCGTAGTTCTCGTTCGGATCGTTCTTCTCGTTGTAGATCCCGTCGAGGAACACGAGCATCGCCGGGTTCGAAGTGACGGCCATGAACAGGTCGTGAAAGCTGCCGAGCGCCATGCCCCGAAAGAGTTCGTTCTGTTCGAGCATCATCCGCTGGTTGTTCACCTTTTCGTTGGAGTTGGCAAACCAGTCGTGCCAGATGAAGGTCATGCGCTCGATGAGCTGCTGGTCGGAGCGCACCATGCGATCCAGCCACCAGCAGTGGTCTTGACCCCAGGCATTGTCCGGATCGAGGGGATTGCCTTCCTCGTCGACCGGTTCCGGGCCGCTCAGCGTTGCCGATCCGGAGGGGCGCGTCAGGCCGAAGACGACATCCTGCAGCGGCTGGCCGGCCAGCGCCTCGGCCTGGCCGGGCGTAGGTCCGAAGCCGGCGCGCCACAGCAAGCGCTGCGCCTGTCTGAGGGCGATTGGCGAGGAGCTGATCGACGGCGGCGGAGCGGGGGATGGAGCCGGCGGAGCTGCTGGGGCAACGGGAAGCGCGACGCCGAGTGTGCCCGGCGATACCGAACGATGCACCGGCTTGCGGTGCTTGTGCTTCTTGGGTTTGTGCTTGCGCCGATGGTGCTTGGCGTGCTTTGCCTCGTGCTTCGCGTGTTGCGTGGCGAGTTTGCGCTGCTCCTCACGACCGGCTTTGGAGCCGGCGTTGCGTCCTGCGCGTCGCTTGGTCGTGAGGATCGTCGTCATCGAGCCGCCGTGGCCCGCGATTCGGGCATCAGAAGTCCTTCGACCGGGGTGCCCGAAGATCCTCGCGGGCGGAGCTTTGATCGACGGATGTCCTACGTCGGATGGAGCGGCAGCGTGGGAGGCGCGTATCGGCCACGTGGCCGATACGCGCGAGTCTTGTGTCAGCCGGGACTACTCGATCGCGTCGGAGCGCTTCAGGACCGTGCGGCGGGCGGCTGGTCGACGCGAACCATGTTGCCGGAGGGGTCGCGCACGGCACAGTCGCGGGTGCCCCAAGGCTGATCGGTGGGCTCCTGCACGATCTCGGCGCCGCTCGAGCGCAGCTTCTCGAAAGTTGCGTCGAGGTCGTCGGTGTGGAAATGAACGCCGTTGAGAGCGCCCTTGGCAAGCAGCGCGGCAAGCGCGTCGTTATCGGCGGGGCTGCCGTTCAGGTAATTGGTAAGGACGATCGCGACTTCGGGCTGGGAGGCGGCGCCGACTGTTATCCAGCGGAACTCTCTGCGGGCGACGTCGTTGCGCAGCTCAAGGCCGAGGGTGTCGCGGTAGAAGGTGAGCGCCAGCTCGGGGTCGTGGATGAGGACGAAGCATTGAGAGAAAGTTAGGTTCATGACGCCAAAGCTAGCGAGCCTTGACCACGCGCGTTTCTTCGATCCTGCTCGTGCGACGGCGGCTGGGACGGGTGAGGTCTTTGGCAACGCAGCCAGGCACGCCCGCGAGTGCGCTGTGGTCGTGGGACCGATAGCCCGTCGGCGTCTCGCCAACCAACTCAGTAAAGCGGGCGCTGAACGACCCCAGCGAGGTGCACCCGACAGCCATGCAGACCTCGGTGACCGACATGTCCCTGTGGCGCAGCAACGCCTTCGCCCGCTCGATTCTTCGCGTCATCAGATAGGCGTAGGGCGTCTCTCCGTAGGCAGCACGGAACTGTCGCGAGAAGTGCGCGCTCGACATGAGCGCAGTCTGGGCGAGCGTGGCGACGTCAAGCTGACGCGCGTACTCGCGGTCCATCAGATCACGAGCGCGGCGCAGATGCGCGAGGTTTGAAAGCTCCTCCGAGGTCACGTTGCGAGCCTAGCGAAGTGCCGCCACCAGGCGCCATCGATCGACGGCCAACAAGCGCTTCGGGGTGCACGGTAGGCTCCTCGCAGCGAGGTCCTATGAAGCCGACAGGAGACCGAAGATGAGCGAGCTGGTGAGCTACGAGCTGGATGGGCGAATCGCCACGATCACGATGGACGACGGGAAGGTCAACGCCTTCTCGATCGCGATGCTTCAAGCAATCCACGCGGCCTTCGACCAGGCCGAGCAGGACAACGCGGTGGTCGTGCTCAGCGGCCGCGAGAGTTATTTCTCGGCCGGCTTCGACCTGAAGGTGTTCGCCGGCGGCGACGTCGAGCGGGTGATCGAAATGCTCGAGTTGGGAGCGACCCTGGCAGAGCGCATCCTCTCGTTCCCGACACCCGTCGTTGCGGCATGCAACGGTCACGCGGTCGCGGCCGGCTCCTTTGTGCTGCTCGCATCCGACTTGCGTATCGGCAGCGAGGGAGCCTTCCGGATCGGCCTGAACGAGGTGAAGATCGGGCTCACCGTGCCGTGGTTTGCGATTGAGCTGGCCCGTCAACGTCTGCACCCGGCAGCGTTCTCACGCGCGGTCGTCACCGCCAATATGTACGGTCCCGCCGAGGCTGCCGCGGCCGGTTTTCTCGATCGGGTGGTCGAGCCAGGCGAGCTAGGCACAAGCAGCCAAACGGCGGCAGCCGAGCTTGCCGAGCTCAACGCCGCAGCGCACACAGCGACCAAGCTGCGTGTTCGTGCCAACGCCCTCGCGGCAATACGCTCGGCGATCGAGACGGAGCTGACGGTGGAGGGCTTGACCGGCGCCAGCGCTCCCGTTTAGCCAGCTCGAACGGCGGAGCTGGTGGCGGCAGGCAAGCGGTAAAATGGCGCGCGTGTCCCGCTCCAAGCAGAGATTCAGCACGTACTCGCCAGCCAGGGTCCTCGTGGTCCTGCTGCTATCGCTTGGCCTGGTCGCCGCCGGCGAGCGTGACATTCAGCGTCGGCCGGCTGAGCAGATACGCGGTAGCAAGCTGCTTTGGCGTTTGGTGAGCCTCAACGCGTTTGGCGCGCTCAGCTATTTCCGCTGGGGTCGCCGGCCGTTGTCCGCGGCGCCGGACGGCTAGCCAACTTGCATCTCGCTTGGCTAGCCGGCGAGTGCAACGGCCTCGACAGAACCGCCGGGCGCAATGTGACGATCCACGAATTCGCTGATCGTGCGAACGACCAGCTGCGTGTCGTCCCACATCGGCACGTGGCCACAGCCGGCGAGCATGCGCGACTCGACGCCCGGTATCTCACGCATGAAACGCGGCGCGTGACGCTCCGCCGGCAGGATCCGATCGAACTCGGGCGAGGCGAGCAGCACGGGGCAAGCGATGCGGTCGAGATCCTGCAGCGAGAGCCCTTTGTCGATGCGGGCCGCTTCGATTGCCTTCTTGGCCACCGGACAGCGCAGTGAGGTGAGCGCAAGATCGACCGCGTCCGCCGGTGCGACGAGCTCTCCGTGGCGCATCACGTCGCGCATCGCCAACCGCCTGCTCGACGGGCGTCGCATGATCGTGGCGATGCGTCGCTGGTTGAGGCGAGTGATCCGCAGCTGGCGTGCGAAGAAGCGCGCGAGCCGCTTGGCCTCGCCGTCGCCTTCGTTCCAGCCACCGGCGGGGGCAAGCGCGACGACCGACCTCGCCCGGCCACGCTTGGCGAGCTCGAGCGTGAGCGCGCCGCCCATCGAATTGCCCACGAAATGGGCGCTACCGACTCCGATCTCGTCGAGATGGCGTTCGAGGTGGTCGGCACTCGAAGCGAACGTCAACGGGCCATTGATTTCGAATGGAGGCCCGCCATAGTGTCCGGCGAGCGTCGGTGCGATGACGTCATAGCGAGCGGCGAGCTCGCCCAACACGGGACGCCAGTGATGCCAGGTCCCGGTGAACCCGTGCAGCAGCACCAGCGGCTCGCCTGAACCGGCGCGGTATAGCGCTGGAGAGATCTCGCCCATCGCAGAAGGCTACTCCGTTTGAGCTGGCCCAGATCGTCACGCCAGGTCGAGTCCTCGCGCTTCACCTCGACTGGGTATCGCACGCCAGAGTGCATAGGCTCTGTCTGTGATGCTTTTGCTCGTCCTTCTCGTCGTACCCCTCATCGAGGTGCTCGCGTTCATTGCGGTCGGCCTGGCGATCGGCTGGCTTGCGGCTACTGCGCTGCTGCTTGGAATCTCGCTGATCGGCTGGCAGCTTCTACGCGTGCAGGGCCGCGCGGCGATCGATCGCGTCTCACTTGCGGCAGCTGAACGCCGCGCTCCGGCCGCCGCGGGGATCGATAGCGCACTGGCATTGCTAGGAGCATTGCTGCTCGTGATCCCCGGGTTTCTCACGGACGCGATCGGCGCGCTCCTGCTCTTGCCTCCGACGCGGATGCTTACTCGCCGCTGGATCTCGCGCCGCTACATCTCTCGTCTGGTGAGCTTCGCCGCGAGCGCCGGCCGTTTTGCGTCAGGCTCGCGTGGCGCCGCCGGTTCAGGAGAAGCCGATATCGACTCGACGGTAATCGAGGACGATCCCCGCAGGCTGGGTGGCTGAGGCGAGCGTTGAGGGAGGATCCACCAGCCGGCGCGACCGCGTTGCGCGTAACCGTCAGCGGTCGCGTGCAGGGTGTCGGGCTGCGGCAGGCAACCAGACGCCGCGCATACACATTGGGTGTGATGGGGTGGGTTCGCAACGGCGAGGATGGCAGCGTTTGCGCGCATATCGAGGGGCAAGCTGTCGCAGTTGAGGAGCTGATCGGCTATCTGCGTAAGGGACCGGCAGGTGCAAGTGTCGCCGAGGTGAAGCTGCAACGCGCAAAGGTCGAGGGCCACGAGCAGTTTGCCATCCGCGGCGTCAGCGCCGGGGAGTTCGTCGTGCAAGAGCATTTCGCCACGGCGCGCCATTTCGATCTACGTCTAGAGGTGGAAGGAGCGATGCGTTCCTGGGCCGTGCCCAAGGGCCCCTCACTCGACCCTTCCGTCAAACGTTTGGCCCTCCAAGTACCCGACCACGCAATCGCCTACAACGCGTTCGAGGGACGAACCGAGGATGGAGGCGTGATCGTGTGGGATCGAGGCGGCTACGAGCAGGGTGGCAGGGTCGCCTGGCCAGAGGCTTTGGAGCGAGGCCATGCGGTCTTCTCTCTGTACGGCGAGAAGCTTCGCGGCGGCTTTGCTTTGCAGCGCACGCGGCCCGGGGCGAAGGCGCAGTGGCTGCTCATCAAGCGCCGCGACGAGCATGCAGAGCAAGGTTCTGACATCGTCGCCGAGCACCCGGCCTCGGTGCTGAGTGGGAGAACCCTGGATGAGCTGATGCGCGAGTAGTAGACGCGCGGCGCCATCTCAGGAAGGGGCTGGCCCGTATAATTCTCACTAATCTGATAAAGATTATGATGATTACGAGGGAGTGTCCGTGAGGAGCAGTCCTCCCGTCATCTCCCATCCCCAGCTCACCGAACAACCCAACAGGAGAAGGCCAGATGTCCCATGACCATGCTTCACCCACCACCCGCAGGAGCAGGCACAGAACGCGCCAGTTCGCCCTTGGTGTCGCGACGATGCTGCTCGGCGCCCTGCCCGGTGCGATTGCAGGTGCGGCGCAAGCCGCGCCGACAGCACCGCCACCGGTGACGATCCTCAGCTCGCAGCCGAACATCGGCCAGGGCGACATCTTCGTTTCGCCCTTCGGCGACTCGAGCACCTATGCCAATGGCCCGGAGATCCTCGACAATCATGGCAACGTCGTCTGGTTCCAGCCCGTGCCCGCTGGGCAGGAGGCAAGCGACTTCCGCACGCAGACCTACCAAGGCCAGCCGGTGCTCACCTTCTGGCAGGGAACCGGTCTCGGCGGGCTCGCCAGCGGAACCGACTACATCTACAACGACCATTACCAGCAGATCGCCGCGGTCAACGCCGGCAATGGGCTCGGCGCGGACGGACACGAGTTCCTCATAACCCCGTGGAACACGGCGCTGATCCTGTCCTATACGACCGCCACAGTCGACCTGAGCTCAATCGGCGGTCCCGCCAACCAGACCGTGGTTGACGGTGTTGTCCAGGAGATCGACATCGCCACCGGCAAAGTTCTCTTCCAGTGGAACAGCGCCGATCATGTCCCCTATAGCCAGAGCGAGCAGCCGCTGCCAGCTTCGGCGAGCACGCCGTGGGACTGGTTTCACATCAACGCCGTCAAACTCGACACGGACGGCAACCTACTGATCGACGCCCGCGACACTTGGACCACCTACAAGGTGAGCCTGACCAGCGGCAACGTCATCTGGCAGCTCGGAGGCAAGGCCAGCGACTTCACCGTGCAGGCGGCCCCGGGACAGACACTGGATAGCGCGAATGAGATCTTCGCGTGGCAGCACGATCCAGAGGCGGTCGGCAACAACGAGTACACGTTCTTCGACAACGAGTCCTCGGGCACACCGCTACTCCCCGCCAGCCGTGCGATCACCGTGAAGCTGAACCCATGGAGCAAAGTCGCAACTCTCCTAGCGTCGGACAACCAGCCGGAGGGGCTGCCCGCGGCCTCGCAGGGCAATGCGCAAACGACCGGCGATGGCAACCTGTTCGTCGGTTGGGGAGCGCTGCCGTACTTCTCCGAGTTCGATCGGCAGGGCAACCTGATCTTCAACGCTGAGTTTCCGACGGGAGTGAACAGCTACCGCGCCTACCTGTTGCCGTGGAATCCCCCGGGCTCAGGCCAGGGCGGCGGCCCGAAAGGTCCCGGAGGGGGCCAGGGTGGCAAAGATCAGGGCGGCGGTCAAGGCTCTGGCCCGGGTGGCAAAGGTCCCGGCGACGGGCAGGGCTCCGGCCGGCACGGCGGGAAAGGCAAAGGCCATGGCTCGAGGCACGGGAAAGGCCGACAGCATCGACGCAATCACTGAGTCTGAGCCACCGGTCTGAGTAGCCGATGCGCTAAGTAGTGGTCGAGTCCGGCGCGGCCTGGGTCGCGCCGGACTCCGGCCGCTGTTGCTTCGCGCGTGCCGCGTCGGATTCGGCGCGGCTGCGCGCGATCTGCTCGAACTCGCCGCGAAACTCTCCCAGGCTGTTGGCAAGCGCCGTGAAGTCTGAGCCCGGCAGCACAAGCAGGTCGAGCGCGCTCGAGGCGCGAGTCGTCGCGCTCCGCGGCCGGCTTCCGAGCAGCGCCATCTCGCCGAAGTACTCGCCAGGACCGAGCGTGCGGATCTGTTGAAGCTCTGAGCCGACACGCTTGAGCACCTCGACTTGGCCGGAGAGGATCATCAGCAGGCTGTCGCCCGTGTCTCCCTCCTCAAAGACGGTCTCACCGGGCTCGTAGTGCGCCTGCGTGGCGCCGCGAGCCCCACCCAGATTGAGCTGTACGGGGTGGGAGGCCAGCACCATGTCGCTCAACCACGAAATGGCCACGCGTGTCTTGCGCCCAGCACCCGGAAGCTTCACCCAATAGATGCCGCGCCACATCAGCCATGCGGCCACACCTTCGACGGTGATCCCGCCGGGCAGCTCGGCGACTGCGCGATGGTGGCCGAGCGCGCCCAGCTTGCCCAGCCCCTTGAACGCGAAGGTGCGTCTTTTGGCGCCGCTCTGCTCGGCGACGATGTTCGCCGCCAGTACCTTCGCCTGGCGGATCGCATGCTGGGCCGTCGGTGGGCACGGCTCGCCACCGGGCATCGGCACCTGGGCGCAGTCGCCGGCGGCCCACACCCGGTCTGAGCCCTTGACCGCCAATGTGGCATCGCACTGAAGCCGTCCGCGCACGCTCGCCAGCCCGAGCTGCTCCACGATCGGGTTGGGCGAGGAGGGCACAGTGGAGATCAGCGTTCGCGTCGCGATGCGTTGCCCATCCGAGAGGACCGCGCCGTGTGGGCTAGCGGCGACCAGACGCCGGCCCAACACCAGCTCGACCCCTTGATCGGCCAGCGCCTTGGTCGAGTATCTGGCAAGTCGCGGCGTGAGCTCCCGATCGAGCACATTCTTGCCACTGTGCACGAGCACGATCCGGACCTCCTCGCGCGGGATCGAGCGGTAGTGGCGAGTGGCGTCTGTGACGAAGTCATTCAAGGCGGCCGCCAACTCGGTTCCGGAAAAGCCGCCGCCCGCCACGACGAACGTCAGCATCGTGCGGCGCACATCAGCGTCCCTGACGACAGACGCCTGCTCCAAAACGTTGATCACGTGATTGCGGATCCGTACCGAATCGGCGAGTGTCTTGAACGGCAGTGCGTGCTCGGGCAGCCCTGGTACACCCCTGAAGTCGGTGACGTTGCCAAGCGCCACGACGAGGTGGTCAAAGGCCAGCTCGTAGGTTTGTGGAGTGAGCCCAGCGCCGAGCGTCACAACGCGCCGATCCATGTCCACAGCTTCGATCTCGCGTACGAACAGCTCGGTTTTCGGTAGCAGCTGGCGCAGTGGGCTGACCGTGTCAAGGATGCCGACGTCGCCGGCGATCACCTCCGCCAGCATCGGCTGGAACACCAGATAGTTCTCGCGATTGACCAGCGACACTCGCACCGGCGCACCCTTGGCGGCCAGCCGTTCCAGGTAAAGCGCGGTGTACATGCCACCGAAGCCGCCGCCCAGCACGACGACGTGTGTAGTTGTTGTGTTCGCGCTCGTGGTCGTCGTTGTCATCGCGCGAAAGTATCCCCGAGCGATGCAGATGCTGCTCTATAGCGGCGCAAATATGAGAATTGGCCGAGCGAAGTACGTGTCGCTCGGCCAAATTTCCAGGTACTTCGTCAGGCCATCAGGCTCAGCTGTCGATCGTCGCCATGCTCGCATAGCGGTCGCCGGCGGTGACGCCCACAGGCGCGGCCTCGTCAATGCGCGCGAGATCTGCCTCTGAGAGCTCCATCTCGGCGGCCGCAACGTTCTCTTCCAGGTAGGAGCGGCGCTTGGTGCCCGGGATCGGCACGATGTCCTCACCGCGGCTGAGCACCCACGCGAGCGCGAGCTGCCCGGCAGTGACCTGCTTCTCGGCAGCTATCTCCTCGATACGCGCAACCAATTCGAGGTTCTTCTGAAAGTTCTCACCCCGAAAGCGCGGATGATGGCGGCGGAAGTCGTCCTCTGGCAGGTCCTCAGGTTTCTTGTACTTGCCGGAGAGGAATCCTCGCCCGAGCGGTGAGTAGGACACGAAGCCGATGCCCAGCTCGCGTACCGTCGGCAGGATCGCCTCCTCCGGGTCGCGTGACCACAGCGAATACTCGGTTTGCAGCGCCGAGATCGGATGCACCGCGTGCGCGCGGCGGATCGTCTGCGACCCAGCCTCGGACAGGCCGAGATAGCGCACCTTGCCCTCGCTGACCAGCTCGGCCATCGCGCCGACGGTGTCCTCGATCGGCACGTTCTTGTCGACACGGTGCTGGTAGTAGAGATCGATGTGATCGACGCCGAGGCGCTCGAGCGACGCTTCGCAAGCGCTGCGCACATACTCGGGCTTGCCGTTGATGCCCACCCAGCTGCCGTCCTCTTTGCGCTCGTTACCGAACTTCGTCGCGAGCACGACCTGCTCGCGACGGTCGGCGATCGCGCGCCCGACGAGCTTCTCGTTTGTGAACGGACCGTACATGTCGGCGGTGTCGAGCAGCGTCACGCCGAGCTCCAGCGCGCGGTGGATCGTGGCGATCGCCTCGTCCTCGTCGGCGCGACCGTAGAACTCGGACATACCCATGCAGCCGAGCCCCTCCTCTGAGACATGCAGTCCCTGACTTCCAAGCTTGCGAGTCCTCATGCTGGTGCTCCCTCTCTGGAGTAGGCGCGAAACGTTTCAAAGCAATTGCCCGGCCTGCGTACCGGATACACCTTTGTCTTAGCGCACTACTCGGAGCGTTGCGTGCATTCCCAGCCTTACGTGTTCAGGCAGCGAGCACCACAGGTCGTAAACCCCGGGCTTTAGGTTCACAACGCCGTCCCAGCGCTTTCCCGAGGTCAATTCCGGGGCGGCCAGCTCTGGGCCGCCGCCACTGTGGCGCAGGCGCAGGTCGTGCGGGTCCCTGCCGGCGTCGATCGCCTCCAGGTTGACCGGCCCGGCTTTGACGACGCCGCGCGAGAGGATCAGGCGGTACTCGACCTCGCTGACTTGCAAATGTCCAATGCTCCCCGCGCGCGCGGGAGGCATCGACAATGCGAGCGCGATCCCCACAACCGCGACGAAAGCAAGTGTGCGCGTCTGCCCGAGCATCGCTGCACCGGCCCTGAACGAGCCGGAGTAGACCGGCAGCGCGCTGCGGTGCGAACTTGAGCGGCGGCGCGCGCCCAGCCGCGCGCGATTACAAGCCATCCTGCTTGTAATCGACAGAGTGCCGGCATTTCTTGACTGAGAGCGGTCCGTCTAAGGCAGCGTAGGCCGCTTTCCCACGATGCTGGCCGATCACGAGACGCAGCGGCGGCCGGAGGTTCAAGAGCTGCTGGAGCGCCTCTGTGTCGAGTTGTCCGGCCAGCGACCGTGACCCAGCACGTAGGCGCCGAAGCTCGTGGCGCCCGCACCGGCCGCCACGGCCAGCGGCAAGCCAAGGTTCTGCTTCTCGAGAAGCGCACCGAGCATCGCCCCGACGAGCATCGCCGCCACGACTGACAGTCGTCGGGGTGAGGCGCCGATCCTTGCCGGCGTCGCGGCTGCGTCGGCGGCCAAGCCGGTCAGGGTCATCGTGAGCACGGTCGTCGTCATATCGGGTATCGCCAGCTTGCGCACGATTGCGTTGCGCAGACCCATTGCCAACGCGATAATCGTGATGATTGCGTAGGCACTGGCGGAGTTGATCTGGATGCGCACGGCGTAGGCGAAAACGGCTGCGAGCGCCAGCAGCGCGATCTCGCTGGCAACTCCGATGAGGAGAATCCGCTTGTGTTCATCGGCTATGCCGATGGCCAGTCGTCCACCAATCGCCGCGCCGAGCAGAAAGGCGCCTAGTGAGATGAGTGGGGCGAGCACCGGTAGTCCGCCGGCGTTTGCCAAGCCGAAGCCGAGCAGCACGACATTGCCAGTCATGTTTGCGGTGAACACATGGCCAAGGCCGAGATAGCTGGCGGCGTCGATCAGGCCCGTGGTGAGAGTGAGCGCCAGCAGCACGGGCGGCAGAGCTCGATCGGTCGCCGGCGCGGGCTTGGCGGCTCCGGCGCTTTCGCCTGTCATCCACGCTGAATTCGACGGGAGTCTGCCGAAGTCCTCGTGCACTCAGCGCTGGCAGCCCGGGCACCAAAAGGTCGTGCGAGCGTCCTCGCCCTGACCTCGCCCGCGGATCGGCGTCCCACAGCGCGGGCACGGCCGTCTGGCCTGCTTGTACACAGCGCGCGGACGCGCGCTGTGGCCGCTTTGCACCGACTCCCGCATCAGCTTGCGCGCCAAGCCCAGGAGCGCGACCGCCTCCTCGTCGGAAATCGCGCTGACACTTCGCCAGGGGTCGATGCCCGCCGCAAAGCACAGCTCCGACTTCCAAAGGTTGCCGATGCCCGCGACGACGCGTTGATCGAGCAGGACGTCTCCGATACCGCGCGTCTGGTCGCTCGCTCGGAGTCGAGCAAGAAAGCGATCGTCGTCGAAGTGCTCGCCGAGCACGTCCTGGCCGAGAAGCGCGACGCGCGGGTCGGTCCGCGCGCGGAAGTCGCTGGTGAGCTCGAGCAGCGGTCCGTCGAACTCCACCGCCTCCCAGCCCTCGCTGCGCAGCACGAGCCAGGCGCGACGTGGCGAGCGCCGCCAGCGCTGGCCTTCGCGGCAGACGATCCATAGTCCCGTCATGCGCAGGTGGGAGTGCAGCGTCAGATCGCCCTCGAAGCGCAGGAAGAGATGCTTGCCGTGCGCGTCCACCGAGCGTACGGCGCGCCCCGCCAGGAGCTCCGGCCAGCGACCTGCGCGGTGGCGCGGGTGGGGGGTCAGGATTTGCTCGGGTACGCGCCCCTCGAGCACCGCGCGAATGCGCTCGGCCGCCCGGTGGATCGTGTCACCCTCAGGCATCGTCGCTCACCCTCGTAAGGGATAGCGCACGCGTCGAGGGCTCACCGGCGGTCGGGACGTCAGAGGTCGGGCGGTGGCGTGGGGGATGTCGAAATGGCGGTTCCGGGCAAGGGGGGTGTTGTCGGGATCGCCGTTTGGAAGGCCTCCGCGTCTTCGGTGCCGCGTGCGTCGGCGACTACGCGTCGTCGAAGCGCTGCGCCTCGCCTGTCATCTCGCGCCGCAGTCGCTGCACTTGACGCAGTTCGCGCACGTCGTCGTCGAGCCGAGGTTGAATAGTCGGCTCGCTCGCTCCGAGCAGCTCGGACTCCAGGCGGTGGCGCACCAGCTCGCCGGCGATCGCGTCCACCCGCTGGGCGCCGGCGCCTGGGCGCGAGCTGACGACGTGCGCAAGGCTACGCCCGCGAAACAAAAGGCCGACGCCGTCGTCGGCCGCCCAACCCCCCGGCAGTGCGCCCACGCGCACGCTCTTAAGCCACACCGGCAGGCGTTCTGGCTCACCGTCAGCGTGGACAGTGAGTGAGCCCTTCAGCAGGCCCAAGCCAGCGAACGGTTCCGGGGTGCCGCTCGAGCAGGTCACGCCGCCCTCGAACCAGCACATGGCGCCGGCGCTGATCCCGGCCAGCACGGTGCCGCGGCGCCAGGCTCGCGTGAGCAGTTGGTCGAGGCCGTGCGCGTTCCAGATCGCCAGCAGGTTGCGCATCGAGCCGCCACCGACGTAGACGATGTCCTGTTCGAGCACGATCTCCTCGAGTGGCCGGTCGAGGTCGCCGAGCCGGAACAGCGAGACATGCCTGGGCACGCACGCACGCCCACCGAAGCGCGCGTAGAAGGCGTTGATCTGCGTGGTCGTATCGCCCGAGGCGGTGGGCAGGAAGAGGATGCGCGGCTCCTTGGCCTCGGTGAGAGTCAACACATAGTCGTCGAGCAGCGGGTTGGCCGGCTCCATCGTGAAGCCACCGCCGCCCATCGCGAGGATCAGCCGCCGGTCCCCCTCCGGAGATGCGCTCACGCGAGCGCCACCGCCCTGGCGGCGGGCAGGCTCGGTTGCTTGGCCGTGTCGCTCGTCCTGCCGCCGCCGCGTTTGCTCGGGCCGCGGCGCTTGCCGAGGTAGGAGACCTCGAGCGCTGTCTCCCTCACACGGCCGGCGCTGCGCTTGACGTGAAAGGCGCCGCCGTGCTCGCGGGAGCTGACGACACGGTGAAGCTTGGTTGCCTTGAAGTGAAGCGCCACCCCGTCGTCGGCTGCGTAGCCGGCGCGCATGCCCTCGCGCACAAGCGTGTGGTACTCGGCGCGCCGAGCCGGCTCGGCGTCATAGTGCACGCAGTTGGAGTAGGGCAGCAGCCCCAGGCCGCCGATGCGCCTGGGCGGTCCGTGGAAGGCGGAAAGCGCCTCGGCAAACCAGCACAATGAGCCGGCCGAGGGGCCGCACAGCACGATCCCACGCTGCCACGCCTCGCGCAGAACCGCGTCCAAGCCGTGAGCGCGCCATACCCCGAGCATGCTCACCACGTTACCGCCGCCGACGTAGATCAAATCCTGGCTAAGCAGATGCGAGGCAAGGTCGTCCTCGACGCCCTGTCCGCCCTGGTCACGGCGAAACATCGATATGTGGCTGGCCTCGCACAGGGCCGAGAAGCGCCGGTAGAAGCGCACAACGTAGTGGTCGGCATCGCCAGAGGCGGTCGGCAAAAAGCACACGCGCGGCCTGCGGGCTTTGGTCAACGCGAGGATGTAATCGTCCAGCAGCGTGCTGTCTTTCTCCATCGAGAAGCCGCCGCCGCCAAGTGCCACGATCTGAGGGGTCCTGGTTCGCATCGCTCGTTCTCGCTTTTGCGCAAACTGCGGTGAATGGACTCTTAGTGTCGCTGTGTGCGGTGCTCGCGCGTATGGACTTGCGCCCAAGATCGGCCGGTCCGCACTCGACAATCATCCAAATTGCTGTTGACCATGACGCATGCGTCATGGTCCCGGCCGCGCATGCGCGGCCGGCGGGACGTGCATGCACGTCCCGTCCCTCGGCGCATGCGCCGAGGGAACAGCGCATCCAGGCTGTAAGCTCGACCGCATGCCTTCTTCCATAAACGCACTCGAGCACGTCGATGTTCTGATCGTCGGCGCCGGCCTCTCAGGGATCGGCGCCGCCTCCCATCTGCAAGCCAACTGTCCCGGAAAGAGCTACGCGATTCTCGAGGCGCGCGAGCGCAGCGGCGGCACCTGGGACCTCTTCAAATACCCAGGTATCCGCTCGGACTCGGACATGTACACGCTCGGCTACTCCTTCCGGCCGTGGACGCAGGCCAAGTCGATCGCCGACGGCCCCTCGATTCTTGACTACGTGCGCCAGACGGCGACCGACAACGGCATCGACGAGAAGATCCGCTTCAACCATCGCGTTTTGCGCGCCGAGTGGTCAAGCGAGGAGGCCCGCTGGACGGTTGAGGCTGAGCACGGCGAGGGAGAGAAAGCTCGCATCAGCTGCAATTTCCTCTTCCTGTGCAGCGGCTACTACCGCTACGACGAAGGCTATACCCCGGAGTTCCGGGACAGCGACCAGTTCGCGGGTCAAATCGTGCACCCGCAACATTGGGACGAGGCAATCGACTATGCCGGCAAGCGAGTCGTCGTGATCGGCAGCGGTGCGACCGCCGTGACGCTCGTGCCTTCGATGGCGCAGAAGGCAGCACACGTGACGATGCTGCAACGCTCACCGACCTACATCGTCTCGCTGCCCGCCGAAGACCCGGTGGCCAAGCTATTGCGTCGCTTTCTGCCGGCGAAGGTCTCCTATCCGATAATGCGCTGGAAGAACGTGCTGATGACAATGGCAAGCTTTCAACTGTCTCGGCGCCGCCCCAAGGCGATGAAGGCCATCCTGCGCAAGGGCCTGGAACGCCAGCTGCCGGCGGGCTATGACATCGACACGCACTTCAGCCCCAGCTACAACCCGTGGGACCAGCGTCTGTGCCTGGTACCCAACGGAGACTTGTTCGAGTCGATCTCCGCCGGTAGCGCCTCGATTGTGACCGACCGCATCGAGAGATTCACAGAGACGGGCATCAAGCTTGTCTCGGGCGCGGAGCTCGAGGCCGACGTGGTCGTCACCGCAACGGGCCTCAACCTGGTCGCGCTGGGTGGCATGGAGTTCTCCGTCGACGGTAAGGATGTGACACTCGCGGACACGATGAGCTACAAGGGCATGATGCTCAGCGGTGTCCCGAACATGGCTTTCTCGGTGGGTTACACCAACGCATCGTGGACGCTGAAGTGCGATCTCACCTGCGAGTACGTATGCCGGCTTCTGAACCACATGGACGAGGTGGGCTTGCGCCAGTGCACGCCGCACAATCGCGACCCGAGCGTCTCAGAGCGCCCATTCATAGATTTCTCCTCCGGTTATGTACTGCGCTCGATCGACAAGTTCCCCAAGCAGGGCTCCAAGGCGCCGTGGAAGCTTCACCAGAATTATCCGATGGACATCCTCAACCTGCGCTTCGGCTCCGTCAAGGACGGTGTCATGGAGTTCTCCAATACGGGATCGAACGTAGAGAGGCAGGAGCTCGTCGCTGTCTGAGTCGCGCCCGATTCTCCAGTCACCGGCTGTCGGGTACTAGTGCTCGCGGGCGAGGAGTCGCAATTGCTTGAGGAGTCGCGAATGGTCTTGCGGGCGCTGGCCAAAGGGGACGAGGCCGACCTGCTGCGTATTCACCGGACGTCGGAGGTAGCGCTTTGGTGGGATGTGCCCGATGAGGGCTTTCCCTGGAAGGACGAGCCCGAGTCGACGCGCCTGACGATTGAAGTGGACGGTGCTGTCGCCGGCCTGATCCAGTTCTATGAGGAGCTGACGCCCAAATATCGCCACGCCACGATCGACCTGTTCCTGGATCCCGCGCTACACGGGCAAGGCTTGGGTACCGAGGCGGTAGGGCGTGTCGTGCGTCTGCTGATCGAGCAGCACGGCCATCACCGCATCACGATCGACCCCTGCACAGAAAATCTGGCGGCGGTGCGTTCCTATGAAAAGGCCGGCTTCAGGCCGGTGGGAGTAATGCGCAGCTACGAGCGTCGCGCGGGGCAAGAGCAGTGGCGTGACGGGCTGTTGATGGAGCTGCTCGCGGAGGATCTGTGAGGCTGGAATGTCTTGGCGGTGAATTGCCGGCGACCATGCCCGGCGGTGTGGAGCAAAGCTGGCCTGGGCTGAAAGCCAGCCGGTGAGAAACCGTGGCTCCAGCCCAAGCTCAGCTGCAGATGACCCTTAGGCCAGCTGGACGTTTACTGCCTTGGGTCCCTTGTCGCCGGCCTCGGCGTCATAGGTGACCTTCGCGCCCTCGGCCAGGGAGCGGTAGCCGTCGCCGGCAATCCCTGAATGATGGACGAACAGGTCCTTGGACTGATCGTCGGGCGTGATGAAACCAAAGCCCTTGTCGTCGCTGAACCACTTGACGGTTCCTGTAGCCATGTTGCTTTTCCTCCGTGTTTTCGCGTGCTGCGAACGCGGAGATTGCTATGAGCAAAGGCTACGAGCGCTGACACTGCGGTTGTTCGGGAATAGTTATCCCGCTTGGATCAAGCCACTATATAGCATCGCTAAGCGGCCTCGGAAAGCTCAGGCTCGTCCTGAGCTCGCTCACCAGCACTGTCGTGTTGGGCGGCGCCTGCCGGCTGCGGACGCAATACGGTCAGGGCCACGCCGATACCGACCAGCACAAGACCTGTGGCGATCCAGAATGCAAGCTGGTAGCCGCCGGTCAACGCCGCCGCCTGGGACTGTCCCTGGGCGAGCAGCTTGTTCGTGTGCGAGGTGGAAAGCGTCGCCAGCACGGCGAGCCCGAGCGCGCCGCCGACCTGGGCGGTTGTGTTGACAAGGCCAGAAGCAAGGCCGGCGTCACTGGGCGTGGCGCCGGACATCGCTACGCCCATAAGCGCCGGGAAGCACACGCCGGCGCCCGTGCCGAGCAGCAGCATCGACGGCAACAGGCCCGTTACGTAGTTCGCGTGAACCGGCGCGATGGCCAGCAGCGCGAGTGCCGCCGCGATCATGGCCAAGCCCGGAGGCAGCAGCGAGCGTGCGCCGAAGCGCGTGATCAGTGGCTCTGAGAAGCGAATCGACATCGAGCCCATCATGATCGTCACGGGCAGAAACGCCAGCCCGATCTCAAGCGCGTCATAGCCGAGCACCTTGCGCATGTAAAGCGCACCCAGGAAGAACATGCCGAACATCCCCGCGACGGAGAACACCTGGATCAGGTTGGCGCCGCTGACGTTGCGCGAGCGGAAGATGCGCAGCGGAATGAGCGGGTTGCGCGCCGTGGCCTCGCGCGCGATGAAGCCCGCGAGCAGTGCGAGCGAAAGCGCGCCGAGCGCGAGCGTACTTCCGGCACCCCAGCCGTGTTCGGCTGCAGGTGAGACGATCGTGTAGACGCTGAGCATCAGCGCGCCGGTGATGAGCACCGCACCGGGAATGTCAGCACCCTCGCCGAAGCCGATCCCCTGGTCTTTGTCGAGCAGACGCCTGGCGAAGAGGATCGTCGCGATCCCGATCGGGACGTTCACGAAGAAGATCCAGTGCCAGTCGAGTGCCTGCGTGAGCACGCCGCCGGCCAGCAGCCCGACAGACCCGCCGGCGGAGGCGACGAACGCGTATACGCCGATCGCCTTAGCCTGCTCGCGAGGAGTGGGAAACATCGTGACGATCATGCCGAGGACGACGGCCGAGGTCATCGCGCCGGCGATGCCCTGGACAAAGCGCGCGCAGACCAGCAACGTCTGTGTCCAGGCCAGGCCGCAGCAGAGCGAAGCCAGCGTGAACAGGGCCACGCCGAGCAGGAAGATGCGACTACGCCCGAGGAGGTCGCCAAAGCGCCCGGCCAGCAGCAACAGCCCGCCGAAGGCAATCAGGTAGGCGTTTACGACCCAGGCGAGGCTGGAGGTGGAGAAGTGCAGTTCTTCCTGGATCGAGGGCAGGGCAACGTTGACGACCGTCACGTCGAGGACGATCATCAGGACGCCGACGCACAGCACGTACAGCGCCAGCCAGCGCGAGCGATCGTCTGGGTGGGTGCTGCTTCCTGTTGTGTCCTGCGCGGTCATATCTTGGTGTGTGGTCATCCTCACAAGGTCCTTGTCGCGGGGCTTCGCCCAGGCTATCGAGCAGAGCCCCGGTTCCTGTGGTTTCTCTCTGAGAACACCCTTAGCCCGCGGCGGCGCGCCGGCTCTGGCGGGTAAGCGCGCTCACGAGCTTGTCGATCGAGCGCTGCAATTGCTCGATGCTGGCTGACTCCACTCGTGTCACACCTACCTCGCGGTTGATCCAGGAATTGACGTCGCGGTGGCTGCTACGGGTGCGCACGGCGAGGTCGGCCACCAGGCGGCGACGCTCCTCGCGCAACTGTGTCCTGCGCTCGAACGCGGCCACCGGCGCCGGCTCAGAGGGTGCGGATGTGGGGGTCTTGGGTTTGGCTGCGCCCGGCGCAGGTCCGAACAGCGTCATCTGCGGCGCCACTTCGGCGCTCAGCGGCACGAACTCAAGCGCGGGCGAGGGCTCGCTTGAGCGACGCTCGCGCGGCTCATCCAGCCCCTCGTCCTGCTCGCGCTGGCGCAGCGCGTGGCGCAGCTCGCTCTCCACTTGCGCCGCATGCGCGCGCAGGACGGGCTCGGCGGGCAGGTAGACCCAGCTGGGCTCCGGTGGGTGGCCGGGAATCGTGCGCACGAAGCGCCCGACGATCTGCCTGAAGATCATCGGCGTCTTCGCCGCCGTGGCGTACACGCCGACGCGCAAGCGGGGAATGTCCACGCCCTCGGAGACCATGTTTACCGCCACGATCCACGGCTCGCGCGACTCCCTGAAGGCTGCGAGCTTTTGCGCGGCACGCGTCTCGGTGTGCAGCACGACAACCGGCGCCTTACCGGTGGCGTCGCCGAGCAGCTTTGCGATCTTGCGGGCGTGCGTAGCGTCGGCCGCGACCGCAAGGCCCCCGGCATCGCGATGGCCCTCGGCGCGCAACTCGCTCAGCTTCGTGTCGGCCTCGCGCAGGATGCGCGGCAGACCGTCGGGCAGCTCCGTTGAGATCGCGGTGCGGTAGCGGCGGCTTGCCTCGCGGGCGGTGAGCACCGTCTCAAACGAGGACTCGATCACATCCTCGCCGCTGCGCCAGGAGAGCGTGCCGTCGAAGGTCACGAACGCCACGGGACGGCAGATGCCCTCGGCGACTGCCTCGGCATAGGTGTAGGACACGTCGGGTTCCGCGACGCCTTCGGCGTCGTAGCTGACGCCGGGGATCGGAGTTGCGTCCGAGCGAAACGGGGTGCCCGACAGCAGCAGCCAGCGTGGCGCCGCGGCAAAGGCCATCTGGAAGCCGGTGCCCCAGGCAAGCTCCTCGCCGAGGTGATGGGCCTCATCGACGATCACCAGCGTGTCGGCTGCGACCTTCGCCCGCCAGGTCTTGGGGTCGGACGCCACACGCGCGTAGGTCACCGCCACACCGTGGAAATCGCGCGGCGGCAGCGGGCCCGGGGCATCGGGCTGCAGCTGCACGCCCAGCTGCGCCGCGGCGCCAGCCCATTGGCGTGTGACCGGTGTGGTAGGGCACAGCACCGCGACGCGACTCACCTCTCCGGCGGAGAGCATCCGCTTTGCCAACTCGAGCGCCGGGCGTGTCTTACCGGCCCCGGGCGCCGCTGAGATCAGAAAGGGCCCCTCCCGCCAACCGTGCAGACGTTCGAGCGCGTCGCGCTGCCAGGCGCGCAGGGATGTCATGGAGGCCGCAGACAAGAGCCCGGCATCCTGGGCCATGCCCCGGACGGATCGTCCGGTTTGGCTCAGAGCCTAGGAACGCGGTGGGTGCGGCGCGTAGCGGTGATGCAGGATCAGGAGATTGCCATCGGGATCGTCGAAGATCGCCATGTGGCAAACGCCCGTGTCGAGCGTGTCCCGCGCGAAGCTCACGCCGCGCTCTTCGAGCGTCGCACGGGCGCTTGCGACGTCATCGACGTGCAGCGCGATACCGCTGCGCACGGGCACGTGCTCGAGGCCCATCTGCTCGGCGTCGATCAGGCTGATCGTCAGGTTGCCGGTCTCAAACTCGGCGTAGTTGCGCTCTTCCAGGTAGACGGACCGCTCAAGGCCAAGCGTCTCGCCGTAGAACTCGACCGCCTTGGGAAGGTCGTGGGTCGGCAGTCCGACGAAGTCAACACGCGTAATCATCTCGGTCCCATCGCTCATCGGCCCGGCTCCTTGGGTCCTTGCGTCCTTGCTTCAGGCGCTCTCGGCCTGTATCTGCCCCGACTTTACTGCTTGCAAGAGGACGTCGTAGTCGCGTTCGTTCTGATCGGCATAGGCCTCGGAGAAGTCAACGATCGCCTGGTCGAAAACACCACCGGCGCCGAGATAGGAGGCGATCGCGATGCGGTCTCCCGTGCGTGCGTGAGCGCGCGCAAGCGTCCACGCGCACAACGCCCCATAGGCGCGCAGCATGCGATGGTCCATCGTCTCGATTTCCACGCTCAGCTTGCCGTCCCACAACTGGCGCACGTAGAAGTCGCGCTTGACCTCGTCGATACCGGTGGCCGGCAGCCAGCCCAACAGAATGTCGCCGGAGGCCTGCATCAAGCGCTGGCCCTCGACCACGCGCTGGCCATGGTTTGCGTATTGGGAGGCACCGGCATAGGGCTCGAGCACCGAGGCCTGGGCTTCCTTGGCCTGCAGGACGAGCGGGTCCTGCTCGTCGCGACCCATGAACAAGAGCACCCACGCGCGCGTGCCGACGCTGCCGACACCCACGACCTTGCGCGCGATGCTCTGGAAGGTGTAATCGCTCAGCAGCACCCCGTACTCGTCGCTGAGGCTTGAACGATAGTCGGCCAGCATGTCCTCCAAGCGCTTGCGCAGCTCCTCGGTCGCCGCTTGGCCCAACAGCTCCAGTACCGGCACGATCAGGGGTGGTTCGCTCACGAAACGCAGCTCCCCCTCGACCGCTTCGGTCAGCTTGAGCACCGCACGCGTGCTGTTCTTCGCCCGCGCCTTGCCGAGACGCTTTTCCATCTGTTGCAGACGCTTACCCTTGACAAGCTGCTGGGCGCGGACGACGTCCATGATGTTCTTGGCGTTCAAGCTGGCGTACCAGACGTCCAGGTTGCTCATCTGGGCAAAGCCGCGCATCGACTGTCTATATGCCTGAGCGGTCCACACCAGGACGTCGGCGATCTCCTGCTTGCTGAGATTGCGGTCGCGTCCGGCGACGCACAAGCTCACAGCCAGCCGCTTGACGTCCCACTCCCACGGTCCCGGCAGGGTCTCGTCGAAGTCGTTGATGTCGAACAGCATCTCGCGCTCGGGCGAGGCGAAGACGCCGAAGTTCGAGAGGTGCGCGTCTCCGCACAGCTGCGCCCGCAGCCCCGATACGGGGGTTTGCGCGAGATCGGCGGCCATGATCGCCGCCGCGCCCCGGTAGAAGGTGAAGGGGGAGACGAGCATGCGCCCGTATCTGATTGGCACCAGCTCGGGCACTCTGCTCTCGGCCTGCCCTTGCAGGATCGCCACGGGATCCTCACGGTCCTTGGCGGCCTTCCACTCCGCGTGGCTGGAGCGCGGCGTGTGGGCGCGGGCGTCCTTGCCTTCGCCTTCGCGTCGCTTAACGGTCTCGGCGTCGCTCATGCTGTCCTGTCCGGGTTCTGGTGATGATGGTGATGCACGTGCGCGTCAGGGAATTCCTTGGCGGTCTGGCGCCTGAGCATCTCCGCGCCGAACATCGCGAGCACAATGATGATCAAAATCCCGGTGAGGGTTTTGGTGGCCACGATCGGGCCCCAGGCGAATAGCAGCAGCAGCAGCAGCGCGACGGTGCCGAACGTGATGTCCGGGCGGTCGCGCAGATACGGAGCCATCAGGCGGCGCAGGCGTGTTGCCAGATGCGTGGGCCCCGCCAGCAACCCGGCGAGGATCACCGGCACGCCGATGAACACGGTCGACCAGGCGACGTCGGCGAGCACGCTGGTGCCGATCGACCATGCCGCCTGCGCCGCGGGCCTCACCGCTTCGGTCGTGGCAAGCGAGTTGACGACCTTGGTGCCGATGATGCCGCGCGCGACGACCACGACGAGCCCGGCTCCGATGAACGCGGTGCCCACCGCGAGCAGGGTCTGGCGGCGTCGTCCCCGCGCGAGGTAGACAGCCAGCGCGAACATCGCAATCACCAGCAGCGGCAGGATCAGCGCCAGGCTGCGCAGCAAGTTGACCGCGTTCTGCATCGTCCCCAGTTGTTTGGAGGTGACGATTCGTAGCTGTGCGACTTTCGGCGGGATCTTTTCGGAGATGCTCGCGGGCGCGCCCACCTTTTCTGCCACTTCGCCGAGCATCGGGCGCAGGTCGAGCACAACCGCGCCGCCGCCGGGCAGCTTCACGACGCTGCCTTTGTTCTCGATCAAGCGCACGAATTGGGCATGGGTCACTTCGTTTGCCTTGCGCCACAGTTCCTGTACTCGCGGGCGTTCGAGCAGCAGGTTGATGCCCTTCTGCACCACGTCTTTGAGCGCGCCGGCGGCGGGGGCGGCGAGCGGCCTCAGTTCGCTCGGTAGCTCCTTGCCGAGTTCGCCGGCCACGTCCACGTTCGCGTACAGCTGTTCTGTGAGGTAGTCCGACACCGCTTCGCGGATCGGCGGGCTCTCGATCAGCTTCGCGTTCGTGGTCGTCCAGTAGCCGGTGTCGAGCAGTTGCCGGTTGGCCCAGACCGCGAAGATCGCGACGATCCCGAGTACGGTTGCCACGCCAATCAGGCTGCGTACCAGCCAGCGATGTGGATGGGCGGAGCTTGGGGGTGGCGCGTAGGGCTGGGTCGGCGGGCCTGAAGCCGGGGGGTCGGGGGCGGAGCTCACGGTCAGGAGAGGCTATCCCCAGCTCCGGCGGGCGGTATCCGTGTTAGTCCGCATCGGGGTAGGTGTTTTCGTGCAACTCCGCTATTCAGGAGCGCTCGCGCTCCGCCATATCGGCGCCGGTGGTGGTTGTCATCACCTGCGCCGCACCGCCGCCAAGCACCCTGCGTACAAGTCCGGGCGCCACGATACGCAGGGCCGCGGCAAGCGCATAGGGTCGCGGTACGTAGCGCTCGGGACGACGCTCGACGCCGGCCTGATAGATGGCCTCGGCGGCCTTCTCCGGGGTCGAGACAATCCAGCGCGTCAGCGCACGGCCGGTCAGCTCGGCCTGCGGGAACCCCTCGGTGGAGATGAAACCGGGGAGCACGAGCCCTACGTGCACATCGTGCCGGCGCTCCTCCGCCCACAGCGAGTCAGACCAGCCCGCGAGTGCGAACTTGGACGCGCTGTAGGCGCCCGATCCGGCACGCGCCACGCGTCCGGCGGTGCTGGCCACGTTGACGATCGCGCTCGGTGCGCTCGCGCGCAGTAGCGCCAGCAGAGCCTCGGTCAGACGTAGCTGCGCGTCGAAGTTGATCTCCATCGTGCGCTTGACGTTGGCGTAGCCGCCCTCGCCAAAGTTCGCCCGCCACGCGGCGCCGGCGTTGTTGACGAGCAGGTCGAGCCTTCCGTGGTGCTCGCCTACATGCGCTCGCACGCGCTCGGGCGCGTCCTCGTCGAGCAGGTCCACCGCGATAAAGCTTGCCTGTGGGCCGAGCGAGTCGGCGAGCACCCGCAGGCGCTCCTCGCGGCGCGCGACCAGCACCAGCCGCGCCTTGGGGACGCGCGCGAGCCTGCGTGCCGTGGCCTCGCCGATGCCACTGGAGGCGCCCGTGACGACCGCGACAAATGGATGGGCGTCGGCTGTATTGAGGTGCGAGTCGGTCATTTGGGCGCGCCTTTCTCGAGTTCGCGGTGCTCCACACCGCCGGGTCCTGCAATCAGGATGTCGCTGACCATCCGTGGCTCGAACAGCCCGTGGTCCACGACCCCAGGTGTTCCAGCCAGATGGGCGGCCAGTCCCGCTGGGTCCGCGAGCGGGCCGAAATAGTCGGCGATCAAGTTTCCCTCGGGGCTGGCCGGCACATCACGCAGCCGTGCGTCGCCGATTAGGGCAAGCGTCTCGCGGGCGCCGAAGCGCAGGATCTCAAGCGGCACAGGCGGGCGCAAGTGCGGGACCACCTTCTCGGCGGAGGCAATCACCACGAAGCGCGCGCTGGCCGCGGCGACGATCTTCTCGTGCGTATGCGCGGCGCCGCCGCCCTTGACGAGCCAGCCATCGGGATCGATCTGGTCCGCCCCGTCGATCGCGATGTCCAAGTGGCCGAGCTCGTCGAGCTCCTCGACCGCGAGCTCGAGCTCGCGTGCGGCGTGCTCGGTGGCTGAGGAGGTCGCGGCGCAACGCAAGCTCAGCCCGCGCGCCGCAAGCGCCGGCAGCAGGTAGGCGACGGTGGAGCCGGTACCCAGCCCGACGCGGTCGCCATCTTTGACAAGCAGCGCCGCCGCCTCCGCGGACGCTCGCTTTTGCTCGTCGATCTCGGTCATGGGCGGCTGTGCCGCTGCGAGGGATCCATTGCGCAGCGAGCCTACAAGCCCGCTGCGTGCAAGGTCAGCCGCTCTGGCTGCTCGGGCCGGTGAAGCAGAAAGCCCTGGGCAAACGAGCACCCCAACTCGCGAGTGAGCTTTAGCTGCGCGTTGCTCTCGACGCCGACCGCCACAGTCTGCAAGCCGCTGGCCCCCGCAAGTGCGACCAATGCAATCACGATTGCGCGCTTGGCTTCGTCCTCTGCCAGGCGCTCAATGAGACTCCGGTCGATCTTGAGCATGTCGAGCGGCAGCGCGGGAGGCAAGGTGAGACGCGACTCGCCCGCTCCAAACTGGTCGAGCGCGATCCGCACGCCGAGCTTGCGCAGCTCAGAAAGCGTTGCCTTGGCTCGCTCGGGGTCGCGCAGGACTGAAGGCTCGGTTGTCTCTACCCACAGGGCTCGCGCCGGCAGGTCATGGCGCTTCAAGGCGCGCTTGAAGCGAGTGGCCAGGTCCAGCTCGATCAGTCCGCGCGGGGAAACGTTTATGGAGATCGGGAATGCCGCTCCTCCTCGACGCCATCGCGCCGCCTGAGCGCAGGCGGTGTCCAGCACCCAATCTCCAATCTCCACGATCAGGTCGCTCTCCAGAGCGCGCGCGAGGAACACGGCCGGCCCGACCGGCTCCCCTTCTTGAGGGTGCCAGCGCAGCAGCGCCTCCCAGCCGACCGCCTGGCCGCCGGCGAGCGGGAAGAGCGGTTGGTAGGCGAGCGCCAGCTCTTTGCGCGGTAGGGCGTGGCGCAGCCGGCGCTCCATGTCCAGATGGCTCGTCATCTCGCTGCGCAGGCTCTCGTCGAAAAGTTCCAGGCGGTAGCCACCGGAGCGCTTGGCGCGATACATCGCCACGTCGGCCTCGCGCAGCAGCGCCTCCGGGTCGGTGTCTGGATCGCGTGCGATCGACACGCCGATGCTTGCCGGCATCGACACCTCGGCTGAGCCTACGGCAAAGGGTCGGTCGAGCGCGTGCAGGACGCGCTCGGCGACGGCCAGCGCCTCGGCGTCGTTCTGCAGATCGTCGGCCAGTACGACGAACTCGTCGCCGCCGAGGCGCGCCACCGTGTCGCTGTCGCGCATCATCTCCGCGAGTCTCGCGGCGACCGAGCTGAGCAGCTCATCACCAAGCGAGTGGCCGAGGTTGTCGTTGATCGCCTTGAAGTTGTCGAGGTCCACGAACAGCATCGCCACCAATCGTCGGCTGCGATGCAGGCGCGCCAACGCCTGGCGGGCGCGGTCCATCAGCAGCAGCCGGTTGGGCAGCGTCGTGAGCGGGTCGTGCAACGCCTGGCGCTCCAGCCATCTGAGCCGCTCGAGCCGCTCCTGTTCCTGCTGTGTGGGAGCGGTCACTTCGCGAGATTCGCTTGCCTGGAGATCTTTGTTGTCCCCAGCGTTGTTGTCCCCAGCGGGAAACTGGTTGAGATCAGGGCGCGGGCGGCTAGGAGGCAGCTGCTCGGAAGGCAGCTGCGGATGCTGCCCGCTCGAACCTTGGGCTTTGCGGATCTCTCGCATTGACGGAAGTCATCCGGCGCGTCCCCCAAGCAAGCCGGGCCTTTATTCTAAAGGATTGATCTTCTAGCTTGCGCTCACGTGTGCTGTTTGAGCGCCTTCGCCGCCGGCCAACTGTTGTGAAGCGTGGTCCCCGGGCTCTCCGCGCAGGAAGCGCCAGATCGACAGCATCATCAGGATCGTCATGAAGCCCGCGCTCGTGGCGCACTCCTCACAGACGGCGTGGATCGTGAACAGCTCGCGATAGGTCAAGTATGCGGAGAAGCCGAAGCCGCCGATCGTGAGCACGAGCGTGGCAAAGCGCGTGTTCTCGCTTTCGGGGGCGAGCAGCGAGGCCATGATCGCGATGTAGCCAAGCAGCCCGATCAGTGCCACAGGCACGCCCGCGAGCTTCGAGTAGGCCGAGGTTTGTACCTTGAAGCAGCTACCGCCCGAGGTGCAGACGGGCTTGATATCGGCGTAGTGGACGTAGGTCAGGTAGCTGGCGAGCGCGAGGCCAAGCGCCGTCAGCACGATCAGCACGATCCTGAGGGTGCGCCGGCTCATCTCGGGACGGGGCCGATCTGCTCCATCGCCCGATCACTCTCAGGCCTTCAACTGCTTTTCGATCGCCGCTTCGAATTCGCCCGCGTTGGTGAATCCAGCGATTTCAAGCTTTTTCAGCGTGCCGCCGCTCTTGCCGATCATGAAGGAGGGCGTTCCCGTGAAGCCATTCTGGTTGGCGGCTTGCGCGTCGGCGAGAACCTGGCTGGGGTAGGCGGAGTTGTTGCGGTCTCCGCTCCACTGCGAGAGATTCAGCCCTGGAATCTGAGCAGCTAGCCCCTGCAGGTAGCTTTCGGTGACATAGCCGGTGTCCTCTTCTCCCTGCTCGTGATAGAAGAGCTCGACGAAGTTCCACATCAGGTTCTGCTTACCGGCGGCGAGAGCGGCGACCTGCTGAGTCTGGAAGATTTCTTTTTCGCGCGTCGCGGTCTCCATCGAGTGGTACTCGATCTTGACCTTGCCAGTGCGCACGTACTTGTTGACGATCGTCGGCAGCGCGCTGATCGTGAACTGCTTGCAGAACGGGCACTCCAGATCGCCGAAGTACTGGATCGTCACGGGAGCGTTGGGGTTGCCGAGCGTGATCGTGCTCTGGGGGATTCCTTGGAGCAGCGAGACCACTTCCGTGCTGGCGGTTTTAGCCGCCGCGCTTTTCGGGGCCGGCGCGTTTTTGGAGCCGCCGCTGCCGGTCGCGATCAGGATGATCGCGATGATCACGATGACTACGCCCGCCACGCCGCCGAGCTGGATCAAACGCTTGCGCTGGGCGCTCTGCGCCGCATGCGCTTCCTCTTGAGCCTTGCGGTCGGCGCGCGCCTGCTCGCGGCGCTCCTTGCGTGTGAGATCTGCGTCGGCGGGTGTCATGGATGCAACTTTTGCATACTTTGCCTGAAGATTGCTTAAGGACTGGCCCCCGAGCGGCCGTTATCCCGTCATAGCCTGCTTGTGGCGTACCGTAGACGGAGACATTTGCCCCCGTAGCTCAGCTGGATAGAGCGTCGGACTTCTAATCCGAGGGTCGCAGGTTCGAATCCTGCCGGGGGCACTCTGTGTTGTAATTTGTAGTCATGGCGAATCACAAGCGGAGGCGGCCGAAGCAGCGGCGAGCAGGATGCCTGCTGTGCAAGCCTCAGAAGTTGCCGGCGCTCAAGAAGGCCGAGCGTAGGCAGATGCAGCGAGATGCCATCCGGCTCGAGGCACGCGCAACACAAGACCAGATCGCATGATTTCTATCGGTCCCTACATGTTCGACAATGTCTCCTATGACGTTGAAGCGGACGTGCTCTACCTACATGTGGGTGAGCCATCGACCGCCGTCGAGTTCGACGAGTCGCCCGAGGGGCACGCACTGCGCTTTGACGGCGAGCAAAACCTCGTAGGGGTGACGATTGTGGGCGTCAAGCGCCTGGTTGAGCAAGATGGCGAGGTGACAATCACCGTGCCAAAGATGGTCTTCGTCGACGCGGACGCCATCGCTGCGGCGCTCGAGCTTCCGCCGGAGTAGGTGACTTCGGCCGTGGCGAGCGTCTACTTGTTTGGCGACGAGGCGGGCAACTTCGATTTCTCGAAAGGTCCCGGCGCGAGCCGGTATTTCATCCTGACGACTGTCGCGATGAGCGACTGTCAAGCGGGCGACCGTATCCAGGCGCTTCGTCGTCGTCTCGCTTGGCGTGGTGTTCATCTCGGTGCCGTGTTGCACGCGACCGAGGATCCCCAGGCCGTGCGAGACGAGGTTTTCTCGACATTCCGGCGTTGCGAGATGCGCGTCGACGCGACGATTATCGCGAAGGCGCGAGTGCCCGGCACTCTGCACGACGGGCAGCAGCTTTATCGCTACGCCTGGCATCAGCACTTCGGGCGCATCGCAGGTCAGGTGGCCCGCGACGGCGACCGGTTGCTTGCCGTCGCCTCGGATCTAGGTACGCGCAAGCGTCGTGGCGCGTTCCATCTGGCGGTCGACGATGCGGTGCGCACGTCCGCTCGTTGCCCGCACCGTGTTGCGTTCTCTGGCCCAACATGAGCGAGCCGTGCCTCGTGGTGGCGGACTACTGCACTTGGGCGATTCAACGCCGATGGGAGCGCGAGGACCAGCGCTCACATGAGCTGATCGCCGACAAGATCGCCTCGGAGGTTCAAGTTGCACCGCCGGGCATCCCTTAGAACAACTAAGACCCTCGTCGGCTAGCCGCCTTTGCGGCAGAGCCCAGGGGCTCTTTCGCCGGTGAGGGTCTGCGGGAAGCATAGCGCTCCGTCGGCCCAGATTGGGCCCTCTACGCTTCTATGACCTGCGCCACACGTTCGGCAGCGTTGCTATCCGTACGGCCGATCCGCGAGCTGCAGGAGTGGATGGGGCACTCCGACTTCTCAACCACACAGGCCTACATGCACTACCGGCCGAGGGCGGATGCGGCGCGGCAGTTGTCGGCGGCGTATTACGGGGGATGCCGCAACCGCAGGTCGTCCCATTGTGGCGTCTGTGTCGGAGTAGATGAATGGTGCGCATTCACGAAACGAAATACCGCTATGAACTTAATCCTGAAGCGGAAATCGACGTTTGTTTCTTTACTCGGCGTGGAGAGGTCACTGACTACACCGTGGTACTCCTCGCGGAGGATCGGGTGGCCTGGCACGCGGTACGCGTCTACGACAACGCTCACCAGATCAACGACATGCACCGATATAATCGTGCAGGCGAGAAGCAGCCAGCCGAGATGTTCCATGGCGGCACTGCGAGCGAGGCTCTACAGAGCTCGATTGAGACGGTTCGAGACGGCTATAGCGAGATGATCGATTCATGGCGACGGTAAGCAACGAGATTCGAACACCCGGCAGCATCCTTGCCTCAAAGCGGTTCGACGCCGCGATCGAGGACGGCATCGCTGAACGGCCGGCTCGATATCCAAACGGGGCCGTGTTTGTGGGCGGCGATCTTCCGGGTCTTGGCGAGATCCTTGCGCGGCATGCACGCGAAGATCGAGCCGTGGTGCTCGTATATCCCGACGGGGAGGAGTGGGTCGTCGAGCCTCACAGGCCGGCGAATGCGCCAAAGGCCGCGTAGGGCCTGCTGGCATTCCGCTCGCTAAGACGACCGAGCGAACAGCCGCAAGAACAGCAGGAAGATGTTCAGTATGTCCAGGAAGATTCCGGCGGCCAGGGGGATCGCTTCGTCTGTTCCGGCGCGGCGCAGGCGATTGAAGTCAACCACTGTGTAGAGGCCGAAGATCACGAGGCCAAGCAGGGCGTAGACCGTGTAGAGCGCCGGTATACGGATGAAGATCAGCACGATGCCGGCGAGGATCAAGCCGAGCAGCAGCCAGAACAGGGTGCGGTAGAGGAACGAGAGATCGCGGCGGATCGCGTAGCCACCCACGCCAAGGCCGCCGACGAACAGGGCTGTCGCGCCCAGCGCCTGACGTACTGCGGTCGGGTCGGTGGCTGAGTAGTAGTTGACCGTGCTCGATACTCCGACGCCAAGCAACAGGCCGAAGGCAAACAGCAACACCAGAGCGAGGCGGTGGTTTCCGCGTGCGTTTGCCGCGTTGAGGCCGAACAGGCAACCAAAGGCCACCAGCCACGCGATGAACCAGCCGGCGCCGCCCATTTCGCGAGCGATGTAGACCCCCAGCGTCGCGAAGCCCGTGGTCAGCGCCACAAGCCCCATCACCCTGCCGAATAGCGTCTGTGTTCGGGCAGGCGTCAGGCCTGCTGCCGCGTAGCTGGCGGAGCTCATGGCGCAGATCGTACGGTGTTCGACGGCCCCGGTTCAAGTCGAGTTTGCGCCGGAGGCAGTAGATGCGTCGAGGATCGGGTCCGGATCAAGTCATATCGTGCGTGGATGGCGCATACGCGGCTCTACCGCAAAGGAGAACTCGCCCTTGAGGACTTTCCAGTCGAGGAGATCTCCGAGCACCTGAAGGATGACGACGCTTACGTCTGGCTCGATTACTGCGCACCGACCCAGGAGGATCTCGCGACGATCGCAGAGGAGCTCAAATTGCATCGGCTCGCGATCGAGGATGCCGTCAACGAGCACCAGCGACCGAAGCTCGATCGCTACGACTCGCACCTGTTCATCAGCGCCTACACGGTGAAGCTGGACACTGTCTCCGGCGAGTTGCGCGCGAGCGAAATCGCCGTGTTCGTCACGAGCAAAGCGCTGGTCACTGTGCGCAAGGACGAGGGCGTCGCGATCGATCCGGTGCTGTCTCTCTGGGACGATTGCCAGGAGCTTGCCGAGCATGGCGTCTCGTTTCTGCTCTGGGGCCTACTGGATAACATTGTGGACGGGCACTTCGAGGCCGTGCAGTCGCTTGACACGGAGATCGAGGCGCTCGAGGATCTGCTGTTCGACGATGCTCCCCACAACGCCGAGGTGCAGCGGCGCTCGTTTGAGCTGCGCAAGAGCCTCGTGCTGTTGCGACGACTCGTGCTTCCGATGCGCGAGGTGTCAACTCGCTGATGAGGCGCGACCTGCATGTCATCGATCAGGCGATGACGCCCTATTACCAAGACGTCTATGACCATGTGCTGCGGGCCACCGAATGGACCGAGTCGCTGCGGGATCTCGTGACGACGATCCTTGAGACCAACCTCACCATCCAGGGCAATCGCATGAACCTGGTGATGAAGAAGGTCACCAGTTGGGCCGCGATCATTGCCGTCCCAACGGCAATCACAGGCTTCTACGGCCAGAATGTGCCCTACCCCGGCTTTGCCGCCCACTGGGGGTTCTGGTTTTCCACGGCGCTGATCGTGGTGTGCTCAAGCGGTCTCTACTGGGCGTTTCGCCGCAGCGACTGGATCTGATGCACCAGGCCACCTTCTACTTCGACCTCGGATCGCCTTACGCCTACCTGACGGCGGAGCGCATCGATGAGGTCCTGCCGGCACCGGTCGTGTGGCAGCCGATCTCGCTGGGTGGTCTGTTCAAGGCCAACGGCCGCTCCTCGTGGGCGCTCGCCGGGGACGACAGCCGCCGGGGCGAGATCGAGGAGGTCGAGCGGCGCGCGCATGAGTACGGCTTGGGAGCCGTGCGCTGGCCGGAGCCGTGGCCCAGTAACTACCTCTACGCAATGCGCGCCGCCACCTATGCCTTTCAGGTCGGCCGCGGCCGCGAGTTCACGCTTGAGGCGTTCCGCCATGCTTTCGTTCGCGGTCACGATCTTGCGATTGAGGAGAACGTTTTGGAGGCGGCCGCACGGGCGGGCCTGAACCGTGAGGTGGTCGACGAGGCCACGCGCGACCCCGAGATCAAGCTGGCGCTGCGCACCGCGACAGACGCTGCCCATGGGCTGGGTGTCTTCGGTGTGCCGACGGTTGTTGTCGGCGAGCAGGTCTTCTGGGGAGACGACCGCCTGCAAGATGCGGCCGAGGCACTGCACAGCTCGTCGTGAGACGCCAACCTGCATAGCCGCACCCAAGCGCAGCGATCCAATTGCCGCAAGGGTCGCTCGTATGGACATTGGCTGTGGGCCGTGTATGTCAACGTTCATGACTCTCGCTGTGGCTGTCGAGGAGCTGCTGGGCGATCCAACTCGTCCTCCCTCGATGAACTCAAACCTCAGGAGTCATGCCATGACCCGCAGCGCAGCCTCTCGCTCCAGCGCGAGCGACCCATCCCGAGCCGACATACCTGACAGCGACAAGCGGCGCCTGTCTGAGCCGGCGTGCCGCCGTGCGCGCACGGGCCTCGGCGCGATCGGCGCCGTGCTCGCGGCGAGCGCCCTCGCTGCATCCACGTCCGCTGCGGCCACGCCGCCGACCGTGACCGAAACGTTCGCTTCCACCAGCGCTGAGCATTCATTCACGGTGCCGGCAGGCGTGAGTAGTGTCCGCGTCAACGCGATCGGCGCGGCCGGCGAAGCGGGACGCTTCGGCATCGGAGGGATCGATGGGACCGGGGGCGCGGGCGCCGACGTGGTCGGCCAACTGCCGGTCGAGGCCGGCGAGGTGCTGTACGTGGAGGTCGCCGCCTTTGGCTTCAACGGGGGCGGGTTTGGCGGGTTTGGTGACTTGGGTGGTCAGGGTGGCTCGGGCGGTGGCGCTTCGGATGTGCGCACCGTCTCACTGATGCAACCCGAATCGCTCGAATCGCGGTTGCTCGTGGCGGGGGGCGGTGGCGGTGGTGCAGGCGCCCTCGAGAGCGGCGTAGGCGGCAATGGCGGCAACGCCGGAAACCCGGGCACCGCGGGCACAGGTGGAGTGTCCTCGGCCGACGGCACTCCGGGTGACGCCGGCACGCTGACGGGAGGGGGATCCGGTGGCACAGGCTGTGGCGAGCCCGAGACAGCCGGGCGCAATGGCGAACTCGGTGTGGGCGGGGAAGGCGGCGAGGGATTTTTCAGTCCGTGGGCAAGCGGTGGCGGTGGCGGTGGCGGTGGCTATACCGGCGGAGGTGGAGGCGAGGCCTCTTGTAACCCTGGCCCCGAAGATGCCGGCGCGGGTGGCGGGGGCGGTGGTTCGAGCTTCGTCTACGGTGGAGCCAGCTTCTCTTCCTTCGGTGCTGCATCCACGTCAACGGCGCCGTCGGTCTCGATCACTTATCTGACGCCCGCGACCGCGACGCCCGGATCCTCGGTTGTCACGTTCGCTGCGACCCAGCCGCTGCAAACCGTCAGCGCGCCGCAGACGATCACCATCACCAACACGGGCGGTAATCCGCTTCAAATCAGTGGACTCACGTTCGCAGGCTCGTCCTCGCCGCTGTCCACCGACGCGCCCGAAGATTTCCTGATCGGCTCGTCGACCTGTTTCGGCATGGTCGCCTATGAAGAAAGCTGTCAGGTGACTGTCCGCTTCGCGCCACAAAACGAAGGGGCGCAAACCGGGACGCTGCGGATCCTGGGCAATATGGGCGCCGGGGCGACTGTGCTGACGCTCAGCGGTACCGGCGGCACGCTGCCGCAAGGGCCGCAGGGCGCGACGGGGGCCGAAGGATCCCAAGGCGCGAGCGGCGCGCAAGGCGCCAAAGGCGAAACAGGCGCTGGTGGTCAGGCTGGCGCCACAGGCTCCCAGGGACCCGCCGGCGAAGCCGGCAAGACCGGCACGAGCGGAGTTCAAGGCGCCACCGGACCTCAGGGCGCCACCGGGCCTCAGGGCGCCACCGGGCCTCAGGGCCCGAAGGGCGAGCGAGGGCCGCGCGGATTGACCGCGACCTATGTCTGTCATCCACGTCGACGCAACGGCAGCTACAAGGAGGCCTGCTTTGTCAGCGTCACCGTCCCTTCGGGGGCAGCGGCCACTGCCAGGGTCGAGCGCCACGGTGTGACGTACGCAAGCGCCACTGTCGGCCGCACGACGAACGCCTCGACGGTGTCGCTGAAGGCCGAGCGCAACGTGCCTGCCGGTCGCTACACCCTCGTGCTTTCCGGCAAGCATGGCTCGAAGCTGGAGACGGTCACGATCGACTGACGCTTGACTCGCGGGGCGACAAGCTCGCCGCCCCGCGAGTCGCGTCTGTAGCATCGGCCGCCGCCGATGTTCGTGCTCACGACGCTGGTCTACCCGGTTGTGCTCGCGCTGCTGTGCTTCGGCGGGGCGCTACTGGTCGACCGGGTCTGCGGTGGGCTGCTGCCGGCGATGCTGTTTCCGGCGGTTGGCGCCGCCGCGCTGATCGTGCTCTCGCAGCTCAGCACCTACGTCCCCGCGCTTGCGCCGGCGACTCCATACCTGCTTGTGGCGCTGGCGCTTGCGGGGCTGCTGGTTGGAGGGCAGCGGCTGCGCAAGCTTGCGGGCGCAAGGCGCGCGTCCATCTGGCAGCTGCTCGTGTGTCCGCTCACCTATGTCCTTGCGCTCGCGCCTGTGCTGCTGGCGGGACGGCCGACTTTCTCCTCCTATATGGCGCTCGCCGATTCCGCGGTGCACATGCTCGGTGCGGACTTCCTGATTCGCCACGGACAGGACTACTCGCACCTTGACCTGCACAACTCCTACGGCCTGTTCGTGCACAACTACTACGGGTCGAGCTATCCCTCTGGCGCAGACACGCTGTTTGGCGGCAGCTCAGTCCTGCTTGGGCTGCCCCTGATCTGGACGTTTCAGCCGTTCGTCGCATTCATGTTGGCGACTGCCGCCGGGCCGGCCTGGTTGCTGGTCCGGCGCGTGGGATTGCACGGTGGCTGGGCAGCGCTTGCGACGCTCACAGCCACGCTGCCGGCGCTCGTTTACGCATACGAGCTGATCGGCTCGGTCAAGGAGATCGCGGCGCTCCCGTTGATCTTGTGCATGGGCGTACTGGTCGTGGATCACCGGAGCTGGCTGTGGAATGGCGCTCGTGCGACGATCCCATTCGCGCTTGTGGTTGGCGCGGGCGTGGCGGCGCTCGGCGTCGCGCTCGGTGCTTGGGCGCTTGCCGCCTCGCTGATACTCGGGGGGGCGGCTCTCGCTGAGCTACACGGCCGGGCGCTCAGTCTCGGTCAGGCGAGTCCGCCCAAGCCCGATCTCGATGAAACCTCGGTCCACGGTGTTCGTGGCTTGCTCGCGTCGTTCGCGCTCGGCTTGCTGGTGTTGCTCCTGGCCGCGTGGCCCACCTGGGTTCGGATATCCGGCTCGCTGAAAGTCGCGCAGGCGATCGCCTCGACTTCCAACGCCGGCAATTTGCACTCGCCGCTGCGGCCGTCTCAGCTTTTCGGTGTGTGGCTGGGCGGCAGCTACAAGCTGTTGCCAACAGGCGGCGCGCTCACGCTCACGGTCGTGCTGATCGCGCTTGTGAGCGTCCTTGCGGTGCTGGGATTGGGGAATGTCGTTCGTGCCCGTCGCTATGCGCTGGCCGCTTGGTTTGCTGGCTTGGTGATCGTGTGGCTCGCGCTCGCTGGGCTTGCGAGCGCCTGGGCAAACGCGAAGACCCTGATGCTCACCTCGCCGGCGGTGATGCTGATGGCCTGGGCCGGGGTCGTGGCTTTGCGCGACTCGCGCATGCGCGTTGTTTGGGCGCTCGTGGCTTTTTTGGTGGTTGGCGGGGTGTTCGCTTCGGACGCTTTGCTCTACCACAGCTCGAATCTCGCGCCGACGGCACGCTATGAAGAGCTTGCCTCCATCGACAAGCGCTTTGCCGGGCGTGGGCCGACGCTTTTCACCGATTTCGACGAATACTCCCTTTATGTGTTGCGTGACATGGACGTCAGTGGCCCCGACTTCGTCTATTCGCCGCCCGCGCTCGCCTCGGCCGCAGATGGCTATGGGGACCCAGTCGAGCTCGAGAAGATCGCTCCCACGACACTGGCTTCATACCCGCTGATCGTGACACGCCGCGACCCCTCAGCCGCTCGCCCGCCCGCTGCCTACAGGCTGTTGCGCCAGGGCGTCTACTACCAGGTTTGGGGACGCGTCTCAGGTGGGGCTCTGTCAGGAAGGCAGTCCAACAGAGCGCGTGTTGGGCTCCTAGAGGTGCCGCTTGCGCACGTCCACCGTCCGCCCGGCTGGACGCTCTCGCGCAAGGGCATCGTCATGGGGCGAGCGGGAACGCTGAGCGCCCCGTTCTCTGTGCCCCACGGCGGTGTTTGGGAACTGTGGCTGAAGGGCGACGTCATGCGTGCGTTGACCGTTCGCGTCGATGGCCGCAAGCTCGGTAGGCTCGGCGGCCAGCTCGATGGCAACTCGCTCGTGATCAACGTCCTCACCCCACTACCTATGCTGCTGGACGCAGGACGCCATACGTTGACGATCTCGCGCCCCGGCGCCGACCTCGCGCCCGGCGACGGCGGCGCGGCGCGGCTCGTGACGATGTTTCTTGTCCCCGCGGGCGTTTCGTGAGCTTGCCGCAGAGACCCTCAGCGGATCAGATTCTGCTCGGCGACTGTCTCGAGCTCTTGCCGCGCTTTGCCGATGGCTCATTCCAGCTGATCTATATCGATCCGCCGTTCAACACCGGGCAGGCCCAGACGCGCAAGACCTTGCAAACCGTCGCAGAGGAAGGGGGAGACAGGGTCGGATTTCAGGGACGGCGCTATGCCACGCGCCTGCTCTCAGAGAGCTCATATCGCGACAGCTTCGAGGACTACCTGGCGTTCCTGGCTCCGCGCCTGGAGCAAGCGCACCGCTTGCTCGAGCGCGAGGGCGCCCTCTACTTCCACATCGACTATCGCGAGGCCCACTACTGCAAGTTGTTGCTCGACGAGATCTTCGGCCGCGAGTGCTTCCTCAACGAGTTGGTCTGGGCCTACGACTACGGCGCGCGCTCGCGCCGGCGCTGGCCGGCCAAGCACGACACGATCCTTGTGTATACGCGCGACCCGGACGCCTACTACTTCGACGCCGAGGAGGTCGACCGCGAGCCATACATGGCGCCAGGCCTGGTCACGCCGGAGAAGGCCGCGCGCGGCAAGCTGCCAACAGACGTCTGGTGGCACACGATCGTGCCCACAAACGGCGCCGAGAAGACTGGGTATCCGACGCAGAAGCCCGAAGGCGTCGTGCGGCGTATGGTGCTTGCCTCCAGCCGACCGGGCGACTGGTGCCTTGATTTCTTCGCCGGCTCGGGCACGCTCGGGGCTGTCGCGGCCAAGCTGGGCCGTCGCTACGTGCTGATCGACTCCAACCCGGCCGCTGTCGAGGTGATGCGCGGGCGTCTGGGCGAGGCGGGAATTGAGAATTGAGAATTGCCCGAGCACGTCGGTGTCCTTGCCCCAGGAAATGCCGTGACGGTCCGCAAACGCCCGGCGAGATAGGGTCTAGGCAGTGGCCGACCGCGTCCTGATCCTTTCCTGGGAGTATCCCCCGGTGATCGAGGGCGGCCTAGCCCGTCATGTGCGCAAGCTGGCTGAGGAGCTTGTCTACCAGGGCATCGCCGTCGACGTGCTCACGCGCGGACGCGACGAGTCCCCGGCATGCGAACAGCAGGGTGGGGTCACCGTCCACCGGGTCAGCGAGCCCCGCTTCCCGCTCGAGCTCGATCGCTTTCTCGGCTGGGTGCAGCAGATGAACGAGGACATGCTCGCGGCCGGCGGCGTCCTGGCCGAGGATCACGCATACGACCTCGTGCACGGCCACGACTGGCTTGTCGCCAACGCCTGCGTCGCGCTATCCGACCGCCTGAGCATTCCCTATGTGACGACGATCCACGCCACCGAGCACGGCCGCCACCAGGGCTGGGTGGACAAATCGCCACAGTCGGATATCCACGCGATCGAGCGCTGGATGGCGCACCGCGCCGATTCGGTCATCACCTGCTCGCACTACATGCGCGGGCACGTAGCCGACATCTACGACATCGACGAGCGCCGCATCACCGTGATCCCAAACGGCATCGACCCGCGCGACCTGCGTCCCGTCGACGATTTGACTTCGTTGCGTCTGCAGTTCGCCCAGCCTGAGCAAAAGCTCGTCCTGCTGGTAGGCAGGCTTGTCTACGAGAAGGGCTTTCAGCTCGCGCTCGATGCGCTCCCGGGCGTGATCGAGAAAGTCGCGGGCGTGCGCTTCCTGGTGGCCGGCAGTGGTACCCACGAGGGCGAACTGAAGGCGCAGGCCGAGCGCCTCGGCCTCTCAGAGCACGGAGTGTTCCTCGGCTGGATCGGCGACGACGCGCTGCACTCGCTCTATCGCATCGCCGATCTGTGTGTGGTGCCCTCGCTGTATGAGCCGTTCGGGCTCGTGGCACTCGAGGCTATGGCCTCCGGGTGCCCTTGCATCGTTGCGGACACCGGCGGCCTGCGCGAGGTGGTGCCCGCGGGGGAGCGAGTTGGTCTGCGCTTCAACGGCGGGGATCCTGAGCACCTCGGGGTGATGATCGAGCGCCTGCTGGTCGACCTCGAGCTGCGCGATCGACTCGTCACCGAGGCCTCAGAGCACGTGCTCAGCTTCGACTGGAGCGATGTGGCGCAGCGCACGCGTGCGATCTACAGTGATGTCCTACCGCGCAGAGAAGCGACAACGAGGGAGTAGGGGAGATGCTCGAAGGGTTGATGCAGGACGACTTCCAGCTGACGCTGCACCATCCGCTGCACCGCATGCGCTCTGTCCACCCGGGCGCTGAGGTAGTCACCCTCACCGACGCAGGCCCCACGCGCGCAAGCTACGGCCAGGTGGCCGAGCGCGTCGACCGCCTGGCGCGCGTGCTCGATCGTCTGGGTGTGAGGCAGGGTGAGCGTGTCGGAACGTTTGCCTGGAACAACCAACGCCACCTCGAGCTGTACATGGCCGTGCCCTGTATCGGCGCAGTCCTTCACACGCTCAACATTCGCCTGTTCGCCGAGCAGCTGACCTACATCGTCAACCACGCGCAAGACGGTGTGATCTTCGTGGACGATTCGGTTGTGCCGATCCTGGCAGAGTTGGCACCCACTTTCGAGCACGTACGCCATTACGTGGTGATGGGCGATGGCGACGCCGGCTCTCTGCCGAACGCGCTGCGCTACGAGGAGTTGCTGGATGACGCGGGTCCAGGCGCTTATGACTACCCCGATCTAGACGAGCGCCAGGCCGCCGCGCTCTGTTACACGAGCGGCACCACCGGCAACCCGAAGGGCGTGCTCTACTCGCACCGCTCGATATCTCTGCACTCCACGGCCTCGCTGATGAAGGACGCGCTCGGGCTCTCTCAGCGCGATCGCGCGCTATTGGTGGTGCCGATGTTTCACGTCAACGCCTGGGGTATTCCGCACGCCGCGGCATTGGCAGGCGCCGACTTGATCATGCCCGACCGCTTTCTGCAAGCAGAGCCGTTGGCGAAGCTGATCGAGGCTGAGCGTCCGACGATCATGGGCTGCGTGCCGACGATTTATGCCGATCTGTTGCGCTATGCCGACGCCAACGATGTCGACATCTCATCGCTCGAGAATGCCGCCTGTGGTGGCTCGGCGGTGCCACGCCAGATGATGCGCGACTACGAGGAGCGTCACGGCGTCAACGTCTTTCAGGCGTGGGGTATGACCGAGACGAGCCCTGTCGCCTCCTATTCGCGCCCGGATGAGTCCGCCGGTCACGACGAGTCCTACTGGGATATGCGCGCCAAGCAGGGCAAGCCGCTGCCCTGGGTGCAAGCAAGGCTGGTGGGCGACGATGGCGCGGAGGTGCCCTGGGACGGCGAGTCCACCGGGGAGCTCGAGGTGCGCGGACCCTGGATCGCCGCGCGCTACTTCAGCGACGAGACAGGCGCCGACCGCTTCAACGACGGCTGGCTGTGCACGGGCGACATTGCCTCGATCGACGAGCATGCCTTCATCCAGATAACCGATCGCTCCAAGGACGTGATCAAGTCCGGCGGCGAGTGGATCTCCTCGGTGGAGCTCGAGAACGAGGTCATGGCCCACCCCGACGTGGTCGAGGCAGCCGTGATCGCCAAGCCCGACGAGAAGTGGGCCGAGCGTCCCCTGTGCTGCGTGGTCGTGCGCGCAGGCGCCAGCTTGAGCGCCGAGGACCTGCGCGAACACCTGCGCGGGCGCGTGGCCAAGTGGTGGCTGCCCGACGAGTTCGCCTTCGTCGCGGAGGTACCGAAGACGAGCGTCGGCAAGTTCGACAAGAAGGTGCTGCGCGCACATTTGCGAGAGGGAACGCTCGAGGGGCGCGTCAAGCTCGACGCATGAATGTCATCGCTTGGCCGCGCTTGTCTGCGCACGGGTTTAGCTGACGACGACCAGATCTCCGATTGAGAGCAGCGGGTAGACCTGACCCGCTGTTCCGACCGGCAGCTCGACACAGCCATTTGACTGCGGGGAGCCGTATGAGGCACGCGGGAACCCGTGTACCGCGTCGCCGCCGTTGAAGTAGTTGACCCACGGTACGCCCGGATCGCTGTATTTGCTGCCGTCCGGATTGGTGCCCGTCATCGTGGTCGACACGTATCGGGCATAGATGGGGAAGGTGCCACGTTCGGTTTCTGCTCCCGCCACGCCCGTGTTGGCCGGCGTCGAGATGACGACGTGCCCGCCACGATGGACCTCGAGCGTCTCGGGGATCGACTCGCTGACGGTCACGAACGTGTACGGAGTCGGATCGACGTGACCGAGCGTCTCGGCGGCAAGCAGCGAAGCCCAAGTAGAGCCGTCGGGAGTGCCGGTGGCCGGCAAGCCGTGACCTGCCTGGTAGACGATTAGCGCGCCGCGAGTGGTCGTGTCGAGCGAGCCATAAGCAAGCCCGGGCGCGCCGGACTCGTTTGAGAGGAGTTTCGCCGCCGGCGGGTCGAACGCATAGCGCGCCGCACTGCCCCGACTCTCGGCCCGGGCGCCGCTGTTACGCCCGTGAGCTGCGTCGATGGTGTAGGGCAGATAGCGCAAGCGGGCAAGCGCCTGCTGGAGCCCGCGCAGCGACGGGCAGGCGACGCGCAGCGTCTGCCTGTGAGCCGTGCCGAGCGGCGGGTGACCGAGCGCGTCCGTGCCTGCCCACACAGTCAGCGTATAGCTGCTGCAGGGCTCGAGCGTCGACTTCGGTGTGAAGACCTCAGAGTCGCCAACCGACTTCCAGGCGCCGGCGACGCTGGGGCTGAGCAGCGGCGCCGGTGAGTTCGGCGCGGGGGGCGCCGACAAGCGCACCACCAGTTGTGCAGTCCCATCCGCGATCGCTCCTGAGGGCAGGCCGGTCAGGCGCGTGCGCGGGGCAGGTTTGGGCGGCGTCGCGGCCGGCGGGGCGCTCGAGGGCGTGGAGGACGTACCGGTCGAAGTGGACGGTGTATTCGTGCTCGCGCCAGGCGTGGCCTGGCTTGGTGTGGTGGCTGTCCTCGCGCTGGGTGCGCCTGCCCGCGTGGCGGCGCTCGTGGTCCTCGCCGCGAGGCTGGCCTGTGGGCTGCCCATGCCGGCCGCCATCGCCACGGCGCAGGTCAAAGTGATGAATCTCATCTTGGTCACGAGCAGAAGAGTAGCCAGTCCAGCGGGCGGCGGGCGAGGGGGAAACAGACGGAGTCCATTAACGCGTACTATTCCGACATGGTCCGATCCGCGGGCGGTGCTCTCGACCATTTCGACGCGATAGTCGTCGGCTCTGGGTTTGGCGGCTCGGTGACAGCCGCACGCCTGGCCGAGGCGGGCTGGAGCGTATGCGTGCTAGAGCGAGGCAAGGCCTATCCGCCGCTCAGCTTTCCGCGTAGCCCGCTGGCGATGAAGCGCAACTTCTGGGACCCGAGCGAAGGCTTGTACGGCATGTTCGACTTCTGGTCCTTCGACGGCATCGACGCGCTCTGCGCGAGCGGTCTCGGCGGCGGCTCGCTGATCTACGCCAACGTCTTCCTGCGCAAGGACGAGCGCTGGTTCGTCAAAGAAGACCTGGCCAACGGCGGCTACGAAGACTGGCCGGTGACGCGTGCGGACCTCGACTCCCACTACGACGAGGTCGAACGGCGCATCGGCGTACAGCGGTTTCCGCTGGAGCAATCGCCCTATGACGAAACGCCCAAGGTCCGCGCCTACCGCGAGGCAGCTGAGGGTCTGGGTCTCGACTGGTTACTTGCGCCCTTGGCAGTCACCTTCGCGAATGATGGTGCACCGGCCGTACCTGGGGAGCCGATCCGTGAATCCGAACCCAACTTGCACAACCGCACACGCACCACCTGCCAACTGTGCGGGGAGTGCGACATCGGCTGCAACTACGGCGCCAAGAACACACTCGACTACAACTATCTGACCGACGCGAAGAAAGCCAAAGCCGAGTTGCGCACGCTGTGTGAGGTGCGCTCGTTCGAGCCCGTCGATGGAGGTGGCTATGCGGTTCACTACATCGACCACGAACCGAAGTCCGTCGGCGAAGCGACCGACGCCGCAGCGCCTGACTTGCAGACGTTGAGTTGCAAGCACCTGATCCTCTCCGCCGGCACGCTCGGAACAAATTGGCTGATGTTGCGCAATCGCGCCGCCCTGCCGGGGCTCTCAGACCAGTTGGGCCTCGGCTTCTCCGGTAACGGAGACCTGCTCACCTTCGCCGTGCGTGCGACATCTGAGAACGCCGACGGACGACGGGTTGCGCGCGAAATCGAACCCGGCCTCGGCCCCGTCATCACCAGTGCGATCCGCATTCCCGACAAGCTGGATGGGGGCGACGGCCGCGGCTTCTACCTGGAGGACGCCGGTTTTCCCCAGTTCGGTGGTTGGATGCTCGAGATGTTGCAAGAGCCCGAGGCGATCGCCAAAGCTCTGCCAAAGATTGCCCACTATGTGTGGTCGCTGATCCACGGTCGGCGCCACAGCGAGGTCGGCGATCTGGCCTCGGCGCTGCTCGGCGACTGCGACTTGTCCGCAGGACTGTTGCCGCTGCTCGGCATGGGTCGTGACATTCCCGGAGGGAGGATGTTGCTGCGAGACGGTCTCCTCGAGCTCGAGAACTGGTCCAAGGACGGCCCGTCGGCCCCCTATTTCGATCGTGTCCGGGAGCTCTCACGCGAAGTGGCGGAGAAGCTCGGCGCCGACTTCCTTGACAACCCGATCTGGCACGCAAACCGTGTGATCACGGTTCATTCGCTCGGCGGCTGTCGCATGGGCCACTCGGCAGAGCAGGGTGTGGTCGATGAGTTCGGTCGCGTTTTCGGGCAACCCGGCCTACACGTCGCCGACGGCTCGGTCATGCCTGGGCCCGTTGGCGCCAACCCGTCGTTGACGATCGCAGCGCTCGCCGACCGCTTCGCCGATGCGATCATCGAAGATGGAAAGGGGGGCAGCTCGAGATGACCTCGCTTGCCTTCACAGAGGAGATGAAGGGCTACGTCAGCTTCGACGAGTCCGATTTCGACCGCGGCTATCGCGCCGGAAAGGAGGCGGGCACCGCCTTCATGTTTCACCTCACGATCGAAACGGAGGACATCGACCGCTTCATCGCCGACCCCCGCCATACCGCGAAGGCCGAGGGCTGGATCGACTCCGATGCCTTCGGCGGCAAACTGCCCGTCGGGGAGGGCCTCTTCAACCTGTTCGTGGAAGATGGGCCAGGTCTGAAGCGCATGCTCTATCGCCTGCAATTTGCCGACGGCGAGCAACACCCTTTGACGATGACGGGCTTCAAGGAGGTCCGCCACGACCACGGCTTCGATGTCTGGTCTGAGACCACGACGCTCTTCACTCGCGTGCTCGAGGGTCACCTTGCGCCCGAGCAAGACCAAGACGCGCAAGTTCTCGCGAGCGGCATCCTGCACATCCATCCGCTGGACTTCGCGCGCCAGCTGACGACGTTCCGCACCGACCCGGCACATCGCGTGGACGCGGTCGCGCGCTTCGGCGAGCTATTCGCCGGCGAGCTGTGGAGCGTCTACGGGCCGGGTGGCAGAACGTGAGCGATGCTCACAACGACATTCGAGACACGCCTGAGCTCGTTCGATGAGCGAGCACATCGAACGAGCGGTCGAGTTCACCGCGGGCGACGGGCTCAGGTGCAACGTGATCAACGTTCGTGGCAGGCAACCGCCGGCGAAGGGGCCGGTACTGCTAGTGCACGGCGCGGGTGTGCGCGCCAACATCTTTCGCGCTCCGAGCGGGCGCAACCTCGTCGAGCTGCTTGTCGACGAGGGCTGGGACGTTTGGCTCGAGAACTGGCGCGCCTCGATCGAAATCCCCCACAATCACTGGACGCTCGACCAGGCAGCCCTCTACGACCACCCCCAGGCTGTGAAAACCGTTTGTACGCAGACGGGCGCCGATGAGATCAAGGCCGTGATCCACTGCCAGGGCTCCACCAGCTTCATGATGAGCGCGCTCGCAGGGCTGATTCCGCAGGTGCGCACGATCGTCTCCAACGCCGTCTCGATCCACCCGGTCGTGCCCTGGCTTGCCGGCCTGAAGCTGCGCAGCATGATCCCCGCGACCGCCAAGGTGCTCGGCTACCTGGACCCACAGTGGGGGAGGGTTGGTGCGCCGTGGATCGTGCCGAAGCTCGTCGACGCTTGGATCAAGCTCGACCACCACGAGTGCGACAACAGCGTGTGCAAGTGGTCGAGCTACACCTACGGCGCGGCCAAGCCAACGCTGTGGCGCCACGAGAACCTCAATAAAGCCACACACGAATGGCTCGAGGGAGAGTTCGCGGCGGTGCCGCTCACCTTCTTCTCCCAAATTCTGCGCTGCGTACGGGCACGCCGGCTGCTGGCCGTCGACGACCACCCGGAGCTGCCACACGACTTCACCGCGCAGGCGCCAAAGACAGACGCCCGCATAGCGTTCATCGCCGGTGCCGTCAACCGCTGCTTCACGGCTGAGAGCCAACGTCTCTCTCACGCATGGTACGCGAGCTACGCCCCGGAGCGCACCGCGCTGCATATCATCGACGGTTACGGGCACCTCGACATGTTCATGGGCGAGCAAGCAGCGCGCGACGTGTTCCCGACGATCCTCGCCGAGTTGGAGGTGGCAGCGTGAGCATCGTGGATGCTCTGCGCGGCGGGTCCGCCGGGCGCCTGCGGAGCGAGTCCGGCCGGTACGCGCTCGTGGACGGGATCCCCTTTACGCTGCCGGTCGCCTCGCACGAAAGCCCGGCTTTGATGGCGGCGTTCACAATCGATGCGCGCGCGGCGGCGGACCTACTGCCGGGCGAGGAGGTCCATCCACTGCGCCTATGGGGGACGCGTGCGCTCCTGTTGATCTCAGTGGTCGACTACCGCTCCACCAACATCGGACGCTACATCGAGTTTTCGATCGCGATCGCATGCACCCACGGCGAGCGCCCGGCTTCTGCCTTGACGCCTGCGCTACCGCTTGCACAACGGCTTTACGGCACCGGTCAGTACGTGATTGACCTGCCTGTCTCGAGCGAAGTCTCGGTCAAGGGCGGCAAGGGCATCTGGGGTATGCCAAAGCACCAGGCAAACCTCGATTTCCTGATCGCCCCAAGCAAGGTCTGGAGCCAATACGACCTCGACGGCCAGCTGTGCGTGCGCATCGAGGTGGACCGTCCCCACTTCGAGGGGTTGCCGCTGTCAATGGCCACCTCCAACTACTGTGCCTTCCGCGGCATGCTGATGAAGTCGAACATCTCCTTCCGTGGCCGCGCCGGCTTCAACCTTCCCTTGACGCGCTCCGCGCGCCTGGAGGTCGGTGAGCATCCACGTGTGCAGAAGCTCAAGCGGCTGAGGATCTCATCACGTCCGCTGTTCAGTGGCTATTTCCCCTCGACCGAAGGCATTCTCGACGATCACATCGACTCGTGGTTCCTGTCATTCAAGGAGCCGCCGAGCATCGTCCCGGAAGGAACGGAGAGCGTCGTCGGCCTGGGTCAAAGCCAGGAGTGGCTTGCGCCGCCACAGGACCGGGTCACTTGATCGTCTCTTCGCGCGAGGTTGAACCGAGTTCGTTGCGGTAGCGCACCGTGATTTGCGGCCCGGCCATGTCGAGGACCGCGAATCCCATTCTTCCCCAATATTCGCCACGGTACTCGGAGAATTCGCGTTCCTCCCATGCCCCAGGGGCAGGGATTATTTCGTTGGGTTCGTGCTCCATCAGGACGGGCACGCCACCATGGCCGATACAGCGGGGAAACTTGATCTGCTTGGCCTCCTGAAAGCCCATGCAACGGTGCTCGTGGCCCCACAGCCAGGCGGTAACGCGGCCGCCATCGAGGACGGGGGCGAGCTTTTCTTCGAGGGTTGGGCCGAGATCCTCCTTGTCATAGACCGACAGCAGCTGGTGGTGGCTGAGCAGCATCAGCTTGCGCGTCGATTCATCGGCGACACGCTTGGCAAACTCAGCCTGCGGATCCTGCAGCACGCCGACGAAGCCAGGGGAGAGGACGTCCGTGTCCCAGGAGGTGTCGAGCGCCACGAAATCCCAGGAGGAGGAGCGCAGCCTGAAGAAGCTCGTGGCGTTGCCGTCGGGCAAGCGCTGCTTGGCAAAGCGCTCGTCGGCAAGCAGCGTCTCGAAGTAGCCGAAGCCGCCGCTGTACATATCGTGGTTGCCGTTGAGCGACCACGAAGTCACGCCGGCAGTGGCCTGCTCGTCGCTGACAGGCCACATCCCGGGTGCCAGCACGTGTCGGCGTACCTCGCCCTTCAGGCCCGAGTAGTAGATATCGCCGAGATGGATGACGTGGGCCTCACGGCCTTCCGCAAGCGCCGCGGAGACCTCTTCGGCCATGAACTTCGAGACCTCCTGCGCACGCGGTAGTCCGGTACCCCAGTCGCCGACGATCACAACCCGAGCGTTGTCGGCGATCTCGTATTCGGCCGGCAAGGGATTGAAGGGGTGATTGCCCTTGGCCATGCGTTCGAGCACGGCCGCGGCGACGTCGATCACCCAGTCGGGGTCGTCGGGCCCGAAGCGCACCGGATGCAGAATCGACTCGATCAGGTGGACCAGCCAGGCCCAAAAGCCTCGGTGCTTGGGCGCCTCGCCGGGCACGCCACGTTCGCGTAGCTTGTCCTCGAGCGTGCTCTGCAAGAGGCTCTGCATCGGGTCGCGCGAAATGAAGGGAGCGACGTCAGCGGCGTCCGCGCCCGATGAGGCGAGCCCAGGGGTTACCGGGGGGAGGGCCGCGCGCAGCTTCTCGACCGGGTTACCGGCGCCTTCCAGCGTGTCGGCGGCCTGTGCGGCCTTGTCCGCGAGCCGCGGCGCATCGAGCTGGTCGCGCAGCGCTTCGACGTAGCGCCCCATTTCGTCGCGGTCGACTACCTGCCTGATCATTGGCTCACTTCCATCTATCGGGCATCTCTCGTTGGGCGCCAGCATACACGTAGAGCCCAAAAGACGAGGGAGCAGCGATGCATAACCGAGATGCCGTCGAGCGAAAGATCAAGCCTCGACACAACAGCACCGAGCCGGACACCGGTCGGAACCGCGCTGCGCCGTCAGGTTCGATGCCAAAGTGCGGATGAGAGGACTCGAACCTCCACGTCCTTACGGACACGGCGACCTGAACGCCGCGCGTCTACCAATTCCGCCACATCCGCGTGTCGGGGCAGGCGACGATATCGCACCGGGCCCGGACGGGGCTCGCCAGATGTGGTGCTCGGCTGCTGCGGACGGGTGTCGTTGCTTGGATGGCGCGACTCCCGTTCTGCCCTGCGCTTTGCTAGCCTCGACGACGACTAGACAAGCCGCCATCGTCTAGGGGACTAGGACGCCGCCCTCTCACGGCGGTAACACGGGTTCGAATCCCGTTGGCGGTACTCGAGTTCGATCCGCTGGGTCCTGCGCCGAGGTTGATCTCGCGATTCGGGCTGCGAGATCAAGCGGGTATGGTCTTTCCCTCCGCTTGCCGCTGCGCTTGCGTCACCCAGTCCCGCAAGGCCTCGTGCATCGCTTCAACGCCTACGATTGGCGACCCCGGTTCGCTCCACTCCGCCGGCACGACCGCAAACGGCTTGGTCTGCGGACCGCCCAGGCCGCCGTGGGAGCCCATGAACTCCTCGAAAGGTGCGACCTCTTCTGCTACTGGGTCGTACATGCAGTTGACGAGGATGTCTGGGCAGTGGGGAAAGCTGTCGTGACGACGTAGATGATCGGCTGCCGTCGCGTCGAAGTCGGCAAGCGGATCGTCGCCGTCAATCGCATCGTCGCTCAGCCGCCGCTGTCCGGCGCCTCCGATCACGAGCGCGCCGTGCTCTTGGGAGCGCACCATCACGTAGCCGATTCCTGGGTGAGCCGCCAAGGTCGCAAGCAGACGCGGGTGCGTCTCGCCGATCTGCTCGGCTGTCAGCCGCTCTGGCTTCGAAGGCAGATAGATGAGGCCGAGGCCGCCCGAGGCCATCACGATCGCCTCCTTGGCGCCCTTCCCGTTTGCGCCACCTGTCTCCGTTGCCTGGCTGGCTGACTGTTGGCCGCCCGCGGGCCTGGTCGCCTTGCGATCGGCCAGCGCCTCCCGGTTTGGTCCCAAGGCGACCGTCCCGTCCACAGACCGACTGCGTGTAGCCCGCGCGAGCATGCGCCCGCCGACGCTCGGCTCCTGACGCGCGTCGGCCAACACGGCGCCGACGTCGCCCCAGGCCTCGTCGACCGCTGCCGGGGCGAACACCTCACCTTGGGCCAAGGCCCCACGTACGACGTCCTCGAGCGTCTCGCCATAGCGCTGACGGAAGGGGGCGCCCTGTGTTTGGCCGTGGTCGGAGAGCACAACGAGGTGATAGGGACGAGGCGACTGGGCTGTCGCGCGCTCCAGGCGAGCCAGCTGGCGGTCGTGTCGCTCGAGTACCGCCAGCGCGTCAGGCTCGCGAATCCCGGAATGGTGGGCCACCTCGTCATAGCCGACGAAAGTGGCGTAGCTGACAGACACACCCTCGACGATGTCGGCCATCAACAGTGCGGTCACAAGGTCGCGCATGATCACCGCGATCGTTGCCCTGATCAACGGATAGGCGCCTTTGCGATTGACGTGCGCGGCACCACTGCGACGCTGACGGAATGCTGCTCGGCGCTCAGCCGCGATGTCGCTGAGCGACAGCACGATCGTGCGCATGAAGCCGTAGGGGTCTGAGAAGTAGGCGAACAGGTCGCCGGCCTTGGAGCGCGAGCGGTCGCGGATCACGCTCATCGTCGCGGTGCAACGCGGGGCGTCGCCGGAGAACATGTTTCCGCGACTGGTGCCTTCGGCCAGCAACCCCGCTCCAGTGGAGCGTCTGCGCTCGATCTCGGCTGCGTCGGCGGGATGGTTTGAGACCATCGTGCGC
>DATCEK010000043.1:0-7683 GCA_036510155.1 Solirubrobacteraceae bacterium | reverse complement strand
CGTCACCGAGGGCCAGGACGCGTTGGGCGAGGTCTCGGTCGTCGTCGAGGTCGAGGGCCAGACCGGCGCCGGCCAGGGCGTCTCCACCGACATCATCGAGGCGGCGGCACGTGCATACACGCGTGCGCTGTCGATCGGGGTGATGCGGGCGCGGGAGGGAGAGCGTGGTGTGGGGCTGCCCCAGCCGGCGGCATAGTTGGCATTGATCTGGCCATTTGAATAAGATTTGGCCATGGCAGAGTCTGAGATCCAGCAGGATTGGTATCGAACGGCGTATCCGCCGGAGATGGACAAGCTGCCATGGGCGGACAAGACGGTCTCTGAAGTCGACCGATTCGTGAGGATGCTCAGGCCGGCCGGCGAGGAGCGCGTGCTCGACATGGGCTGCGGCACCGGGCGTCATTCTCTGGAGCTCGCGCGCCGGGGCTTCTCGGTCGTGGGGGTCGAGCTGCTGGCGGCGAATGTCGAGGTGGGCAGAGCGGCCGCGGCGGCGCTGTCCTTGGACGTCGAGTTCGTCCAGGCCGATCTCCGCGAGCTCGACTTCGACGAGGAGTTCGACATTGTCGCGACCTTCAACGATGGGGGCATCGGCTACTTCGAGACCGAGGCCGAGAACCTGCGCGCTTTCGAGGTGATCGCGCGTGCGCTTCGCCACGGTGGCCGTCACCTGGCACAGACGCCCAACCGCCTTCACGCCGAAAAGCACATGCCGGAGAAGACCTGGATCCTGGGGTCCGAGTCGGTTGAACTGACAGATCATCGCTGGAACGCCAAGAACAGCCGCCTGGAAGGCACGGCCGCGTCGATCTGGTTCGGCGAGGTCTTCGAGCAGCTCGACCCGATCCCCTATAGCTCACGCTTGTACCTCGTGGAGGAACTGAAGCAGATCTATGCGGGCCTTGGGATGGCGTTGACGAACACTTTCAGGGGCAGCGGCAAAGTCGGGCGGCCGCGGGACAACCAGTTCGAGATCTTCTGGGAGGCTCGGAAGGGGTAGCCGCGGAGCACGGGGGCGTCTGTGAGAACATACGCTCGTATGTCGACTGCGGCGGGGGATCCAGACGGCGAGCGCCCGGCACAGGGTGCGCACTGGGACGCGTTTGACTCGGCGGTCATCGGCGCTCGCGTGAAGGCGCTGCGCGAGGCCTCTTCGCTGTCGCTACGCGACCTGGCCGAGCGCAGCGGGGTGAGCGCGCCGATGCTCTCCCAGGTCGAGCGGGGCGAGACAAGCCCCACCTTGACGGTTGCCGCGCGCATCGCCTCGGGGCTCGAGCTGCGCCTCTCGCAGTTGCTGCGCCTGGACGAGGGGGGGTCGGTCACGGTCGTGCGCGCCGGCGAGCGCGGCGGCGGTGGCAACGCAAAGCGCGGTCACCGCTTCGAGGTGATGACCGCCGCGCAGCCCGGCCAGCGCTCGGAGCTCTCGCGCCACACGCTCGCACGGGGTGGCGCCACGGGGGCGCCTGATGACCCGCCGATGCACGAGCCCGGCAGCCGTGAGACGGCGCTTGTGGAGCGCGGCGCGCTCGTGCTCGTCTGTGACGGGCAACGCTACGAGCTCGACGAGGGCGATTGCGTCACCTTCGACGCCGACATTCCTCACCATTTCGAGAATCGCTCGGACGCGCAGGCCTCCTTCCTGGCCGTTGTCAGCGCCGGCTTGCGTCGCAGCTGACGGGTCCTGGCCCGACTGCCGAGGGCGCTCTGACGCAGCGAAGCTCCTGTGCAAAACACCTGTACTATTCGGTTATGTGGAGGCGATCGCTAGCGCATAGGCGACCGCTCGGCGCTGCGGGGCCTGGGTCGGCTTTCAAGCTGACGCGGGTGACGGGTGCGATCGTGCTCGGGTTGCTCGTGTTGGTCGCCGCGCTTCTCCTGACGCTTTCCGGTTCGCCGTTGATTGTCGCGCAGACAAATGGCGTGCCTGCCACAAGCTTGCTCGCTGAAGGCACGAGCGGCGCCCGGGCTTGTCAAAGCCGCGAACTGCTACCAGCCGGCACGTCGGCGATTCGACTCACGCTTGTGGCCGCGGTCGGTCCACGGGTCAGTGTCACTGTTCTCTCCGGCACCCGGACTTTGACGAGCGGCGTCACCCGCAGCGGTTGGACGAGTGGGGCAGTCACAGTCCCGGTGAAGCCTTTCCAGCATGCAGTTTCGAATGTGACAATCTGCCTCGAGCTGGGTCCTGCCGCGGAAGCGGTCGCGCTGAGCGGAGAAAGGACATCACGGGCTGCTGCCGCGAGGCTCTCGACGGGAGTCCCGCTCAGCGGCAGGTTCACGGTCGAATACATGAAGCCTGGATACAACTCGTGGTGGGGCCTCGAGTCGAGGATCGCAACGCGTATCGGTTTTGGTCGAGCGCCGAGCGGCAGCTGGGTCGCGCTGTTGCTGTTGTTGCTGATGGGGATCTCGGTTGCGACCGCGATTTGGCTACTGGTGGAGGACCTCCGGTGAGCGCGACGCGCCGAGCAGGCTGGTGGCAGCGAGCGTCGGTGGGGCCGAGGGCGGGCGATTCGTGGCTCGGCGCAAGGCTCTCCGCGTTGCGTGGGGTGCTTGCCACGGTTCCGCGGACGGCTTGGGTGTGCGCGTTGCTTGCGGTGCTGAACGCGGTGTGCTGGTCGCTGATCACACCTCCCTTCCTGGCGCTCGACGAGCCCGACCATTTTGCCTACGTGCAACTGTTGGCTGAGACCGGGCGACTCCCCTCCTCCTCTGAAGTGGAATATTCACAAGCAGAGCAGGTGGCCCTCGCAGACCTTCACCATGGCCAGGTGCGCTTCCGTCCGGCGGGCCGTCCGATCTTCTTTCTGGCCCAGCAGGAAAAGCTCGAGCACGATCTTGCGCAACCGCTCTCCATGGTCGGCCCGGGAAGCGTCGGGGTCGCGGCATCCGAGCCGCCCCTGTACTACGCGCTCGCGACGATCCCCTATGCGATCGGCTCGAGCGGCTCGATCCTCGACCAGCTGGAGCTGATCAGATTGCTCAGCGCCGTGCTCGCGGGGGTGACGGCGCTGTTTGTGTTTCTGTTTCTGCGCGAGGCGCTGCCGCGGGTCAAGTGGGCATGGACGGTCGGTGGGCTCGCCGTCGCGCTCGGCCCGCTGCTCGCTTTCTCCTCGAGCACGGTCAACCCGGACGCGCTTCTGATCGCGATCTCGGCGAGCATCTTCTACTGCCTTGCCCGCGCCTTTCGCCACGGGCTGACGTGGCGCTCGGCGATCGTGCTCGGGACCCTCGTCGCCGCCGGTCTTCTGACCAAGCTGAACTTCGCCGGTATGGCCCCCGGCGTGGCGATCGGGCTGATCCTGCTCACGCGGCGCGAGGCAAAGAGGTCAGGGCCGAGCGCCTACTACCGCATGCTCGCGCCCGCGCTTGCGATCGCGCTCAGCCCGGGAGTGATCTACGGCATGGTGAACATTCTCTCCAAACATCACACTTTCGGTCTCGTCTCAGGCGGCGCCACGGCTTTGACCGCGGCCAGTCACTCGATCTCCGGCGCGCTCAGCTACATCTGGCAGTTCTATCTACCGCGGCTGCCGTGGATGCACAACGATTTCGACGGCGTCTTCACCACGCGCCAAATTTGGTTTCGCAACGTGATCGGTCTGTACGGCTGGGGCGATACCGCTTTTCCCAACTGGGTCTACGACTTCGCGCTGATCCCGTTCTTGGCGATCGTCGCGTCGTGCGCTCGCGCGCTCGTGTTGGGCCGCGCGGCCCTGCGCGTGCGTATTCCCGAGCTCCTGACCTATGCGCTGATGAGCCTGGGCCTTTTGACGCTGGTCGGAGCCTCCGGATATCTGTCCTTCCCTGCGACCGCGGCGGAATTCACCGATGCGCGCTACCTGCTGCCGTTGGTCGTTCTGTGGGCCGCGATACTCGCGCTTGCGGCCCGCGGCGCCGGGCGTCGCTGGGGGCCGGCGGTCGGCGCGCTGATCGTACTGCTCATAATCGGCCATGACATTTTCAGTCAGCTGCAGGTCGTCGCTCGCTACTACGGCTGAGCTGCTGTTTGCCTGCTTCGGGTGGGCGTTTTCCGAAGGCGGCGTATGTGATAACGTACGCTCGTATATCGATTGGCGAGTATTGGCGAGAGTGTCAGAAGAGAGGGCAAGATGAGCGCACCCAAGACGATGTTCGAGAAGATCTGGGAGGCCCACGAGGTCGCCGACGGACTGTTGTACATCGACCTGCACCTGGTGCACGAGGTGACGAGCCCGCAGGCTTTCGACGGTCTGAGGCTTGCGGGCCGCAAGCTGCGCCGGCCCGACCGCACACTGGCGACCGCCGACCACAACACACCCACCGACGGTACACCCGTTGCCGCGCGCATCAAGGACGAACTCTCGCGCGTGCAGGTGGAAACGCTCGAGCGCAACTGCGCCGAGTTTGGGGTGCCCGTCTACTCGCTGGGCTCCGAGCGCCAAGGCATCGTGCACGTGATCGGCCCGGAGCTGGGCGTCACCCAGCCGGGCATGACGATCGTCTGCGGCGACTCGCATACTTCCACCCACGGCGCTTTCGGCGCGCTGGCCTTCGGGATCGGCACCAGTGAGGTCGAGCACGTACTGGCGACGCAGTGCATGGTCCAGCAGCGCCCGCGCTCGATGCGCATTCGCTACGAGGGAGCGCTCGGCTTCGGCGTCACCGCCAAGGACCTGATCCTCGGCACGCTGGGCAAGCTCGGTGTCGGCGGCATGACCGGCCACGTCGTCGAGTACGCGGGGCCGGCGATCGAGGCGCTCTCGATGGAAGGCCGCATGACCGTCTGCAACATGACGATCGAGGGCGGCGGGCGCGCCGGCATGATCGCGCCGGATGAGACCACCTTCGCCTGGTTCGCCGAGCGCGAGCTGCCCGGCGCGCCGCACGGCGCAGAGCTGGAGCAGGCGATCGAGCGCTGGCGCGAGCTGCGCAGCGACGACGGCGCCTTCTTCGACAGCGAGATCGTGATCGACGCCTCGGCGATCTCCCCGCAGGTCACGTGGGGCACCAACCCGGGGATGGTCAGGGCGGTCACCGAGCGCGTTCCCGCCCCCGAGGAGTTCGACTCGCCGGCCGACCGCGAGGCGACAGCACGGGCGCTCGACTACATGGCGCTCGAGGCGGGCCAGCCGATCGAGGAGATCGCGGTCGATCGCGTGTTCATCGGCTCGTGCACGAATTCGCGCATCGGCGACCTGCGCGCCGCCGCCGAGGTCGTCGCCGGGCGCAAAATCGCCGCGTCCGTCAACGCGATGGTCGTGCCCGGCTCCCAACAGGTCAAGGCACAGGCCGAGGCCGAGGGGTTGGATCGCATCTTTCGCGACGCCGGCTTCGACTGGCGCGTCGCGGGCTGCTCTATGTGCCTGGGCATGAACCCCGACATCCTGGCGCCGGGCGAGCGTTGCGCCTCCACTTCGAACCGCAACTTCGAGGGACGCCAAGGGCGGGGGGGACGGACACATCTCGTCTCCCCGCAGATGGCCGCCGCGGCCGCCATCGAGGGGCACTTCACCGATATCAGGAATTGGAGCTGAGCATGAACCCGATACATACGATCTCGGGCAAGGTCACGCGTCTGGACCGCGACGACGTCGACACCGATCAGATCATGCCCAAGCAGTTCCTCAAGCGGGTCGAGCGCACCGGCTTTGGTCAATACCTCTTCTACGACTGGGCCAAGGAGCCGGGCTGGGAGCTGCCCGCCAACCCGATCCTCGTCGCCGGTCGCAACTTCGGCTGTGGCTCCTCGCGCGAGCACGCGCCGTGGGGTCTGCAGGACTATGGCTTCCAGGCGATCGTGGCGCCGAGCTTCGCCGACATCTTCTACTCCAACTGCACCAAGATCGGGCTGTTGCCGGTTGTGCTCTCAGAGGAGGACTGCCAGGCGCTTGCCCACGCGGGGGGGGGAAGCGTCGACCTGGAGGCCCAGGAGGTCCGCTTCGCCGAGCGTGAGGTCGCTTTCGAGATCGACCACGAGATCCGCCGCCGGCTGCTGGAGGGACTCGACGACATCGGCGCGACGCTGACCGAGGAGGCCGCGATCACAAGCTACGAGCAGGATCGCGAACGCTCCGGTCCGGTCACGACGGCGCTGTAGCTGTCAGGATCGCGGCCCAAGCGGCTTTGCGGGTCGACCTGCCCCACGGCAGCTGAACACTCACGACCTCCTAGAGGAGAGCAATGGCACACCACATCGTCACGCTTCCCGGCGACGGGATCGGCCCTGAGATCCTCGCGCCCGCGCTCGAGCTGCTGAACACACTCGGCGACTTCGAGTTCGAGCAGCATCCGTTCGGCGGCGCCGCGATCGACCTGCACGGGATCGCGCTGACCGACGACACGCTTGCCGCCTGCAAGCGAGCCGACGCGGTACTGCTGGCGGCGGTCGGCGGCCCGAAGTGGGATACGACCGACCCGCACGCCCCACGCCCTGAGCAGGGCTTGCTCGGCCTGCGCAAGGGCCTTGGTCTCTACGCCAATCTGCGACCCGTCAAGCCACTGCCCGCGCTCTACGAATCCTCGCCGCTGCGACGCGAGCGCATCGAAGGCACAGATCTGCTGGTCGTGCGCGAGCTAACAGGCGGCATCTACTTCGGCGAGAAGACGCGCACGGAGGATTACGCCTCCGATGTCTGCGCCTATTCGCGCGAGGAGATCGAACGGATCGCTCGTACCGCGTTCGGCTCGGCACGAGCGAAGGTCTCGAGCGTCGACAAGGCCAACGTGCTCGAGACCTCGCGCCTGTGGCGTGAGGTGGTCGTGGAGTTGCACGTGCGCGAGTTCCCCCACATCGAGCTGGAGCACGTGCTCGTCGACAACGCGGCGATGCAGCTCGTCTCTGCGCCCAGCGCGTTCGAGGTGATCCTCACCGAGAACATGTTCGGCGACATCCTCTCTGACGAGGCCGCGATGATCACGGGGTCGATTGGGATGTTGCCGTCCGCGTCGCTTGGCGCCGACGGACCGGGCCTGTTCGAGCCCGTGCACGGCTCCGCCCCAGACATCGCCGGGCAGGGGACAGCCAACCCGCTGGCCATGTTTCTCTCCGCGGCGTTGATGCTGCGCCACGGCCTCGGCTTGGAAAGCGAGGCGGCGGCTGTAGAATCGGCTGTTGAACGCGCGCTCGACGCCGGTCTGCGCACACCCGATCTCGGTGGCGCGGCCGGTACCGTAGAGACGACGCGGGCAGTGCTCGAGCAGCTCTAACCAGGAGACGATCAACGTGGACACATGCGAGCTCATATGGATGAACGGAGAGTTCCTCGCCTGGGAGGACGCCAAGGTCCACGTCCTCACGCATGGCCTGCACTACGGCACCGGTGTCTTCGAGGGCATCCGCTGCTATGACACCGAGCTCGGTCCGGCGATCTTTCGAAGCGCCGAGCACATGGAGCGGCTGTTGCAGTCCTCCGAGCTTTACTACATGCCCGTGCCCTACACGGCTCCCGAACTGCAGGCCGCCGCACGCGAGCTCGTGGCCAACAACAACCTGCGCTCCTGCTACATCCGCCCGATCGTCTACCGCGGCTACGGCTCGATGGGGTTGAACCCGATGGAGGCGCCCGTGGACGTCACGATCGCCTGCTGGGAGTGGGGGACCTATTTGGGCGAGGAGGGGATGGCCAACGGCATCCGCGCCAAGGTCTCCTCGTGGCGGCGGATCTCGCCGGACTCGCTGATCCCGCACGCCAAGGCCTCCGGGCA
>DATCEK010000042.1:0-2368 GCA_036510155.1 Solirubrobacteraceae bacterium | reverse complement strand
GTCCTCCGCACGCACGGCGCCGAACATCGTGGCAAAGCCACATGCGGGGCCGCCGCAGGCCGGGCCGGCGCAAGCTGGGAAGTCAGCGGGTTCAGCGGGTGGGACGCACCCAGGGCGGAAGGTCACAACGAACGCGCGTCGCGAAACGGCGACGCCCGCCAAGCGGGCAAACACGAATCCCAGGGCGCAGCCTCCGAAGCCGAGCGGGCCTGCTCCGCCTGCGCCTGCAAAGCGGCGTAGGCCACGTCCCCGGAGTGGGCCGTGATCCACCGTACCTTCAGGTCGCTGGATGACGCGCCGAAGCTGGTCGGCTTCACGATCAAGCAGTGGGCGACGTTGATCCTGGGCGCAGGCTCGGTGCTCGGCGTGATCCATCTCGCGCACGTGCCGACGAAGCCCGCGATCTCGCTGTGCGTCTTCCTCATCGGCCTGCCTGCGGCGCTGACCTACGTGTCGGAGAGCGGTGGTCTGCAGCTCAGCGTGCTGTTGCGTGCAATGTGGCGCTGGCGCTGGAGCACGCACATCCTGCCGGTCGCCTCGCCAGAGGACAGAGCTGTGCGTGGACTGGTGATTCTCGGGGAGGGCGAGGAGGCTCTCGATGAGCGTCCCGGCCAGGGCCCGCCCCTCGACGCTGAGGACGCCGCGTTGTGGGAGCGCTGGGGCTAATGGGCCACAAGCGCCGCGTCTCGGAGCTGCTTGGTGTCGCCGCGATCGAGCCTGACGGGCTGCTGATCGCGGAGGACGGCACCTACGTCCGCTATGTCGAGGTGGGAACCGTCAACCCGCTTGCTGTCGAGCAGGCCGAGGGCGAGCGAATCTCCGCTGCGTTCGCGCAGATCGCGGCGCGGCTCCCCGACCGCCAGTCCCTCCAGCTCTATGTGCAGGGCACGACGCTGGATCTGGAGGCGCTGCTCGCCGAGGAGACCTACCGTTGCGAGCGTGCGGCCGGTGCCGCAGAGGACGCCGGCGAGCGCGACCGTGCGACCGCGATCCGCCGGCTGGGCATCGCCCAGGAGCAGTCGATCCGAAAGACCGCGCGGACAGTCAAGCCCTTGCGCTTGCGCTACTTCGTGGTCTGTCCCTGGCGCCCAACAGGGCGATCCGTCTTTGGTCAAGCCCGCGGGCGTCGGGCGCTGCGCGTCAAGGACTCGGTGCATCGACGGGCGATCCGTGACTCGTTGCGCCACTGCGAAGGGGTGCGCGCAGACCTCGATGCGATGGGCCTATCGGCGCGGTCAGTTTCTGGCCATGAAGTGCTCGACTTGCTGCACGGTCGCTTTGATCCTGACGCTCAGACGGCAGGCGGCCTGCCCGCGAGCTTCATGCAGCCCGAGGTCGTTCAGCCGCTCGTGGCAGGCGAGACGGCCGAGCAGGCGAGCGTTCGCGCGCAGGCACTCGCGGACGCGATCTGCACCTCAGCGATCGACCTGTCCGATCGCAGTCGTCTGAAGATCGGCGAATCCCTCGAGCAGGTCTTTCACGTCTCCCTGCCACCGGAGCAGACATGGCTCGGCTGGCTGCTTCACATGATGCAGTCACCGAGCCCGTTCGTGTTGAGCGTGCATATCGAGGCGACCGAGCGCTACCGCGAGCGGATGGCGCAGAAGCGCCGCTACAAGCGCCTGTACGGGGTGAATCGTGGTGTCGAGGCGCACGGCCGCCCGCTCGATCCCGACGCGCGAGTGCAGGAGCAGGAGGCGGCCGAGCTGGTCGACGAGCTAGCCACGAGCGTCGGCGCCGGCATCTACCGCGTGAGCATCTACGAGGCGATCTGCGAGCCAGCACCCGACGCCGACCCCGAGAGGCTGCAGGAGCTTTGCCAGGCGACCGCGCGGGAGGTCACGATGGCCAGCGACGCGCGCATCGGCCACGGTCTGTTCGCCCAAGCTCCGCTGTGGCAGTCAACGCTCCCGCTCGGCCGCGATGTCGCGCGGCGTAAGCGCAAGTACGTCAGCCGCAACGTCGGCGACACCTTCTCCCTGGTCGGCACGAGCTGCTCAAGCCCCGACGGCATCCCCCTTGGCTACGCGCTGCCGGGACGGACGCTGGAGCGCCTGGACCCGTTTGACAGCACGCACTCCAACCATCTGATGCTGATCGCGGGGATCACTGGGTCGGGCAAGACGATGGCGACGATCATCCTGCTGATCCGGGCTATTGCGCAGGGTGCCACCGGGTTCATCATCGACCGGGCGGGTCACTTCGCGTTCCTTGCGTCTTTGATCCCTGGTGCCGCGTCGGCTGAGATCGGCGCGGACGCGCACGCGATCAACTCGTGGGACGTTGAGGACCCGGCCAATCTCTCGCCGGAGAAGATCGACTATTTGCTCGCGTTGCACGCGCTGCTGCTCGGCGAGCACCATCCCGG
>DATCEK010000041.1:0-3515 GCA_036510155.1 Solirubrobacteraceae bacterium | reverse complement strand
CTGCGACGCGCTCCCGCCACACTGACGATTACGTGCCGCCGAGCTGGGCGCAGGCGCTGAATCCGTTGTGTGTCGCGGCCAGTTCCATTTCGCGTGCGGTCTTGTTGCTGGTCACGAACAGCTGCCTCTCTGCCGCGGCGTTTTTGGCTCGAGCGAGCTGTCCGAGCTTGGCGGTGTCTTCGAGCAGCTGTCGCCGCGCGGCCAGTATTTGCTGCCAGGCCGTGGCAAGCGCTGCCGGCGGCGTGAGCTTGACCAGCGTGGCGATTCCGGCTTGCTCGGCCGCTACGCGGCGCGGCACGATGCCGGCGATGTCCTGAGGTGTGCGAAAGGAGTCTTTCTGATCGATGAGCACCCGGTGAAGGTAGGCGCAGACAGTGTTGGCGTGAGCGACGAAGGCCACACTGGTCGGCGCCGAGGAGACGGCGGAGCCGGTGGCTTCGCCTCCTGGCGTCGTGCTGGCGGAGCCCGTCGCGGCGCTCGAGCTGGTTGTCACGGCATTCGCCTGGCTGCTCGAGCTTTTGCCGGAGCCGCCGCAGCCTGTCGTGAACAGCGCCAGCGCGATAAGCGTCAGCGCCGGTAGCCAGATATGTGTTCGTGAATGTTTCATCGTGCTTACACCAGCTCCCCTTTTTGGTTGGTTGGTTGTTCGTCGGTTGTACGCCTGGGATCCATCTCCGAGCCGCTCACGTCGGCGCACATGGCCGCAGGCCAGCGGCGCTTCGCGGAGCTTTGCAAGTATTGCGCGGCGCTCCGCCATGCGTCAACGGTCATGGCGCCAGTGGTCAGCTCGTGTTTCCAACTTGGTCAGCCGGGCCGGCGGCGACCACGGGCGGCCGTGCGCTGCGCTGCTCGCGCAGGCGCACGGCCGTGAGTGGCGCTCGTCAATCGCCTCATAGACCAGGTCCGCTGCTCCTAACCGGTCACGGCCCACGAGCCGAACGCTATCTGCCCTTTTGCTTCAGCGGCTTCGGGCTTTATGATCGCTCCGAAGGCTGCGGCGCCGGCGCCCAACGTGGCTGGGTTGGCGATTTTCGCTTCGTTCACGGTGCCCTCGTTGTTGAGGAACACGCAGAGGTTGCCCGAGCCGGCTCCCGGGGCAGCCACGGTGCCTTTGCATTCGCCGCTCGTTATCGCCGGCGACTCTCCGCCTTCGCCTTCGCCTTCGCCTTCGCCATGCGCTATGACGTGGACGTGGACTCCGGTGAGTTCTTTCGCGAGCTGGATCGGGAACGAGATCGCGTCCAGCTGGGGTTCGTGATCGAGGTTTACCTCCCAGGCGCCGGTCTCGGTCGCGCCTTTCGGCAGCGTGCCCCCGTCGGTCCACGGCGAGCCTTCTTTGCCCGCGGGTCCAAGTGCGCCGGGTTCGCCTTCGACGCCCTGTTTGCCGGTTTCGCCTTTGGCGCCGGCTGGGCCGACCGGCCCGATCGGACCAGCCGGGCCGGCCGGCCCTGGCGCTCCCGCTGCCCCTGGCGTTCCAGCGGCGCCGGCCGCCCCTTTGGCGCCTTTGGCGCCTTTGAGCTGTGCGAGCACTTTCGGGCTGATCTGTTTGGTCGAGCTGATGATGATTTTACTGGCCGCGAATGCGCCGCCGCTCATCGCGAACACGAGCGCGAGCGTCAGCGCGACGTTCGCAAACGTCACGCGCTTACGTACTGTTGAGAACATGATTCCCTCCCTGTTGTTCGATGGCGCGGAGGTCGACCATGCGGCTCCCCCACGCACCCCTTTGCGCGCACGCACGAACGTGGGGTCGACCAGCGACCCTTGCCCACGCTCGGCGGCCTGCGCCAGGTTAATCATAACAGCGCTAGGGTAAAGAAATGTTCCTGGATCGGCAGGTTAACTCCGATAGGTGGAATCAAGGCGCATATTCGGCCCCGATTGGACCGTTTCCAGGAGGGAACACGTGTTCCGCGTGTCTCTCATTTCACGGTATGCGAGAGCAAACGATTGTTTTTGGTGAGAGTGACGGGAGGGAGCCGATTCACATCACTGCTGAATGATCCCGGGCCGGCCACTCTTCTTGCCTCGCTGTCGGTGAGCGCGGCCTTGCCACCACCAGCGCATGCCGCTCCGGCACAAACGCGATTGCGCTCTTGCGCGGCAGCTCCGAGCGCGGCTCGACAGCCCGTAGATCGACCGCTTCGATCACCGCGCCGATCACCTGCTTCATCAGCAATTGCGCATAGGGAGCTGCCAGGCAGCGGCGCACGCCGCCGCCGAACGGGATCCACGTGTAGGTGTTGATGGCGTTCCCACCCGCCCGCTTCAGGAAGCGCTCTGGTCGGAAACGCAGCGGCTGCGGGTAGATCTCCGCCCGGCGATGCACCAGGTGCACGCACGGCGCGACCGTCGTCCCCGCGGGGATCGTGTGCCCGCCGAGCTCCATCGGCTCGAGCAGCTTGCGCACGACGATCGGCGCCGCCGGGCACAGGCGCATCGTCTCCTTGACGACCGCGTCGAGGTAGGCGCCGTCCCGCTCGCCAGACGCATGGTCCCCTGCAGCTGGGGCGAGCTCCGCGCGCAAGCGCGCGTACTGCCGCGGATGGCGCAGGATCCGCTCGAAAGCCCACGAGATCAGGCTCGAGGTCGGCCCGTCGGTCAGCAACGTCACCAGTTCGTCGCGCAAATCCTGCTCTGTCATCGGCGCGCCGTCCTCATAGCGTGCCCGGCCCAGCATCGCCGCGATGTCCGTGCCGTCTGTGTGTCGCGGATCCTGGCGGCGTAGTCGCACCTGTTCGAGCACGCCACGCTCGACCGGCTCCATCATCGTGCGGTAGTCCTTGTTGCCCGCGAAGCGGCCCGGCCCGGCGGCAGCCAGCAGGTTGAGCCGCTTTGGGTCGTTCATCCAGTTCGTCAGGCCTCGTAGGGAGGCGCGCAAGCGCTGTAGGGACTCGCTCTCAACCGGCCCGAAGACGACGCGCATGATCGCCTCGAGCGTTATCTCCTGCATGCGCGGCCACAGCTCGAACGGCTCATCCGTGGGCCACGTGGCTGCCTCGCGGCGTGTGACCTCGGCCATCATCTCGCTGTAGCCCTGCATCCGCTCGCCGTGGAACGGGGGGAGCATCAGCTTGCGCCGCCTGACGTGCTCGGGCTCCTCCAGCAGCATCACCGAGCGTGGCCCGAGCAGCGGGCCGAGGATCGAGTTTGCCAGGCCCACGCCGAGCACGGCGTGGTCGGCGGTGAACACCTTCTTCACATCCTCGGGGTCGGCCAGTATCACCCATGTGCCGGCGTGCTTGACGCGGATGGTGAAGACGTCACCAAAATGTTTCTGACAGCGCTCGAGGAACGGCAGCGGCCTGCGCGCCCAGGCTACCGCCTGCAGCGTGCTTGGCATTTTCGGCCCAGGCGGCAATCCTTCACTAAAGGTGCGGCGAATCAGAAGATATGGTATTCTCGCGCCGAGCATTTACCCCTCGACGGTCGGGCCTGCGGGCACCAGTACCTTAAGCGGTGAAAGGGGCGGACTTAAAATCCGCAGATCCGGGTTCGAGCCCCGGCTGGTGCAT
>DATCEK010000040.1:0-3260 GCA_036510155.1 Solirubrobacteraceae bacterium | reverse complement strand
TACCCCCTCGTCTAGGGTTCGGATTCTACGTACCGTAGGAGGCGGCAATTTGGCGAAAGAGCGAGCACGTCTCGCGTTCTGTCGCGAGCGCCTGCCGGATCGCGACCTTGTTGAACGAGTAGGCCGGAATCCACAGTCCGGGATAGTGGATTTGCGCGTCATCTAACGCCAGGGCCGCATTGTTGGTCGTAATGACCGGAAACATGGCGCATGCGGAGTACGCCAGCGCGAATTGATCCATAGGTGGACTTGTCCCCGGAGCCGAATTGAGTTGCGCTTCACCGTCGCCCCATTCTGCGACGGTCTGCGGCATATGCCAAAGGCTGAGGAACTCCTGACGCTCCGCATCGGTAGTTTCGGCGAAGTCGATCACGTGCCCCTGCTCGAAGAACAGCGTATCCTTTTCCTGGAACGTTGTTTGACTGTCGGGCCATGTGTCCCATAGGTAACCCTGGTGGCTCCATCCGGTGCGCGCCATGATCGTCTCGGGCGCATTCGGATAAGCGGCTCCGTTGGGCGGTGGTGCTATCCCGGCGGGCGAGGTACACGCCGCCTGGTAATCGCACTGCCATCCCGTGTCTCCATCGCTGAGGTCCAGGGTCATCGTGCCCGCATACGTCGGGACATAGCTCTCGTCCATCCACTGCTGGTACTTGCCGCCAACAGGCACACCAGCGGACGTTACGAGGAGTGTCGTCTGATGGTATGGCAGCGGTGTGGCGATAGCTCCGTGATGTGAGACGAAGCGATCAACTCGCGGTGTGTGTGCTGTTGCTGCTTGCGCCGTTGATTGCGCCGAAGCGGCAAGCAAGACGATTAGGAGTGTGGCGAGAGCGACGCTGCTCACGTATAGACGACATAGACGACATAGACGACGCATGATGCTGGCCCCCTTGGCATTCGTTGACGTGCTGTAGAGGATACGTCGACGTGTACGTCTACGTCAAGGAACTAGATCAATGGCGCTGAAAACCAAGAGCGTGCGAGTGACGCTGTATATGCCTGACGAGCTGCGAGAGCGCGCGCGGGCGGCTGGTCTGAACCTGTCGCGCATCCTGCGAGACGGCGTCGAGCGCGAGCTACGTGGCGATGCGCCGAGTCCTGCGGTCGAACTAGAGCGCGTTGGTGGGTCGATCGAGGTACGTGTGATCGTCCCGGTGGACGATCTGCGGAAGCAGATCAAAGACGCCTGATCTACCCCCGTTCGTCGCCTTCGTGGCCGGCTGCTAAATGGGGAGCACGATCAACTCAACCTGGATCTGACTCGGATCGTCAGCGAGCAGTCCAATCCCGGACCGACCTGCTGCGTAAACGCCTGGCGGCGATGCCCCGCTACTGGAACGCATCGCACGTTTCGGGACACGCTGCCCATCATGTGCATGCCCGATCATTTCGACGCATCGTAAGGCGATCTGCCGAAGCGGGAACACCAGACGCTAGCTAGTGCCAGTCAGGCAGCCGCATGCCCGCAGCGTGGCTTACAGGCCCCCGGGGGGGGTTGCGATTCGACTTGTGGCATGCGCGTGACCCTGGCAGTCACCAATTATTTTCTCTCCGGAGCCTTAAGGGAATCCGCGCGCGACCGACAGCCAGATGGTTGCGTGGTCAATAATCACGCCACACTCCCTCGCCGAGCTTGTTGCATTTCTGTGCGGCTTCTCGCGCAGACCCTCGAATCGCCCGTAAACGCTAGACGCGCTGCGCGCGCAGAATGCGAGAAGTCGCAGACCATGCCCATAAGCAATCGGGACGTTGACCGACTATTCGAAGCCTTGGCCGACGAGCGACGGAGAGCCATCCTGTCCGAGCTCGTGCGCCGGCCTGGGGCTTCGGCCACGGATCTGGCGCAGGGCGCACAGGTGTCCCGTCAGGCCATCTCAAAGCATCTCTCGGCGCTATCTGGCGCCGGGCTCGTTGAGCGCAGGCGTCGGGGCAGGTTCGTGGCGTATCGGGTCACGCCGGCATCGCTGTTCGCTGCGTTGGCGTGGATGAGCGAGCTGGGCTCCAATGTCGCGAAAGGCCAATGAAAAGGATGGAAACGATGCCAGAGCTAACGATGCCAGAGCTAACCACACGAGAGCGTGCGCTGATCAGCGCCGAAACCATGCAGTGCTGCGCTGTCGAAGCCGAGCGCGATGCGCTCCGTGAAGCACTTGAGGTCGCGCAGAACGAAACTAGGAAGCTACGCGGGATCATCGAGACCGCAGCTAGGCGCATCGTCCAAGCTCAGGACGCAGACGGCGAACGGTGAGAATCATCAAGGTGCGCAGGATTCGACCGCGCAAGCCGAGCATCCGTCGCAAGGGAGGGAGCCATAGCGCGGGCTCGGGCAAGGGGCCGAGTAACGAGATTCCCCACCGCATCGGCGCACCGCGCATCCGGCGGCCAGGCGCACGTGGCCGTTAGCCGCGAGGAAGTCGAAGATGACGACCAAGACGAGATGGACGCGCTGATATACGCGGCGCACGAGGTCACCTTCGAGGCTGCCATGCTGGCGCATCGGATCGCCTATGGCGTGGCCGATCTGGACGAGGGCCGGAAGTTCCTCGCGGACACGGACACGAGCGCAAATGTCTACATCGACCTGTCGTGGCTTGAGCAAATCTGCTCGATCGTGGAGGCCGGGCTGTACCAGCCGCCTGCCCACGGCTTCAACTGATGCCGTGGGCACAGTTTGACGATCATTTTCCCGACTCGGTAGGCGCGCTCAAGGCCGGCGTCGAGGCGTGCGGGCTGCACTGCCTGGCGTCGTGTTGGTGCGCGGCCAACCTGACGGATGGCATGCTGCCGTCCGTCGTGGCCACGTGGCTTGTCGGATTGTGCAAAGACAGCAACGGAGACGACCTCGTGGCGCGACTGATCGACGCCGAGCTCTGGGAGCGGGAAGACGGCGGCGACTATGTCCTGACCGACTTCCTGACCCGGAACAAGAATCGGACCCGCGAGATGGTCGAAGCCGACCGGGCCAGGAAGGCGAAAGCTGGCCGCAGGGGCGGCCGAGTGAAGGCGCAGCGCGATCGACAGGCGCGAGCCGCGGCGCCCGAGGCTCCCGATCCGCCCGAGCCGGACGACTACCTTCACGGCTTCTAGCACCTGCCATAGCACGTGCCATGCTCCACTCCACTCCTCTCCTCTCCAGAGGAGAGGGGGGTTGATCTCTGTAAGTAAGCCGACCTCCCGCCTTAGGCGGATCGGCAACATCGTGGGAGCCAAAGGGAACGTCAACGGCCGGACACGGTGGCTGGGGGAAGGCAGCCGGT
>DATCEK010000039.1:0-2737 GCA_036510155.1 Solirubrobacteraceae bacterium | reverse complement strand
AAGGCCCGCGGCAGGCGCAGCACCGCCCAGCGGATCATCCGCGCGGTCGAAGCACTCTGGCGTGAGAACCCCGACAGGGCACTCGCTCCGGCGGTCGTCGCCGCACGAGCAAAGGTCGCGCACAAGACGGTCTACCAACAGTTCGGTGATACCCCACGCCTGATAGCCGCCGTCAACACCAGCAGGGCGCTGAGCGTCCCGGTGCTGTGGAGCGAGTGCTGCCGGACGAGCGCCAGCGCCAGGGAGCAGATCATCGCGGCGGCCAACGAGTACCTGTGCCGCTCCCTAGAACAGCCACACGCCTTCCGGTCGATCGTGTTCCCGCACGACCCGGGCGACCGCGTGACCTGCCAAGAGCTCACCGACGCGCTTGCTGAGCGCGTCGCCGGCCAGTGCCAGCTACTCGCGGGCGTTATCGCGCGCGGCGCACACGAAGGGTCAATCGCCCCGGTCGACCCTCAGCGCGCCTCACGGATTCTGTGGGCGGCATGGAACGGCATCGTGAGTCTCGCGTGGCGCCCCGACGCACTGAGCGCCGACCCCGACGAGCTTCGCCGGCTACTCATGCACGCCACCGACACCATCCTCCGCGGACTGCCGCCGATCCAACCCGCCCGATGCGCTACCGCGTCCTAGTCCCCGCGCAGCCGAGCGCCTCGATCCCGCGCGGCGCCGCCGTCCTGGAGCACCGTCGCCGCGCTGGCGCAGCCTACGGGCGGGTGTACTCAGGCCGCGATCAGTTCGGCGAGCTGTGCGCCCAAGCAGCCCGACAGGGGCGCGGGATCGCGCTCCCTGACGGCTGCACCGAGGTCGGTTTCTACGACGAGGTCGACGGCGAGCTACGCGCCCACAACCGCGGGATCGCGCTCCTCGAGCACTGGCTCGGACGGCGGGTGTACCGGGGCGATCTTGAGGCGCGCGACAACCGCTCGGCTAAACGTGCGCGTGCTCGGCGGCTGGCGTTCGAAGGCCGCATCGCCGAGGCCGCGAAACTCGACCACCGCCTGGGCCTGTAGGCGCTGGAAGCCATGATCTACGTCAACTGCGACGCGTCCTACCACAACGGCTGGGCCGGGCTCGCCTACCAAAGCGACCGCCTCGAAAGCCAAAGCCGGCTCGTGGAATGCAAGAACAACAGCGAGGGCGAGCTACGAGCCCTCCTACTCGCGATGAGCGCAGCCGAGCAGGCCAACATTCACGACGTCATCTTCAGGACAGACTGCGAGTCCGCTGCGCGACCGCACCGAGGCGACAGCGAGCATCTCCGACCCTGGCGCGCGGAGGCGTGCCTCTATCTGGCCGCGCACCGGCCAGGCTGGTCAATCGCCCAAGTCTCGCGCGCCGAAAACGTGCTCGCCCACGCACTCGCCCGGAAGGCACGCCGATCCCGCGACGACGTATCTGTCTCCCTCGACACCCACGTCGCCGAAGCTCTGATCGAACGAGCCGGAATCGCCGAGACGCCCAAGGGCCGCTGGCGAGTGGCGCCCGGGCGACACGCGCCGAGCATCAGCACAGCGCTGGACGCCGCCCTCATCAAGCTCGCCACGGGAGGCGCAAATGCCGCGAGCTGACCACGAGCTGGCCTGGGCGATGTACTACGTCGTGCGCAGCGACCGAAGGCTCAGCTTCGCTCAGGCGATGGCACTCGGCGGTGCTGGTGCTGTGGGCTGCGCGGATCGCTTCCGCAACAGCAAGCGCTGGTCCGCGAACTTCGCCGCCTGGCAGGCGGCGGCGTTCCCCAAGGTCGCGCTGCGGGCCAACGCGGATCGGTTCGCCGCGCTGGCCGGGATCGACACGGCGCCGGTCCCCACCCAGGCCGATCCGGTCGCCCTATGTCTGCCGCCCCGACGTAAGTCAGACCGCGACCCGCAGCTAATCGAGCTTGCCCCGTTCACCGATGCCAAGCTGCCGGTCGAGCCGCCGGTCCCGGCCGAGGCCGCGCTCGTCTACATCATCCGCCCAGGCGTCATCAAGAGCATGGGCAAGGCGATCGCCCAAGCCGGCCACGCCGCCCTCGCGGTCGCCGACGAGATGGCCGTCACCTGCCGGGCCGAGTTGCAGCATTGGCGGGCTCGCGGCATGGTCGGCGAGGTCCGCCTCGCCGACGAGGCGACGTGGGAGCGCGTGAAGGCCGAGGTCGAATGCGTCGTTGTCCGTGACGCCGGCTACACGCAAGTGGCAGCCGGCACCGAGACCGTGTTGGGGATCCCGCCGCGCCAAGCTCAGCCAACGCTCGTCACAGAACTCGAGCGCCTGGCGTGATCGCAAAACACGCTCATTTCCAGGGCTTTCTAGTGGCGAGAGGCGGACTTGAACCGCCGACACCTCGATTTTCAGTCGAGTGCTCTACCAACTGAGCTATCTCGCCGGGCCCACGATCCTAGCGCCTCAGTAGCGGTTGAGCCATTGTCGCGCGGGCTGCGCCTGCCAGCCCATCGCGGCATTTTGGGGCGCCGGGGCGGCTCGTGTTCGCAGCGGGCTCCAGCCGGGGGGCCGGCGCCTCGGGCTTCGACGGTAGAGTGGCATCCCGGCATGAGCGACGGAAACGCACCCGGGATCACCGATGAGGAACTTGACGAATTGATACTCAGTCGGTTGAGGAATCGCTGGGAGGCCGCCAACGCAAACCTCACACCGGCAGCGACGCAGAGTGCTGCCGACCTTGCTGCCTCCTTCAACGAGCCGGAAGATCGGGTCGAGGATCGCATTCGTGTGCTCGCGATCGAAGGCAAAA
>DATCEK010000038.1:0-15108 GCA_036510155.1 Solirubrobacteraceae bacterium | reverse complement strand
ACCCACACCGCTCGCCTGGTCTCGGCCTACACGCATCCCGACCCGCCGGTGCTCGCGCCCAGCCAAGGCAACATGCAGACCTTGCCCGACGGCAACGCCCTCGTCGGCTACGGCGGCGTGCCCGCGATCAGCGAGTTCGCGACGAGCGGCGCCTTGCTCTTCGACGCCCATCTCCCCTACGACATGTCCTTCTACAGGGCCTTCCGCTTCCCCTGGAGCGGAAGGCCCGCCAGTCCGCCGGCGGCGCTCGCGAACCTGAACGACACAAGCGAAGAGACGATCGTCCACATGAGTTGGAACGGCGCCACCGGCGTGGCCTCGTGGCGGGTCTTGGCGGGCAAGCAGCCCAACGCGCTACAAGCCCAAACCACGATCTCGGCAAGCGGCTTCGAAAGCTCGACGACCTTGCCCAAGAAGTACGCCTACGCCGCCGTCCAGGGGCTCGACTCCGCCGGCCGCGTGCTCGGCGCATCCAAGCCGGTGGCCGTCACGACCTACGCGGCCGCCCTGCCCTCCGCCCCCAAAGCCGGGTGACGCAGGTGATCAGTAAGCCGGTTTCGTCGAGTGCTTGTGGGGCGCTGTGCCGCTCGTGCTCGTGGTCGGACTCGTCGACGTCGAAGTGCTCGTCGAGGTCGAAGTGCTCGTCGAGGTCGAAGTGCTCGTCGATTTGCCGCCGCAGCCCGCCACCGCCACACTGGCCGCGAACACGGCCAGCAGCGTTAGCATGGCGATCAGTGACCTCAGTCTCATCGGCCGGCCTCCCGTTGTCGCTCGTCCATTGCGAGGCCCACCCTACCAACCGCGCCGGAGGCCCCACGCGCGCACGTAGGGCGCCCCGAGACCGAACAACACCCCCCCACCGGCTTCCCCCACGCACGCGCGGGGCACCCAGCAGAGCAACACAATCCCCCCGCCAATTCGCTCCGGAGCAGCGAGCATGAGCACCCTCGCACCAACCGATCTTCAGGCCGCCGACCCCACGCCGCCCAGGCGCTGGCTGGGCTCGCGCGAGACTTGGCTGCTCGGCGTCTGCTGCGTGGCGCAGTTCATGGTCATCCTCGACCTGAGCATCGTCAATGTGGCGCTGCCCTCGATCCAGCTGAGCCTCAACTTCACGGCGCCGGAACTGCAGTGGATCGTCGACGCTTACGCGATCACGTTCGCGGGCTTCTTGATGCTGGGCGGCCGGGCGGCCGACCACTTCGGCCAGCGCCGCATGTTCGTGCTGGCCCTGCTCCTGTTCGGTCTGGCCTCGCTGGCCGGCGGCATCGCGAACGACCGCACCACCCTGATCGCCGCCCGCGCCGCGCAGGGTCTCGGCGGCGCGCTGATGGCGGCCTGTTCGCTGGCGGTGATCACATCGTCCTTCGAACCTGGGCCGAAGCTCAACCGCGCGATCGGTGCCTGGGCAGCGATGAACGGGCTGGGCGGCGCGGCGGGGATGCTGTTCGGGGGACTGATCACCCAGGAGCTGAGCTGGCGCTGGGTGCTGCTCATCAACCCCCCGATCGCGATCGTGGCGGCAGTGATCGCCTACGCCGTGGTGAGTGAGCGCCGCAGGGCTCCAGGACGGACGTTCGACCTTGCCGGCGCGTTGACGCTGACGATCGGCCAGATGGTGCTGGTATTCGGCGTCGTCGAAGCCGGCCTGGCCGGCTGGGATACCGCCGCCGCGCTCGGCCCGATCGTCGCTGGGATCGCCCTGCTTGGGGTGTTCGGCGTGATCGAGACGCGTATTGCCAAGGATCCGTTGATCCCCTTCAAGGAGCTGACCAAGCCGCTGCGGGTCGCCAACAACATCGTCCTGTTGTTCAGCGCTTCCTTGTTCCCTATGTGGTTCGTGAGCTCGCTGTACCTACAACAGGTATTGGGGCTCTCGCCGCTGAACACGGGGCTGATCTTCCTGCCGATGACCTTGATGATCATGGCGGTGGCCTCGCGCGCCGGCAAGCTCGTGGGCCAATTCGGCGTGAAGGCCGTGCTCGGCAGCGGCCTGATCCTGCTGTGCGGCGGAATGCTGCTGCTGGCGCGGGTCGGCTCCAGCGGCAGCCCGATCGTCTACATCATGATCCCCGGCCTGTTGACGGCGGCGGGCATCGCGATGTCGATCGTGCCTTCGACCATTGCCGCCACGCAGGGCGCCAAGGAAGGGCAGGCAGGGCTTGCTTCGGGCCTCGTCAACACCTCGCGCCAGATCGGCGGTGGCCTTGGCCTGGCGGTGTTGGTGACGCTCGCAACCCAGCGCTCCAGCCACCTGATCGGCACCGGCGCGCTCGTGCCCCAGGCGCTGACAGACGGCTTCCGACTTGCCTACCTGATCGGCGCCGGGCTGGCAGCCGCGGCAGCGCTGGTGACGTTCACGGCGATGGCCAAACCTGCTGGGGTCGGCTCCGCTCGCCGCCTGGCGCTCGCGATCGCGGGGGTCCTTTTGGTCTTCGTCGCGGTCGATCAGGCCTTCGCGGGCTCGCACGGGGCGCCGGTCGGGGCCTACACGACCAAAGGCGCCTACAGCTTTGTGACCGAGCCGACGCTGCATCCCCCAAAGCTGCGAACGGAAGGCAAGACGCTTACCGGGCAGTTGGCGCCTGGATTCATCTTTGCTGCGAACTTCTACAACCTGAATTATCCGCCGCTGGTCGGCCAGAGTGGACCGCTGATCCTCGACCACGACCTGCAACCGGTGTGGTTTCAGCCGGCGCCGGAAAAGGTGGTGGCTTCCAATCTGAGCCTGCAGACTTATGAAGGCAAGCCTGCGCTTGCCTGGTGGCAAGGGGTCGTCACCAACACGGGCCAAACCGAGAGCGGCGAATACATCCTCGCCAACCAGCACTATCAACCGGTCGCCCGCTTGAAAGGCAAGGACGGCTGGGTGCTGACGCTGCACGAGATCGTTGTCAAAGGCGAAGACGCTTGGGTGACGGCCAACAAGAACATCGCCAAGGATCTGTCGAAGTACGGGGGCGCATACAACGGCGCGCTGATCGACTCGGCGGTGCAGGAGTACAACCTGAAGACGGGCAAGCTGCTGAGCAGTTGGGACGCGCTCGATCACATTCCGCTCGAGGACTCCTATGCCAGCGTGCCCACGAACGGCTTCCCCTGGGATGCCTACCACGTGAACTCGATCTCCTTGACAGAAAGAGGCCAGTTCCTGGTATCGATGCGCAATACATGGGCTGCCTACCTCATCGACATCGCTACCGGGCAGATCGAATGGACGCTCGGCGGCAAGCGCTCCAGTTTCACGTTCGGCAAGGGCGCGGACTTCCAATGGCAGCACGACGTGGCCTTCGGACCGGGCTCGACGGTCACGATGTTCGACGATCACTGCTGTCAGCTGACCGGCGGCGGCACGTCCGTCCCGGCCACAGGCGCCTCGCGCGGGCTCGTGCTCGCGCTGAACGAGAACGAGCACACGGCGAGGCTCGTGGCCCAGTACCCCGGCGGCGACCAGTTCGAAACGGAATATATGGGCGATACGCAACCGCTGCCGGGCGGCAACGCGTTTATCGGATGGGGCTCGGAACCGTATCTTTCGGAGTACAGCCGCACGGGCAAGCAGCTGCTGCAAGGCCGTTTCCCAGGTCCGGACCTGAGCTACCGCTCGACGCTTCAGCCATGGGTCGGCCTACCGCTCACCAAGCCAGCGGGCGCGGCACGTCAATCCGCCGGCAAGACAACTGTGTACGCGAGCTGGAACGGCGCAACCCGAGTCACGTCCTGGCGGGTACTGGGCGAACCTGCTCCCGGTAGACTGCGCGCCGTGGCAAGCGCCGCGAGGGCCGGATTCGAGACGGCGGTCCCGGTGCCATCGAGCTACAAGAGCTTCGAGGTGCAGGCGCTCAACGCCAAGGGACGGGTAATCGGAGCTTCCCGGCCATTCACTTTGCAGGGGGAAACATGAGGATAGGCGCAACATTGGCAACGACGGCCGCGGCACTTGCACTGTGTGCGGGCCTGGCGGCGTGCGGCGGAGCGAGCTCCTCACCCGCCGCGATGAACGCGCTGACACCGACGGCTGACAAGGCCGAGGCCCAGGCCAATGCAGTCGCCGTCTCGCCACTCCCAGGCACCCAGGACGCTTCCCCGGACACGCAGATCAGCTTCCTCGGAGAACCAGGCGCAACCGTCGCGGACGTCAGCGTCGTCGGCTCACGCAGCGGCAACCATTCCGGCAAACTCGAGCGCTATTCGACCGGCACCGGGATGAGCTTTATTCCCAACGCGCCATTTCGCGCGGGCGAGCAAGTGGCCGTCCATGCGCTCGTGGGCAGCGGCTCCGGGACTCCTGAGAAGCCAGTGACAACCGTTTTCACGATCGCCCACCAGGCGGCCGTGAGCCAGGAAGAGTTCCCCAATAACCCAGGTAATGCGCACGACGTGCAGCACTATGCCTCGGCACCAACGCTGACGCCCTCGAGCGTGAAGTTGACGACCCCTGCGCAGCCCGGCGCCTCCCCCGGGGACCTTTTCCTCGCGCCTTACCAGGGTCAGGGCTCTGCGGGACCGATGATCTCAGAACAGAACGGCACACTTGTCTGGTTCCATCCGCTGCCCTCAGGCTATGAGTCGACCAACTTCCAGGTACAGCAGTACGAAGGCAAGCCAGTGCTCACCTGGTGGCAAGGGCGCATCCTGAAGGTCGGCTTCGGGCAAGGCGAAGACGAGATCTACAACAGTGCCTACCAGCCTGTGGCAAAAGTCAGGGCGGGCAATGGCTACAGCGCCGACCTGCACGAGATCCTGTTGACACCACAGGGCACCGCCTGGATCGACTCGTTTGACCCGATCCACATGAACCTCAGCTCCGTGCACGGCGCGTCGAACGGCATTCTGACCGACTCGGTGGTGCAGGAGATCGACGTGAAGACCGGGCTGGTCATGTGGGAGTGGCACGCGCTCGGGCACATCCCCTTGCATGACTCGTTCAACTCCGTCTCCAGCGGCTCATATCCCTGGGACTACATCCACGTCAACTCGATCGATCCGGGCACCTCAGGCGACGTCCTGATCTCGGCGCGCAACTCTTGGGAGCTGTATGACGTGAGCATCAAGACCGGCAGCTTCAACTGGCAGTTGGGCGGCGCGCACTCGAACTTCAAGCTTGGGCGGGGCACGCGGACCTACTGGCAGCACGACGCAGAGTGGCAGCCCGGAGGGCTGATTTCCGTGTTCGACAACGGCTCGACGCCTCCGAAGGAGAAGCAATCGCGCGGCGTGCTGCTGAGGCCCAACTACACCAACAATACCGTGACGCTGCTGAAGGCCTTCACGAACCCGGCGAAGACACTGCTGGCGCCCGCACAGGGGAATGTGCTGAAACTACCTGAAGGCAATTGGATGATGGGCTACGGCAACCTGCCCAACTTCACCGAGTACAGCGCGGCCGGCAGCGTGCTGCTCGACGGCGAGCTTGGTCCGAACGTACAGGACTTCCGCACTTATCTCTCGCCCTGGAGCGGGCATCCGACAAGCTCGCCGACAATCGTCGCCAAACGCAACGGATCGAGTGTCACCGTCCTCGTGAGCTGGAATGGCGCGACGGACGTGGCCTCGTGGCAGATCCTCGCCGGGTCCTCACCTACCGTGCTTGCACCGGTCATGAGCGTGCCCAAGAGCAGCTTTCAGAGCACCTCGACGGTGGTCACGAGCAGCGCGTACATAGAGGTCAAGGCGCTCGACGCAAACGGAAACGTCCTGGGAACCTCCGCCTCATCCCATGTCGGTTGAGTATGACTCCGCGGCTACCGCCGGCGATGCCGGACAATGGCGCCCTTCCGACGCGCCCCGATGACCTGTCCCAGCGCTAAGCTATACGGGCCGTGAGCGAAAACTTCTCACTGATCGTGATGTGCGTCTTCATGCTGGCCTCGCTGGCCTTTTTGGCACAGCAGATCCTCGCCTACCACTAGACGTACGCCGAGCGGCGCGATACTGCGTCCTCACCCTTCGGGGTACGTCCTTACCGATCTGAGATCGATGGGATCTCAGATCGGCCAGCATGCCTAGCGAACGTCTAGACGCTTCGTGTTGGACAGACTCGGTGTCCTTGCCTCTCAGGCGTGCTTACGGGCTGACTTCAAACGTTCGCGTTCCTGGTGCTTGTCGACCACGGTCGAGATCAGCTTCAGGAACTGCGTCGGTCCGGTGGCCTTTGCCTTGCCGTAGGTGAAGGCCTCGATCCAGTCGGGAACCTTGCCATCGGCGGCCATGATGTTGAAGAACTCACGACGCATTTCGACGTTGATGCGCGCATCGTCGGCCGGACCCTTGGTCACCTGGGCCTCAGGCATCTGCAATCGGAAGTGCTGGATGTCGCCGCGACCATGCAACTCCACCCCGACGACGAGCTTCATCGGCGCAAGCGCCGGCACTTCCTCGACGAAACGCCGTGCCGCCGTCTCGATCAGGATCTTCGCGTCGCCGCTCATCGGCCACCTCCCTCAGAATCCAGTGTGGGTGACACAGGGCTCAAATCTTGTGTCGTTGCAGAAGCTTCTTGCCGATCACCATGCGCTGGATCTCCGAGGTGCCCTCGCCAATCAACAGCAGCGGCGCGTCACGGTAAAGACGCTCGATCTCGTACTCCTTGGAGTAGCCGTAGCCGCCGTGGATGCGGAAGGACTCCTCCACGCAGAAGCGACCAGCCTCGGAGGCAAACAGCTTGGCCATGCCGGCCTCCAGGTCCGAGCGCTCGCCGGCGTCCTTCAGGCGCGCCGCACGCAGCGTGAGCAGCCGCGCCGCATCAACCTGGGTGGCCATGTCGGCGAGCTTGAACTGAATCGCCTGGTGCTCAGCGATCGGCTTGCCGAAGGTCTTGCGCTCCTGGGAGTAGCGCAGGCCGAGCTCGAGCGCGCGCTGGGCGATGCCGACGCCGCGGGCCGCGACGTTGACGCGGCCGACCTCGAGTGCATCCATCATCTGCGCGAAGCCTTTGTTGAGACCGACATCCTCGCCGCCGAGGATATTTTCGGCCGGACAGCGATAGCCGTCGAACACGAGCTCTGTGGACTCGACGCCCTTGTAGCCCATCTTTTTGAGCTTTTCCGGCACGATCAGGCCGGCGTAGTCGCCCGTGTTCTCGGAGGCTCCCCCCTCCTTCTCGGCGATGAAGCAGGTGAAGCCCTTGTGACGCGGCTGGGCATCCGGGTCGGTCTTGACGAGCACGAACACCAAGGAGGACATCAGGCCATTGGTGACCCACATCTTCTGGCCGTTGATCTCGTACTTGCCGTCCTCGCCCTTCTTGGCGGCGGTTTTGATCGCCTGCACATCGGAGCCAAGCTCGGGCTCGGACAACGAGAAGGCTGCGCGAATCTCGCCGGTGGCCATGCGTGGCAGGTACTTCCGCTTCTGCTCCTCGCTGCCGAACTTCATCAGCAGGTAGGAGCCGATGAAGTGGGTGTTGATCACGCCCGAGATCGAGATCCAGCCGCGCGAGAGCTCCTCGACGATCATCGCGTAGGTCGTCAGGTCCAGGCCCATGCCACCGTACTCCTCGGGGATCGTGACCCCGAACAGGCCGAGCTCCTTCATCTGCTCGACGATCGGCTCTGGGAACAGGTCCTCGTGGTCGTAGTGCTCGGCGTTGGGGAGGATCTGCTCGTCGGCGAACTGATGCACCATCTCGGTGATGGCCTTCTGCTCGTCGGTCTTCTCGGTAAAGGGGGCTGGGGCTACGGCCATTCGTGCGGCTCCAAGGTCGGGAATCGGGGCGTCCTTGCAGAATACCTGGGCGTGGCGAGACAAACTGGCCCGCATACCGGCCAATCGATCCTGCCTGGCAGACTGCGAGCGCGTGAACTTCGCATTTGACCTCTTGCACTCCCAGCCACAGGACCGTCTCGCGCTCGTCGAGCTGGCTCGCGACGGCGCTCGGCGCGAGTGGAGCTTTGGCGATGTCGAGCGATACAGCGCAGCGATGGCGGGCGCATTCGTGCAGCATGGGCTGCGACGCGGAGACGTGGCGATGACGCTGATCGGCAACAGGTCCGAGTGGGTGTTCGCGATGATGGCGTGCTTTCGCATCGGCGCGGTTGTGCTGCCTTGCATCGAGCAACTCCGCGCCAAGGACCTGCGCCTGCGCTCGAGCGTTGCGCGGCCCTCGCTGATCGTGTCCGACCAGCGCAACCGCGAGCAGGTCGAAGCCGCCAAGCCAGACTGTCCGGTGATGTGGGTGGGAGACGGGAAGACACGCAGTGGGGAATCTTCGAAAACGGGGCTCCCCCTGCGCGCGCGGGGGGCATCCCGCTTTTTTGAGACACCACCCTCCCACGCCGACCACGGCGACCACGCCGACTTCGCCGACCTCGCCGAGGCGGACCCTGCCCTGATCACGTTCACGAGTGGCACAGCCGGCGAACCAAAGGCGGTCGTTCACGGCCAGCGCTACTTGTACGGACAACGCCTGCAGGCCGAGCACTGGCTGGGCGCGAAAACAGGCGAGCTGGTTTGGTGCACCGCGGCCAGCGGCTGGAGCAAGTCGGCTCGCAACGTCTTCATGGCACCGTGGCTGATGGGTGCGCCTGCCTTGCTGCACGATGCACGCTTCGATCCGAACGAGCGTCTCGAGATCATCGAGCGAGAGCAGGTGAGCGTGCTTTGCATGGCTCCAACCGAGTACCGAGTGATCGCCAAGCGAGCGGAGCTGCGAGCGTTGCCGAGCCTGCAGGGGATGGTGGCCGCAGGCGAGGCGCTCAACCCCGAGGTACTGGCGGTCTGGCGCGAGGCGACCGGGCTGGACATCCGCGACGGCTATGGACAGACGGAGACAGGGCAGATGACGGGTATGGGGATGGATGGGCGTGCCCTTCCGGGTTCGATGGGCAAGGCCCTGCCTGGCGTGGGGCTTGCGGTGATCCAGGGCGAGCTCGTGGCTGAACCGGAGAGCGTGCCGACGTTCTTCCTTGGATATCTCGGAGAGGGCGTGCAGCACAATCCAGACGGGACTTGGATGGTCGAGGACCGCCGCGATGGCGGCAGCTGGCACACAGGCGATCGGGTGCGCGAAGACGATGACGGGTATCTGCGCTTCGAGGGCAGAGCAGATGATGTGATCATCTCCGCCGGATATCGCATCGGTCCTTTCGAGGTCGAGTCTGCGCTCGTGGCTCATCCGGCTGTCGCCGAGGCCGCCGCCGTGGCGGCTCCGGACGAGGAGCGCGGAGCGGTGGTGCGCGCGGTAGTCGTGTTGTGCGACGGCTATGAGCCGTCGGATGCGTTGGCAAGCGTTCTGCAGGACTACGTCAAGCGCGAGACGGCACCGTACAAGTATCCGCGGATCGTGGAGTTCGCGGCCGAGCTGCCCAAGACGGCCAGTGGCAAGGTCAAGCGCGCGGAGCTGCGAGGCTGACTATCGCATCGATCTCGACCTGGGCGCCTCGGGGCAAGGCCGCCACACCGACCGCCACGCGTGCCGGCGGAGCGTCCGGGAAGAACGTCGCGTAGACCTCCCCCACCTCGGCAAACGCCGAGAGGTCTGTCATGTAGACCGTAAGGCGCACGGCGTCCGCAAGCGACGCGTCCGCCGCCCCGCAGACGGCGCTCAGATTCTTCAGGCACTGCCGCGCCTGCTCGGCCGCCGTCTCGCCGACCAGCTCGCCGCTTTCCGGGTCGAGCGGGATCTGTCCCGAGCAGAACAGCAGCGAGCCGGCGCGCACTGCGTGGGAGTACGGCCCGATCGCGCCAGGGGCTCCAGGTGCGTCGATCGTTTGGCGATCTTTGCCCATCACGCACGAGCCTATCGCCCTGCGCGTTACGACACGACATCGCCCGCGACGCGCGTGCTCGGGAGCTGTCGAGCGCTGACGGGTGTCGGCGCAAGCCTTGCTGACAGTGCGCTAGATTCCGATTGTGCGACGAGGAGCTGGGACATTCGCAAGCACATTCCTTGCTGCAATCGCCTGCGCCGCGCTGTGGTCAGCCGTCGCACAGGCCCAGATCGAATGGAAGCCCTGCGCCGGCACAAACGAAGTCGCATGCGGTCATCTGACTGTTCCGGTCGACCCGAGCGGTGCGATCCCGGGCACGATCACGCTCGCGCTGCGCCGCCACCTGGCGCCGGTCGGCGCGGCCAAGACCGCGGTGATCGCGCTCGCCGGCGGGCCGGGCCAATCGGCGCTCCCGTTCATGGGCGACTTCACACAGCTCCTCGGCCCGATCGTCTCAACGCGCGACTTGATCGTGTTCGACCAGCGCGGGACTGGCCTTTCCCACGCGCTTTCCTGTGCCGCTTTCGAACACCTCAAAGGAGGAATAACGCCGCTCGCGGTGTCGATCTGCGCCGGCCAGATCGGGCAAACACGTGGCCTTTACACGACCGCGGACACCGTCGCGGACATCGAGGCCATCCGCCAGGCCGGAGGCTACGAAAAGCTCGTGCTGTACGGAACGAGCTACGGCACGAAGGTCGCCGAGCGCTACGCCCAGGAGTACCCGAGCCATGTCGAAGCGCTCGTGCTCGACTCGGTCGTGCCGACCAGCGGCCGAGACGCATTCGAGGAACCGACGTTCACCGCCGTGGGCCGCATCCTGCGTCAGCTGTGCTCGGCGAATGCTTGCGCGCATATCACCCCCGAACCGGTGGCCGATCTCGCGCGGCTGGTGAAGCAGATGGGCGGTGGCTCGGTCGGTGGCCGGTTCATCAACGACAGCGGCCGATCTGAGCCGGTGCACATCTATGCGAATGACCTGCTCGGGGTCTTGATGGAGGGTGACTTCGACCCGATCCTGCGCGCTGAATTCCCTGCCGCTGTGCGCTCGGCAGTGGACGGTGACACCGCGGCGCTGGTCCGCCTGCTCGCCCGCGCAGGTAGCGGCGAAGAAGGCGAAGGCGAAGAAAGCCTCAGCGAGGGCTTTGACACGCCGCTTTACTACTCGACGATCTGCGAAGAGAGCGTGTTCCCATGGAAGCGCTCCTCGAGCCCCAGAGCGCGCCTGCGCGAAGCCCTCGCCGCGCTGCGCGCACAGCCGAGGAACGCGTTTGCGCCGTTCACGCCGGCCAACGCTCTCGCGCTGAGCGACGTCGCCCCCTGCGCCTCGTGGCCGTTCGCCTCGGCGGATCCCGAAGTCGACGAAGCCCCATTCCCGAATGTGCCGACCTTGATCCTCAGTGGCGCCGACGATCTGCGTACACCGACGGCCAACGCGCGCCAGGTGGCCTCTCAGATACCCGATGCGCAACTGCTCGTAGTGCCCAACACGGGCCACTCGGTGCTCGGCGCAGACCCGACCCCATGCGCACACAACGCGCTGCAGGCGGTCTTCGAGGCCAAGCCGGTCAGGCAGTGCAAAGACCGGACACCGCCCGCCCTGGAGTTGCCGACGCCACTGCCGCCGCGGAACCTGGACGCCGTCCCACTCGCCCGGGGAAGTCACGGCAAGGCGAGCCTGACCGTCGACGCGGCGGTCCTGACGGTTGCCGACTGCGAGCGTCAGCTGCTGCTCACACTTCTATCCACAGCGAGCGCCGAATCGCTGCAGGGAGCTTCCGCCCGGGCCGGCGGCTTGCTTGCGGGTTGGTGCGGGATCTCGGGCGAGACGCAACTGCTGCGCGGCTATTCCTACGTGCCCGGCGTGAGCGTGTCGGGCACCGTCTCCTCAGGTGTCGCCAAGCTGAGCGTCGGCGGCTCGGCGGCCGCGCATGGGACGCTCACGATCGCGCACGGGACCCTCACCGGGATGCTCGCCGGCAAGCGGGTTCGTCTCACAACCGCCGCAGCGGCCGAAGTGCAGCGCAGCGCCTCAGCGCTTACGCTCGAGTCGCGCTTGACCGATCTGGCGGCAGCGCCACGACGATTCGCCGCGTTGCGCTCAGCCGGGGCCGCCGCGCTGTTGCGCTACATGCTCGGCTGAAGGCCTGCCAAGGGCAATGTCAAGCGCAACGTAAGGCCCGAGCCACCGAAGCAGGCCAAGGCACATGGCCAGAGGGCCGCCTGCATCGACCGCCCCAATCATGGACGCGTACGGATCTGCCGCTAACGTCTGTCGCTGTGCTGCGGCGTATCTCGACACTTGCGCTCAGCGCGCCGCTGCTCTCGATCGCGATCTTCGCGACACAGGCCTCGCCGGCACAGGCCTTGACATTCGCACCCTGTCCCACTTCGACCGTCGCAGGCTTCACTTGTGCGACGCTGACCGTGCCACTCGCCCGCAACGGGGCTGTGCCCGGCACGCTGGGCTTGAACATCGAGCGCCTGCAAGCGGGCGCCACGCCAACCCACACGGCCGTGATCGGGCTGGCCGGCGGCCCGGGCCAGGCGGCGCTTCCGCTGGCGGCGGGCATGGCCAAGGAGATGGCCCCCGCGCTCGGCTCCCGCGACCTGCTGGTTCTCGACCAGCGCGGCACCGGCAGCTCCAGCCCGCTTGCCTGCCCGGCACTCGAAGGCTCCGCCGAAGCCTTCGGCGCGATCGGGCAGGCATTTGAACGGTGCGCGCTACAGATCGGCCCCGCCCGCGGTTCCTACACGACCCAGGAATCCGTAGCTGACATCGAGGCGATCCGCCAAGCTGCCGGCTACGAAAAGCTCGTGCTGTTCGGAGTCTCCTATGGCACCAAGGTGGCGCTCGAGTATGCCGAACGCCATCCCCAGAACGTGGAATCGCTCGTGCTCGACTCGGTCGTGCCGCCGGAACGAGACGACCCGTTCTCGGTCGGGATGTTCCAGGCAATGAAGCCGGTATTCGAAGAGCTGTGCTCGGCCCATGCCTGCGCGGGTATCACCTCCAACCCGATCGGCGACCTCGCGCGACTGGCCGCGGACTTGCAAAAGCACGCGCTGAACGGCTACGTCTACGACGGCGCCGGCCACCGCCACCGCTCGACGATGACCAACGTGGACCTGCTCGACCTGATCGGGGCCGGCGACCTGAACCCGGCTCTGCGCGCACTGCTGCCGGCCTCGGTGCAGTCGGCCCTGCACGGCGACCCGGCTCCGCTGCTGCGCTTGAACCTGCTCTCGCAGGGGTTGATTCCAAACGTGCCGGGCACGCCCGTGGCCGGCGCTAGCCGGCACTCCGGCGCAAGCGCGATGCGCCGTCCGGGCACGCCGCTGGCCGGCTCCGGTGGTATCAACGAAGCGCTGTTTGTCGATACCACCTGCGAAGAGGAGCCTTTCCCCTGGCAGCGCTCGGCACCGGCGAGCACGCGATTGACCGAAGCGTTGAACGCGCTGCACACCATGCCTCAATCCGCTTTCTACCCGTTCGACCCGAGCGTCGCCTGGGCCGACAGCGTGCTGCCCGGATGCGCGCAGTGGCCGAACGTGGCCACGTCCCCCCCGCTCACAGACCCGCTGCCAGGTGTACCGACGCTGATCCTCTCGGGCGCTCAGGACCTGCGCACGCCGACCTCGGGAGCGCAGGCGATTGCGGCGCGGATCCCCGGATCGCAGCTCGTTGTGGTGCCCTATACCGGGCACTCGGTTCTGGGCACCGATTTCAGCGGCTGCTCCCAGGCCGCCGTCAGCGCCTTCTTCTCAGGTGCGGCCGTGCAACCCTGCACCGCGACGCAAGACCACTTCCCGCCAACTCCGATCACCCCAAGAAAGCTCTCTTTGGTAAAAGCGGTGGGCGGAGTTCCCGGACGCGCGGGCAGCACGCTCACAGCGGCCCTCGAGACGATCATCGACCTCGAACGACAGGTTGTCGGGGCAACGCTCCAAGCCGATGAGGAACTGCCGCGCGGTTCGAGCTTCGGCGGCCTACGCGGCGGCTTTGCTCAGATCACATCCTCAGCGCTCGAGTTGCACGGCTTGTCCTTCGTGGGCGGCGTAGAGCTGACCGGCAGCTTTCCGATCAAGAATGGTCATCTGCTTGCGAGCGACCTTCGCATCGAAGGCTCGCAAGCCGCCCGCGGGACGATCCGCGTCGGCGCGAGCGCGCACGTGAGCGGCACGCTTGGCGGCCACCGTTTCAGCATCGACCTTGCGAAAGTCAAGCTGGCACGCGCCAGCGCGGGCGGCGACGCACGAACGACCTGGCCCGCGCTGAATCCAAGCTTCCCCGCGCCGACTCTCGCTCACACCCGCTGACGCGATGGCCAACGCGCTTGCAGCCGAGAGTTCGCCTTATCTGCGCCAGCACGCGAACAACCCGGTGGGTTGGCTGCCGTGGGGGCCGGACGCGCTCGCGCTTGCAACAGAGCGCGACGTGCCGCTGCTCGTTTCGATCGGCTATTCCGCCTGCCACTGGTGTCACGTGATGGAGCGCGAGTCCTTCGAGGACGAGCGCACCGCCCAGCTGATGAACGACCGGTTCGTGTGCGTGAAGGTCGATCGCGAGGAGCGACCAGACGTGGACGCGCTCTACATGGAGGCGGTGCAAGGCATGACAGGCCACGGCGGCTGGCCTCTGAACGTGTTCTTGACCCCCGAAGGCTTGCCGTTCTACGGCGGCACCTATTTCCCGCCACAGGATCGGCCGGGGATGCCAGCCTTCACGCAGGTGCTGCTGGCCGTCTCCGAAGCGTGGGGCGAGCGCGGCGAGGAGATCAGGGCAAGTGGTGAGCAGCTACGCGAGCGGCTGACCGGCGGAGCATTGTTGCGGGCGGCCGAGGAGCCTTTCGAGGAGAGCGCCCTCGATGACGCGGTGCAACGGCTGAGAGCATCCTTCGACGCGGTCAACGGCGGCTTTGGCGGAGCACCGAAGTTCCCGCAGGCCTCGGTTCTTGACTTTCTGGTGGTCAGAGCGGAGCGCGAGATGTCGCTGTACACGCTGCGCAGCATGGCCGGCGGCGGCATCCACGACCTGCTCGGCGGCGGCTTTCACCGCTACGCGGTCGATCAGACCTGGACGGTGCCGCACTTCGAGAAGATGCTCTACGACAACGCACTGCTGGCGCGCGCATACCTGCACGGTTTTCAGCTGTCGGGAGACGCGGCTCTGCTGGAGGTGTGCCACGACACCTTGGGTTGGGCGCTGCGCGAGATGCGAGGCCCGGAGGGAGGTTTTTACAGCGCCCTCGACGCGGATTCCGACGGCGTCGAGGGAAGCTTTTACGTATGGACGACCGCCGAGCTGAAGGATGCGTTGGGTGGGGATGCGGATCTCGCGATCCGCTGGTTTGGCGCGAGAGAGCAGGGCAACTTCGTGGATCCGCACCACCCCGAG
>DATCEK010000037.1:0-8617 GCA_036510155.1 Solirubrobacteraceae bacterium | reverse complement strand
TCTGTCTGCTGTTCGTGCTCGCCGGCTGTGGCGATGCGGAGAAAGACAACAACGCGAACCTGATCGTCGGCAAGCAGCAGTTCGTCGCCAAGTGCGGGTCCTGTCACACGCTTGCTCGCGCCAACACGAAGGGAACCATCGGTCCCAACCTCGACGAATCATTTCGTGCAAGCGTGGATGAAGGCTTGGAGCGCAACGCGATTCGCACGGTCGTCGAAGGGCAGGTGCAGAACCCCAATCGAGAAGGGGTGATGCCAAGCGGGCTGGCCAGCGGCTCGACGTTGACCGATATTGCCGCCTATGTAGCCCAAGTGGCCGATCGTCCTGGACAGGACACGGGACTACTCGCCGACGCGGTGAAAGCGCCCGGCGCCGGCAAGCCGGCGGTGGAGAAGGCCGGCAAGCTCGAATTTGAAGCAGACCCCCAGGGTCTGCTCGCCTACACCGCGAGCAAGGCCACGGCTAGCCCTGGCTCGGTGAACGTTTCGATGAAGAACATGTCAGGTGTCTCTCACAACATCGCGTTCGAAGCCGGTGCGGGTGGGGCAAACGGCAGCGGACCCGTGTTGGGTGCCACAACCTTCCAGACGAAGGGCACCGCGTCGATCACCGTCAAGCTCAAGCCCGGCACTTACACGTTCTTCTGTCAGGCTGCAGGGCACCGTGCCGCAGGGATGGACGGGACGCTCGTGGTCAAGTAGTCAGTTGTAGGTGGCGCATGCGCCACCTACCGGACGCGCACATGGGCGCGTCCGAGACCCGGCACATGTGCCGGGTCTTTCCGAGGCGGTCTACAGGACGCGGACAAGCACGACGATCGCAACCAGTACGACGAACGCGATCAGGACGTACATCAAGGTCCTGAAAGCCTCTCCCTCGGAACGCAGTGGATTCAGCATGCCTCTGGCTTCTCTCTATGGCCTCTCTGAGCTGTGAACCAAGCGATGCAAGGATGCAAGGAGCGAAATGTGCTTCGCATATGAGCGACTGAGGACGCCGCAGCGCGCAGGTCCACAGCTCAGAGGACGTAGACGGTGAAGTAGACGACCAACCACATCGCATCGACGAAGTGCCAGTAGATGCCTGGCACTTCGATGCCGCGGTGCTCCTCTGGCGAGTAGTGCCCTCGGAACGAACGGATCGTGACGATCAGCAGTAGCAGCAGGCCGATGAACACATGTGCGCCGTGCAGGCCTGTGAGCGAGTAGAAGATCGTCGCCTGTGCCTGGTCTTGAGGGGCAAAGCCGATGTTGGCGTACTCGTTGATCTGGATGAACAAAAACGCGCAGCCGAGCAGAAAGGTGGTGAGAATGCCGGCCTTCAAGCCGAAGCGGTTGCCTTTCTTGATCGACTGCTCGGCCCAGTGCAGCGTGAATGAGGAGGAGACCAGGATCGCCGTGTTCACCCCGGCGACTTCGAGAGGCAGGTGCATGCCGGGTGCCGGCCACGGGTCGCCCTGGGCGATGCGAATGAAGAAGTAGGCCGTGAAGAAGGCCCCGAACACCATGATCTCGGAGATGATGAAAAGCAACATTCCCAACAACTGAGGTTCCACGCGCGAGCTGCGGTGCGCCGCCGGCGGACCGTGGTGCTCGCCCCCATGCGCGTCGGGGGCGAGGGTGTGAGTGATGCCGGCGGCCTCCATGACTCTCTCTTCCCCGCGGCCTTCTAGTTGGCGGCAGCAGCCGAGGTAGCGGTGGGCTCGAGCGTGACGACGACGTGCTCGACGGGAACGGTCGTCGCGTGGCCAACGCGCTCGATCAGGTTCGAGCGCAGCCAACCCGAGCGCTCGTTGGGGAGCGTCGAGATGACGATGTCGTCGACCTGGAACAGCTCCAATGCGTTCATCGTCGCGGTATAAGGATCTGGGTCGCCGATCATGCCTGCGCTCAGGAGCCCGGCAGCGTCGAGTCGCTCGAGCATCGTGCCCAGACGTATGCGAGCCTCCCGATGAGCAGCGCCGCTGCGGTCTTGTTGGGGGATCACAGCGATGAACATATGGGCCTCGCCGCCGCTGGCCTTGGTGTTGAGACGATCGATCAGCTCCTCGCCGCTTGAGGTCTTGTGTGCGACCACGAGCGTCACGGCGAACGGCAGGCTTTCCTGGGTCAAGTCGACGACGACGTGCTCGACCGGCAGGCCTGAGGCGCGCTGCACACGGTCGATCAGGTCCCGTCGCAACCAGCCCGATTGCGTGGCCGGGTGCGTAGAGACGATCACCTCTTGCGGGCGGCGCTGTGCGATCGCGTCCATTGTCGCCAGGAAAGGGTCATGGTCGCCGACTTCGCCGGTGGCCGTTATGCCCTCCGTTGCGAGCAGGGACGTCGCGAGGTCCACACGAATCTGTGCCGCTTCGCGTACCGCATCGTCCTGGATGACCAGTCCCGCTGTCGGCTTCGTTTGGGGCACGACAAGGCGGAACGTCACATCGCCTTGTGCTGCGCGCGCTCGCACCAACTCGAGCAACTTCTCGCCGCCCAGCGTACGGTTGGCTATGACAAGGATCTCTTTCATCGGAGTTGCTCCCTTCACTCGATGGCTGCGTGGAAGACAGTGCCCGACCCGCCGGCGGCGCCGCCCACGGTTGCGGGCGTCGGCGGGGGGGCAAAAGTGCCGTGCACCGCTCCGGGGACGCCGTACTCGTACGGTCCGCCCACAACGGTCGGGATGCGGTCGAAGTTGAAGATCGGCGGCGGCGAGGAGACCTGCCACTCGAGCGTCATCCCGCGCCAGGGGTTGGCCGGCGCATGCGGGCCGCCGCGCCAGCTGGTGACCATGTTGTAGAGGAAGATCAGCGTGCTGGCGCCGAGCGCGAAGCTGGCGATCGAGATGAACAGGTTGGCGCTGGCGAACTGCGAGGAGTAAGTGGCCACACGACGGGGCATGCCTTCCAGGCCAAGGAGATGCATCGGCGCGAAGGTGAGGTTGAAGAACACAAACGTGCTCCAGAAATGCCACTTTCCCAAGCGCTCGTCGAACATACGCCCCGTCATCTTCGGGAACCAGTAGTAGGCGCCGGCGAAGATTGTCATCACCGAGCCGCCGAACAGCACGTAATGGAGATGGGCGACGATGAAGTAGCTGCTGCTCACGTCGATGTCGAACGGCAGCATCGCGAGCATCACGCCGCTGATGCCGCCGAGCGTGAATGTCACGAGGAAGCCGAGCGTGAACAGCATCGGCGTATCGAGGTGCAGCACGCCGCGCCACAGCGTCGCAAGCCAGGAGAAGATCTTGATACCGGTAGGGACGGCGATGATGCAGGTCGTGATCGCCATCGGGATACGGATCCAGGCCGGCATGCCTGAGGTGAACATGTGGTGTGCCCACACCGTGAAGCCAAGGCCCACGATCGCAAGCAGCGAGAAGGCCATCATGCGATAGCCAAAGATCGGCTTGCGCGCCTTCACCGCGATGATTTCGCTGACGATCCCGAAGCCCGGCAGCATCATGATGTAGACGGCCGGGTGCGAATAGAACCAGAAGACGTGCTGGTACATGAGCACGTCACCGCCCTTGCCGGCATTGAAGAAGTTGAAGCCCAGACCACGGTCGAGCAGCACGAAGAACTGCGAGGCCGCGATGAAGGGAGTGGCGATCACGACCAACAGCGAGGTGGCGAAGTTGGCCCACACCAGCAGCGGCATGCGGAAGAAGCTCATCCCGGGAGCGCGCATGGTGATGATCGTCACTAGGAAATTCAGTGCTGTCATGATCGAGGAGGCCCCCGCGAACTGCACTCCGACCGAGAAGAAGTCCTGCCCGATCGGAGCGTCGATGGACAGCGGCGCATAGGCGGTCCAGCCGTCGGCGAAAGCGCCGCCGGGAGCGGCGAAGCTCAGTAGCATCATCACACCGGCGAGCGGCAAAAGCCAGTACGAGAGAGCATTCAGCCGCGGGAAGGCCATGTCGGGCGCGCCGATCATGATCGGAAGCACGTAGTTGGCAAAGCCCGCGAACACGGGAATCACGAACAGGAAGATGAGCAGCGACGCGTGCACCGAGAAGAGCCCGTTGTAGGTGTTCGCGCTGACGAATTGCGCGCCTGGCTGCGCCAGCTGCGCGCGCATGAGCATCGCCATCAGCCCCCCGACGAGCAGGAAGAAGAAAGCGGTGACTGTGTACTGGATGCCGATCACCTTGTGGTCGGTGTTGATGCGGAAGTAGTCCTTCCAGCTGTAGGCCCCGTGGCCGGAGTGATCCTCGGGGCGGGTCGGGCGTCCGGCGGCCCAGTAGAGCCAGTAGTCAAAGCCGCCAAGGCCGAACAGGAAGAAGATCGGAGCGGCCAGCAGCGATACCGCCATCACGGCTTCCTCGTTGAGGAAGTGATGGTAGGTCGTGTGGCCGGTGGCCATGCGCACGATCCAGGTCAGCCCGGCGGCGAAAGCGATCCCAAGCGCCAGCCCAACGAACGCGCGATACAGCCCAGGAGCGCGCAACCGGGCGACCATCAGCTTGCTCCCCCTTGGTCTTCGATCCTGCCGATCATCGATCCCCATCTCCCCATTGCATCGATCACCATACCCTCACTATGCGCTCGACGGCGTGCTGGACTGATGTTTCAGCCAGATGCGGAATTGAGCAGGTGTCACGACGTGAATCCTCGAGCGCATCAGCGAATGACCGACGCCGCAAAGCAGATTGCACACGACCGGATAGGACCCCAACAGGTCGGGCGTTGCCCTGTAGGTGGTAGTGATGCCCGGCACCGCGTCGATCTGTAGGCGGAAGGCGGGGATCCAGAAGGCGTGGATCACATCGAGCGAGTGGATCTTGAATTCGACCGATTCGTTGTCAGGGACGTACAGCTGGGTCGTCTTCAGCGGCGTCCCGCCGGTCACCGATGGCGGGTAGGCATAGGACCATGCGAACTGGCGGCCGGTGACTTCGACCACCATCTCCTTAGCAGGCTTCCTTTCGTTTTCGTGCAACACAACGAACGAGTAAGAAACGAGCCCGAGCAGGAGCACGGCCGGGAAGACGGTCCAAATCACCTCCAGGCGGGTGTTGCCGTGGATTGGCGGGCCGTCCTTCTCCTCCTCGCCCGGCTTCATACGGAATTGCCAGACACAAAAGAGGATGACTGTGACGACGAGCACGAAGATCGGCACCGAGGCGATCACGAGCACGTGGTAGAGCGTGTCGGTGTGATGCGCTTGTGTCGAGGCCTGCGGCGGAAACCATTTGATCGCGTAGCTGAGCACGATCCCGATCGCGGTCGCAAGCACTCCCGCCACGATCGTCCCCACAATCGTGCGCTTGGACATCTCAGGCACCCCCTCGGTGCTCTGCGCTGCTGTTCAGGGCAACCCTGTACATCGCAACGGATGATGCTAATGCTTCGGGCCGATGGACGCGTTTTGTACCGTCCGAAGCTTGTTCTGCCGCCGACCCATCAGAGCGATCGTGCCGGCTGCATATCGCCTGCTGGAGGAGTGATGCACGTGGCCGGCCATCGTGTGAGTCGCTCGACGCAGCGTTACTGTTTGCGCTGGCCTATCGCGGGTAGGTCAGGTCCAGCGACAGGTGCTTGACGGAGAGCGCTACACCCAATAGATTGAGACAATCGTTGCAAACGCAAACGCAAACGCAAACGCAAACGCAAACGCAAACACGGACGAGGATCGGAGGTCGAGGCGATGCAGGTTCGAGACGGTATGAGCCAGGTGGTCTTGACGATCGGCCCAAGCCACACGTTGCGCGAGGCGGCAAAGCTGATGTCCGAGCGCCACGTCGGAGCCGCCGTAGTGATTGATCCCGATTCCGGTGGGCTAGGGATTCTGACCGAGCGTGACGTGCTGGCCTCCGTCGGCGCGCAGCAGAGCCCAGAGCTCGAGCTGGTGGCCGATCACCTGACACGCGATGTCGTCTTTGCCGAGCCGTCCTGGTCGTTGGAGGAGGCCGCCGCAGCAATGGTTCGCGGCGGCTTTCGCCACCTGATCGTCGTCGAGCATGGAGAGACAATGGGGATCCTCTCTGTGCGTGACGTCGTGCGCTGCTGGACAGACGAGGGGGCTATCTGCCCTGTCCCGGCAAGCGCAGCCGTGGGGTGAGCAGGGGAGGTCGAGCGCCTTCAGGGGTAGGCGTGACCGTCCACCACCGGGGCCGTGCGTGATTGGGGAATCGCGCACGGCAGCTCACCGGACCAGTGCCGCCCGCGTCTCATCTGGCTCTCTGCATACTCCGTACGCCTTATCCGTTCACAACCAAGGGTTATAACGGGCGCCTCACCCGTTATGGCCAACGGTCCTGACCCAGAGTATGACCCCGCACGCAGGTAGCACCCCACGCACGAGCGGGCAGGATCGGGGGTCAGTGCTGGTGGTCGAGCGGGAGCTCGTCGATTTCGCGGCGTGTGTCCATGACCCAGCGGACCACGCACACAACCGTCAGAATCACACCGGCGATCAGCAGGATCTTGCTGATCGTGATACCGACCACCGCGAGCGTGATGCCTGCCGCGGTCAACAGCGGTAGGACCGTCGGCCCGGGAAGATGGATCTCCTCCCCCGTGGGGGGGATCTCGGGATCGAGCGGGCTCATGAGAGATATGCCGCCGCGACGAGGAACGTCAACCCGAACATGAACATACAGATACCGGCCACGATCAGGCCGGCACGGATGTTCTTCTTGGCAAGGCGACGGTCCATGAGGACGTGAAGATTACAACTTCGTGGCGAGGAGCATCGCGCTCAGGGCACTTTCGAGCCGACCTGTAGCAACGAACATGGTGTTCGGTCCGCGACCGCCACCCAGAGGCCGAGAACGGCAGGCGCTCTCAGAGCTTTACGTCGGCGACCATCGCGCAGAACAGCAGCGCCAGGTAGGCCAGCGAGAACAGATAGAGCTGCAGGGCGCTGCGTCGATCGGCGCGTCGATAGAGTCGCACTGCGCCGGCGATGAAGCCAAACCCGAGGATCAGCGAGGCGGTCAGGTAGATCCCTCCGAAGCCACCGGCACAGAATGGCAACTGCGTGACCGCGTACAGCAGCACGGTGTACAGCAGAATCTGCCGGCGCGTCTCGGCCTCGCCGCGCACAACCGGCAGCATCGGCACCCCCACCTTCTCGTACTCGTCCTTCATCAGCAGCGATAGCGCCCAGAAGTGCGGCGGTGTCCAGAAGAACACGATGAAGAACAGCAGCACGGCAATCCCGTTGACCGAACCGGTCACTGCGGCCCACGCGACAAGCGGTGGGACGGCGCCGGCCGCTCCGCCGATCACGATGTTCTGTGGCGTACGCCGCTTCAGCCACACCGTGTACACCAGCACGTAGCCGAGGAAGCCCGCGAAGGAGAGGCTCGCCGCAAGCACGTTGACAGTCAACGACAGCTCCAGGAAGGACAGCCCCGCAAGAACGCATCCGAAGGCGAGCGCCGCGACTGGGGATACCCGACCGGAGGGCACAGGTCGGTTGGCGGTGCGTGCCATGCTCGCGTCGATGTCGCGGTCGAACCAATGGTTGACGGCGCCGGCGCCGCCAGCGGAGAGATAGCCACCGAGGCAGGTCACTGCGATCAGCGCCACTGACGGATCGCCAGCCACCAGCATGGTGGTGATCGTCGTCAGGAGCAGCAGCGACTGCACCTTCGGCTTTGTCAGCTCGAGGTAGTCCGAGAGCAGCTGACGCGTGCGCGAGGGCGCGGCGAGAGCGGGCGCTTCCAGCGACTGCGTCAAGCCGCTACGGCTCACGACGCTAGACCCCGACTTGCGTGGCCCCGGCGGGCACGGTTGCGCCTCCGGGGGCCGGCACGGCAGAGGTGCGCTGCTCGATCTCGCGGCGGATGTCCTTCATCGGCTCATAAGAGCGTACTAGTGGGATCACGTCGAAGTTGTTGGTTGGTGGGGGAGAGGTTGTAAACCACTCGAGCGAGTTGGCCTTCCAGGGGTCAGGCCCTGCGATCGCGCCGTGCTTGAGACTGCGCGTGACGTTGACGACCGTCACGAGCACACCCGAGGCGAGCACGAACGAGCCGATCGTCGAGATCAGGTTGTAGAGCGCCAGGTTGCCCACATTGTCGTACTCGTACACCCGCCTTGGCATCCCGTCGAGGCCAATCACGTGCTGGATCAGGAAAGTCATCAGGAATCCAACGAACATCAGCCAGAAACTCAGCTTGCCGAGGCTCTCGCTGAGCATCCTGCCGCTGATCTTCGGGAACCAGAAGTAGATCCCGGCGAAGATCGTGAACACGGCTCCACCCATCAGCACGAAGTGGATGTGGGCCACGACGAAATAGGTTTCGTTCAGCTGCCAGTCGACCGGGAAGACGGCCAGGAACACGCCGGAGATGCCGCCGATCATGAACAGCGCGATGAAGCCGGCGCTGAACAGCAGCGGTGTCTTGAATTCGATCGTGCCGTGCCACAGCGTGGCGATCCAGTTGAAGATCTTCACGCCGGTTGGCACGGCGATCAAGAACGAGCTCATCATCACGAAGATCAACAGCGCCTCTGGGATCGGCGCGGTGAACATGTGGTGCGCCCAGGTCAAGAAGCCGAGAAATGCGATCGCTACGGTTGAGGCCGCGATCGCCTTGTAGCCGAAGATCGGCTTGCGCGCGAACACCGGCAGGATCTCCGAGACCAGGCCGAAGCCGGGGAGCACCATGATGT
>DATCEK010000036.1:0-21232 GCA_036510155.1 Solirubrobacteraceae bacterium | reverse complement strand
TGCCGGGCGATCCTCATCCGCTACGACAAGAACCCCACCAACTACCTCGGACTCATCCAGCTAGCCTGCGCTCTGCTCTGGTACCGCCGACGCCACCAACTCCAACAACACCCACAAACAGTTCTCGGATAGTCACTAAGCGAGGATGGGGGCGGTCCTCCTCCCAAACCGAGGACTAGGAGTTCCTGCGTGCTTTCAAGCGTCGTCGTGGAATTGCAGGCACGAGGCTGGGCATCGCTGCCATCGAGTTGTGCGTCGATTTGCACGCAAATTGTGTCGCCGCTGAGGGTTATCCACTGATGCAGTTCAGGGTCGCCAGTTTGCACCTGTCGGCTGACATATGCACCTTCGTTCAGGTTCGTTGGTGGCGTATCGCCAGCCACCGCCACTCGGTTAAAGATCGAGTAGTCTGCGGTCGGCGACGCAAGCTGCACAGGCTGCGAATGACCTGGGGTCAGGCCAACTGAGAGTCCCGCTATGAGGCAGGCGGTCAGCGCCAAGCCACCGGACACCCACCGTATGTATGTGCTGCCAAAGAAATGGGTCATGTATTGCTCCTTACTGGAATAGACGAATGGCGGATTGGGACGCGAACGACCGAGACCGTGTGTAGCACACGGATCGTCTCCCGCTGACGGGGTCCCTTTGAGGTGAGCCAGGGTGAGTGCGTGGTCGTGTTTCCCGTGATGGGATGGAAGGATGGACACGATCATGAAGCGACGCAGGCATACCCCGGAGCAGGCTGTCAGGAAGATCAGGGAGGGCGAGCGCCTTCTGAACGATGGTCAGGATCTCGTCGAGGTGCTCCGCCATCTCGAAGTCTCAGAGGCGACGTTCAACCGGTGGCGGGCGGTTTATGGCGGCATGAAGGCTGATGAGGCCAAGCGCCTAAAGACGCTCGAGGCGGAGAACCAGCGGTTGAAGAAGCTCGTCGCCGAGCAGGCCTTGGACATCGACATGCTCAAGGAGCTGGCTGAGGGGAAATTCTGACCCCGGAGCGTCGTCGCAGAGCTGTTGTGGTTCTGCAGGAGCGTTTCGGGGTTTCAGAGCGCCGTGCGTGCCGTGTGGTCGGACAGAATCGCTCGACACAACGTAAGCCGCGTCGGCCGCCAAGCACCGAGGAGCAGCGCCTCACTGCTCGCTTGCGCGAGATCGCCGGGGAGCATCCGCGGTGGGGTTGGAAGACCGCTCATCAGATCCTGCTGCGCGAAGGCTGGGGGCTCAATCGCAAGCGCACCCGCCGTATTTGGCGCCAGGAGGGCCTGCGGCGGCCCGTGAGGACCCGCAAGCGCCGCAGGGTAGGTCCAGGGCAGAAGCAACGGTTGCGAGCCACCCATCCCGGTCACGTGTGGGCGATCGACTTCATGTTCGATGAGACCTCTGACCAGCGCAGACTCAAGCTCGCCAACATCGTCGATGAGTACACCCGAGAGGCGTTGGCGATCAGAGTCGACCGGACCTGCACTGCCGAGAACCTCGTCGCCGTCATTGAGGACCTCGTGCTCACTCGCGGCGCACCCGAACATCTACGAGCCGACAACGGTCCCGAGATGATCGCATGGGCGCTACGCGACTACTGCCGACTCGCCGGCACCAAGACCGCCTACATCGAGCCCGGCAGCCCCTGGGAGAACCCGTTCGTCGAGTCGTTCAACGGTCGGTTGCGAGACGAGCTGCTGAACATCGAGGAGTTCGGGTCGCTCACCGAGGCGAAGCTCATCATCGAGGACTGGCGAATCGAGTACAACACCTACCGGCCACACTCCGCGCTGGACGGACTCACACCCACCGAATACGCAGACACCGTTACCGACAACAAACAACCAGACTGCGCATAAACCCCGGACCACCTACAGGGACCCCGTCACCAACGCCTCGCGGGTGTGCTCATCGACGATGTTGCACAGCTTCAGGCGCCGGCGGTCGCTGGTCTCGTCGAACATGAAGTCGATCGCCCACACATGACCGGAACGGGTGGCGCGCAACCGTTGCTTCTGCCCTGGACCTACCCTGCGGCGCTTGCGTGTCCTCACGGGCCGCCGCAGGCCCTCCTGGCGCCAGATACGGCGTGTGCGCTTGCGATTAAATGCTCCAGCCCTCCCGCAGCAGGATCTGATGCGCGGTCTTCCAACCCCAACGCGGGTAATCGCTAGCGATCTTGCGCAGCCACTTCGGGGTCAGAATTTACCCTCCGCCAACTCCTTGAGCATGTCGATATCTAGCGCATGCTCAGCGACCAGTTTCTTCAACCCCGGGTTCTCGCACCTCACAATGATCGTCATGTCTGGCACCGCTGTCCCATACGGTGGGCACGCCGATCCGTTGCGAACAAACGGCGACGAAGCTCCTGCGACGGAAGGGCTGGTGATTTATACGGAGAATCCTGCCAACCCAGCCGGACTGTAGTCGTTTCGCTGGCCGGACATCCCGGGACCCTGCCGCTACCTGATCGGGCCACCCCGGCGGCAACCCATGATTACCCGTCCATGTAGTAGATTTCACAATGATGGAAGACATCCGACTATCTGGGCCATAAACCCTAAAAGTTTCGATTCGTAGGCATTTGAGAATGGGTTCGGCTTGCTCGTGGTCATCTGACGTGATCGGCGCTACCGGCGACGGGAGCATCGCGTCCGTCGATGCCATCGAAGAACTCGGCGGCCGAAGCGCCAAGGGCGGTCGCCAGCTTGGAGATGGTCCGGACTCCCGGCTCGCGCTCGCTGCGCTCGATCTTGGCGACGTGCGTCGTATTGAGATCGGCCATATGAGCCAGCCGTTCCTGGCTCAGGCCGTGGACTTGCCTGATGCGTCGTAGATTGCCAGCGAAGATATCGAGTGGGTCGGGCATTGAACGACCATGCTTCGCTACCTGTCCCACTTGTGCCAGATACAATTGGGACAGTTATGTCTAGAGGCCCCCGATCGCACAGTTCTATAGAGGTCCCGCTACGTGATTGAGGCTGTAGGGAGCGTCTCGAGGCATCTTTTGGGGCCTACTCATCGGTCGTTGAAGCATCTGGCAACCGCCGGCGCATCGTCTTATCCCGTGAGCGATGTGCCTGACAATGGCATGGGGCATATTGCTGTCGTGCTTGGTTGCTTCGATGCCCTACTGGGCCTCGGGTTGAAGCAGCTCCTAACCGAGGATCGAGACCTTCGAGTGCTGGGCGTCGATATAGACCGCGCAGCCCTGCAAGATGTTGTCGAATCGATGTCGCCGCAGGTTGCAATTCTCGATGAGGCCGTTGTTCGGGAGTTATCCGTCCTAGGTAGTCTTAGGCTCGCCCAGCCGACGACCGGGATAGTCGTGCTGGCACATCGCCCGACGGCTTCTTATGCCACAAGCTTGATGGCGGACGGAGCCAGCTGCGTCGCTAAGGATATCTCCGCCGCTGGCGTTCTCGCTGCCATACACGTCGTGGCGGACGGCAGGCGGGTGTTTGCGGATGTCGATGGTCACATGGTCGAGCGAAGTCGTCCCGCTACGCCAGCCTCACTGACACCACGCGAGATAGAAGTGTTGGAGTATCTCAGTAGGGGCCAGTCCCACGCTGAAATCGCACTTGCGCTGCAGGTCGGCGTCGAGACTGTCCGTACGCATTCTGCGCATATCCGCAGCAAGCTCGGCGTCCGCAGCAAGCGAGACTTGATCGGACTTACGATTCCACTCCGAGGAGAGATCGGAAGCCGGTAGGACAAGGCGTCAACAACTCTGCCCAAAGATCATTTGTTTGGGGGGGAGATTGGCCTTCAGCATGCGCGACCCCGGAACCTGAATTACCTCGGTCATCAAGCACGAACATGATCGCTGTCTACGGGGCCGTCGCACCGAGTTCAGCGACACGGCTGCAGCCTTGTGAAATCGAGCAAGACCGGCATGTTTGCCGACGCATACTTGCGCAGGATCGGTCAACCCGCCTCGGACTTGTAGGCACCATCGAGTTGAGCGACGATCCGTAGAATGTCATCGGAGTTCAGATCACGCTACCGCCAGGTGTTGATCCGAGGGCACCCCGCGACGACAGAGTCTCCTATCCCCCGAACTCACCCTAAGGTCACCCGTTTTGGGGGATGGACAAGACAAACGGTACCAACTACCGTCGGTCGAAAATAAGGATCGGGGGGGCCGGGTGTCAATTTGCAAGCGGAACGATATAGCCACGAGAGCTTGGGCGGGGGCCGATAGGAGACCGTGGCTGGCTCTGTCCGAGACCATGAGCGATCTTGCGGGGCGGTGCGCAGTTGCGTGTTTGATGGCGCTTATATTCGTCATGAGTGCCGCGAGCATCGCTATCGCCGATGTGGACACGACAGGCAATCTCCGAAAGGTCCCCATCTTGAAATCCCGGCCCGGCGAAGTGGAACCGCTCTTCGAAAAAGCGAGCGGCGACTACGAATGCTATTCGTATTCCGACGTGCAGAATGCGGCGGACTCGTTCGTAATAGGAAACTGTGATGCGCCATGGCAAATACAAGTCGTATCATATTCCGGCCCGAATGGAGAAGGATACCATTCTTACGGGGGTTTTATCACAGGTAATTTTTCGGGGTGTGGATGGATCGAAACCCGCTTTGAACCGAAAAAACTCAACGGCAATAAAAATAGCGCATGTGGCGAAGGATCAACCGGCGACTTTGAAGTACCCCAGTCTTATTTCATGGAAAGACATAACAGCGCGGCGGGAGATGGCTGGCCGGTAGTCACCACGCAGGCATGCCCTGAGTACGCCAACTACAGACCGTGGAGCTCGAACAATGTAGAGCAGGAACTCATCCGGACTGCGCCTGCATACGCATCTAGCGGTCCAGGGTCGAATTATCCAGCTCTGAAGTGGCGCTACATAACCAAGTATGAAAGTACGGACGGTACGCATCGGTATGTGATGGTGCGTGACGATCGATATAACGCGGGCGAAGGTAACTGGGTGTTCGTTCCCCGCTCGTGCCTGCCATCGACGTTGCCTGAAAACGAAAGCGAACGATTGCCTCCTCCACCGACGGTAACCACGGATGGAGCATCGGAAGTCGCATCCGCAGGTGCGAGGTTGAATGCAACGATAAACCCAAACGGGGTCGACACTCAATATTTCTTTGAGTATGGCACGACGGAGAGCTATGGCTTGTATACATCCGCGGAGAATGCGGGTGCGGGTACGAGCCCCGTCCCGGTAAGTGCCGCAATCGGTGGCTTGGAATCGAGTACGACCTACTATTTCCGCATTGTCGCCAGTAGCGCTACTGGCGAGGTTTTCGGCGGTCCCGTAGCCTTTACCACCCAGCCGGTGCCACCATCAGCGACAACTGCTCCCGCGAGTAGTGTGCAGCCGCTCCAGGCCACCCTCAACGGCACGGTTAACTCCAACGGTCTCGATACACACTACTACTTTCAGTACGGGACGAGTCCCTCTTATGGCTCCACGACCGGGGAAGTTGACGCGGGCTCCGGAAGAAGTGCGGCTCCGGCGAGCGCCACCGTTGGACTATCTCCAGGTACGACCTATCACTATCGAATTGTCGCCACCAATGCCGCGGAGGAAACCAGCTACGGTACTGAACAAACGTTCACGACGCCAGGACCGGTCGAAGCCGTGACAACTTCGCCGTCGACCATCACAGAAGAAGAAGCCCATCTGAACGGCACCGTGAATCCGCATGGTTACGACGCGAAATATTATTTTCAGTATGGAACAAGCACGAGCTATACGTCTTCCACATCCGAAGGCGACGCAGGAGCAGGCTTGAGTCCAGAGCCAGAGAACGCTACCATCACCGCCCTCCAGCCAGGCACCACCTACCACTATCGACTCGTTGCTACTAGCGGAGGCGTCACCAGCGAAGGCCACGATGAGAGTTTTACTACGCTAGAACCTGAGATGAGCTCTCGCTGGGCTATTCGTAACGGCGCCAATGGCGAACAGTATGTCTACTATCAGGGCGTAAGTGGTGACATGAATTATTGGGGCTGGAATGGCAAGGAATGGTTTTGGTTTGAACGTGCGGGTCACCCGGCGGCTGCTGGGACGAGCCCCACTGTTGTTCGCAATCCCGCTAACGGCGAAGAACAGTTCGTCTATTATCAGGGCGCCAATGGGAATATTGACTATTGGGGTTGGAATGGCAAGGAATGGTTTTGGTACGAACTTGCCGGTCACGCGGCTTCCGCGGGGACGAGCCCGACTGTTGTTCGAAATGCTGTTAATGGTTTCCAGTATGTCTACTATCAGGGCGCCAATGGGAATATTGACTATTGGGGTTGGAATGGCAAAGAATGGTTCTGGCACGAACGTGCGGGTCACCCTGCGGCTGCTGGGACGAGCCCCACTGTTGTTCGCAATCCCGCTAACGGTGAAGAACTGAAGGAAGAACAGTTCGTCTATTATCAGGGCGCCAATGGGAATATTGACTACTGGGGTTGGAATGGCAAAGAATGGTTTTGGTACGAACGGGCCGGCCACCCCGCATAGGATGAGGGTGCGGACTTAGCACCCTGATCGCTGCTGTAACTTCTCAAGCGGGAGAACCGACGCTGAGCGCAGTCGCAGAGTCACAGGTCCGGATGACCTGTGACGCGGAGCCGGTGAATGCGTTCATGTTGGCCGGTGGCCTCAATCGATTCTCGCTCGGCGCGGGACCGTGAAGGGAAATCGCTAGCCCCTTTCGGGAGAGAGCCCGAGATTCGCTCCACCCGGTGCCCGCGCGTGTCCAGGCCGCCCGAGCCCAAACCCAGAAGAGGTGTCACGATTCGTGTGCTATCTCCAACGTCGCCACCGAGTTCGGGTCCACGTGACACGTACATCGTGATCATCCAGCCATTGCGTTGGCTCCGGCCCTTGGGCTCCGTAATCCCCCACGGTCCGTAGAGCAAACTCTTCCAAACTAGACTCTAGTCAGCTAGAGTCTCGATATTGGCCGCATTTGTGGGTAGGGTTGGCGAGCTGGCCGAGCTGCAGTCGGAGCTGGCTTTGGTGAGACGCAGTGGCCGCGCACGCTTCGTGTGGATGCGAGGCCGTCGCCGAGTCGGCAAGTCGCGCTTGGCCCAGGAGTTCTGCGACCGCTCTGGGTTTCCTTACTGCTTCTACCAGGCACCTCGACGACCGCGCCCGGATGCCCTCGCCGACTTCGTCGAGGCTGTGAGGGAGTCGAGCCTGGCTACGGCCGCCAGCTTCCAGGGCGCCTCATACAGCTCCTGGCCGGCAGCGTTGCGGGCCGCCGTGGCGGGTCTCGGCCCGTCCGACCCGACGATCGTGGTGATCGACGAGCTGCCCTACCTGACCGAGCTCGACGCGGGTTTTGCCGCCGACCTGCAAAAGGCGTGGGATCGAACGCTCGAGGCATCGCCGATCCTGCTCGTGTGCGTGGGATCGGATGTGCGGATGATGGAGACTCTGGTAGGGGAGCGATCGCCGCTTCACGGCAGGCCCACCGGTGAGATGCGGATCGCGCCCCTCAGCCCCGCGGCAATTGCCGAGATCACCAATGCCTCCGCTGCGGTCGAGGCGATCGACCGTTACCTCGTCGTGGGAGGCTTCCCGCTGCTGGCCGCGTCTTGGCCGCCAGGTGCGGGCCTGCGCGAGTTCCTCGAGGATGCGCTACGCGACGATCAGACGCCCTTTGCGACAACGGCGTTGAGGATCGTCGCGTCGGAGTTCGAACGCGAGCTGCAGGCCAAGAAGGTGGTCGAGGCGATAGGCCATGGCGAGACCGCTTACAGTCGCATCCAGTCGCGCAGTGGAGCGAAGGGGAACACCTTGACGGCAGCCCTGAGCGTGCTCGTCGAGGCCAAGCGGATGGTGCGCAAGGAGCTCCCGTACGCCGCCCCTTCGAGCAAGACCGCTGCAAAGTACGTCGTGGCCGATCCATATCTGCGCTTCTGTCTACGGTTCGTCGGCCCCCACATCGATGAGCTCTCACGTGGCCGGCCGGACCTCGTGATCGAGCGGATCATGCGCGACTGCTGTTGGGCGGGATTGTTGGCACGATCGACCGGTGATCTAGGCGGCTCCATCCGGTAGAGGAGCCGAGCTTCGCTCCACCCGACACGCACGCGGGGTCAGGCGCCCGAGCCCAAACCCAAAAGAAGGTGTCACGGTCTGTGCGCTGTCCCAGCGTTGACCCCAAGCTCCGGCGTCCCGATTGATGCACCCGTTCGCAACTCTCGTCGTAGGGGCTTGTTGATGCGCATACGATGACCGCGAAATGGGGGATGTTGGTGTGCTCGAGACTCGTCTAAGGGGCTGGGGAAGGTGGGGGGCTGTGACCGTAGCGGTGAGCTGTGCGATGGCTTTGCTTTCGGGGCTTGCCGCAGCCGCATATGCGACGCCGTGGGAAGCAAGAGGCGCCGAACCTTCTGCGGCCGAACAGCTTGGCCTGAAGCGACCGGAAGGCCAGGGGGAAGGATCCTCGTCGCTCAGCCAGACCGTGGCCACTACGCCCAGCGGGGCGGGGCTCTTTGCGTTCGACTACGACGCCGGCCTGTTCAACGGTCAATGCAGACGTTCGGCCGGTAGCGGATACCTCGGCTTTCGTAACCCGAATGGCTCGCTGCGGTTGCTTGGCAGGCTGCCGGCGCTCACGACGCCCCCGGTAATAGGAGGAGGTCGAGAGGCGCTAGTTGTCTTCACGCTCGACTGCAAGCGACACAGCATCCTGCCCTTCAGCGGAGCGCTGGAGCGACTGCGACTGCGCACCGGCCCTCTCGGTCGGCGGCCGACCACCGACACCGTGCTGAGTTCGACCGCGGAGGAGCAATTAACCACGATCGCGGCAAATCCCAGCGGGGATCTGGCGGTTGCGTGGCTTGCCCCTAGTGGACGCGTGGGGGTTGGCATCCCCGAACCCACCGACCTGCTGCACCTCTCGATCGGTCGCACCTCAGGATCGATGGGTTCTCCAGTGGTGTTCGGTGTGGACGGGGTCGGGCCACGGATGAGCAATCCCTTTTTTACGAACGTGCGCATCGCATGGACGGGGCACCGCGAATTGATTGTGGCCTACGTCGTAGACAGTGCTGTCATGGTGCAGACATGGCGCCCCAGGCATGGTCTATCGCGCTCTCAAGCAATCGGTGGAGTGAATCCAGGGCAGGGCACTTATCTGAACCTGGCCGTCGGACCCGGTGGACGTGCGGTGATCGCCTGGGGTACCCATGAGGACAACATTGAACCGGAATCTCCTCGGAAAGTGTTTGCCTCGGTGAGGACGGGGACCGGAGTCCGCTTTGGCGTCGCTCACCAGCTCGACCCGGGACCGGTGACCGGTGGTCATTATTCAGGTTTCGGGGGAAAGGTACAGACTCACGTAAGCTCCGACGGTTTCACTACGGTCGCCTGGGCCTCGGAAAAGGGCGACGGCGCTTCGGTGTGTGTCGCTGTGGTCGATCCTAGCGGACACTTTCAGCCCGTCCAAGAACTGGCCCCTGACAGCGCCAATCTCACGTTGACCAGTGCGCCCGGTGGCGGAACCGTGCTGCAGTGGGAAGTCACAGAATGGTACAGGCGGTTCACCCTAAGTCAGGCAACGCGCCAACCCGGCGCTGTCAGCTTCGCGCCGGCCGAAGCGAGCGCGTTGCGGCTTGGCGTCCTCGATGGGGCAGAACTGATCGATTCGGCAACGGGGGAGTAGACGGGCCGCCCGCGGTCAACACGTATTACGGGTCGTGGTCGGACTAGACGATCAGTCTTTGGCGCTGCTGGGTCGTCACTGGGACAAAGAGCGCTACTTGGGATCGCTGTGCTATCCACCGTGACGGTCTGCGTGATCTGGTTCTACATGGGGTCTGCGTACTACTTCACAAGCGTCGGCGCCAAACTAGGAATTCACGCTACGGGCACCTTGTGATCGACCTCGGCCGCGGGGTGGCACTTCGTTTGGGTCCGCTGCGCGAAATACGCCTGCAACCGAATTCCGTCGCAGTCGTGACCTAAGATGCAGACAATGATCAGCACACCATTTATGTCGACAGCGATCGGTGTTGGCCTGATGACAGCGAAGCGTTTGAAGAACGCAGCCGGTCCGAGCGGGAGTGCCCTGCCCCGATCCGGCGGCGCTGGCGCGACTACAAGACTCCTTCGGGACGTAGTCCCGTCGAAGAGTTCATCGAGGATTTGTCCGATTCCGATGCGGCGGCCATACTCGTGGGCATGGAGGAGGTGCGTGACCGGGGCTTGCGCGCGGGGCGTCATCTGGACGGTGATATCTGGGAGGTGCGGGCGGCCGGCGACCGTCTCACATATCGCATTCTGTTCGCGCAGGAAGGCAGTCGTGGCCAGGTTCTATTGGCGCTCGAGGGGTTCAGCAAGAAGACCCAGAAGACGCCTACCTCCGCCATCAAGCTGGCGAAGACACGCCTGGCCGACTGGCGGCGGCGTGGCGACGAGAAGCGAAAGGCACGGGGCGAGCGTGCTAGGGACCACTGAAACGTGCTATCATATATCTGTAAAGAGATACCGGCAGAGATATTGCGACCTTCGTTGGGGCGGGGACCATGGCTGAACGTGACTTTCTAGAGGAGATGATCGACAAGCGCACAGTGCGCAGTCCTGAGTTTCCGCAACTGATGGACGCAGCTCGTCGCCGTCGCGAACTGCTTCGCGCTCTCACCGAGCAGCGCGAAGAGCAAAAGCGCTCACAGACCACGATTGCCGCCGCAATGGAGACCTCACAATCTTTCGTTGCGCGTCTTGAGAGCACAGCCGCCGACACGAAGATATCGACAGTCGATCGCTACGCCGAGAGCCTCGGCTTCATGGTGCAATACCACTTGATTCCGGTGGCCAAGGCGGGCGGGTCTCCGGCTGTCGTAGTTCACACATAGCCTCAACCCCCGCAACCAATATCGGCCGGAAGCGGCGGGTGACCGCTGCAGACTGGCTGGATACGTGGCTACAACGCAAGGCACACAAAGAAGCGGCCTGGCCAGGGCTCCTGTTGGACGCATCGCTCTCGCGTCTCGTTGATGCGCTATGATGCGCTGTCATGGAGGCTCGTAGAAGGGCACCGGCGCGATCGGGCCATAGAACGACTCTCACCGTGCCCAATTCGGTCTTGGCCGCAGCCGACCGCTTGGCCCAAGAGTTGGGTACCACGACCAATGACGCGATCGTGCGCCTCGCGGAGGAGGGAGCTTCTTCCCGCCAGCGCCACGAGCGGATCGCCGCATTGGCAACTGAACGTCGTAGCGCAGTCGAGCGCACCGGCCTGAGCGACGCACTGGCATTTCCCTCGCCAGAGGAACTCCATGAGGCGATGCTCGCGGGTCGGCGCGATCCTTGACGCTTGCCTGGGACACAACGCTTGTCTCTCGAATCTATCCGGGTAGCCCGCTGGAGCAACACGTGCTCGATCAAGCAAGCACGGGCGAGCCGGTAGCGATCACCGCGCCCACTGTGATGGAGGTCGTCCGTGGCCTTCAGGCAGGAGCAGCCGATAGGTCGGGGATGGCAGCCGCGCTGGCTTGGTTCGTGGGACTCCTCGCGAGCGGGTTGATGGATGTCCTCTCGCTCGACCGAACAGCGGCGATCCTGGCCGGCCGTCTTCGAGCGATGCAGTCGATACCGCCCACCGGCGCCCGGCGCACGGGCGTCAAGCCCGAGCAGCGGGTCGGCTGGGTCTTCGATATTCAGATCGCGGCCTGCGCCTGGACCCACGGCCATCCGATCGCCACCGAGAACCTCCGCGACTTCGAGGCGCTGCGCGATCTCATCGCAAAGCTCTACCCCGACAGTTCCCCGCTCCTAGTAGCCCCCTCGCCGCTCGCCTGAGATCCAAGGGGCGCCTTCTTGGCGGCAGCAGCGGTGTGTTGCCGTGGCTCCGTGCGCTAGTCCCAACGTCGGCCTCAAGTTCGCGATCCGTGTGGCAGCCACGTCGTAATCACCAAGCTCCAGGACTGTAGGCCTAGTTTGGTGGCGCTCAGGGGCCAACGACACTTAAACGCAAGCATGACCGGGACAGAGCACCCGGCCGCGTTGCAGGCACTGAGGATGGCCTCATAGCTCCCCGGCTTAAGCGCACGGCTGCCGATGCGCCCGCTGAAGCCGACTTTGTTGGATCCTGTCGGGACGTCTGCGCGCGTGAGCGCTCCGAGTCGATCGTGCGAGTGCATTGCTGGGATGGGGTCGAGCAGGCTTTGTGTCTCTGGGTGGGGAGCAGGCAGGCTCTCGCAAGTGACGTACCCTGCGTGATAGCGAGGACTGGTCGGAGCGTTCGCTGGTCGGGTCACGGGCTCCGATGACCCGTGCCGACGGGATAAATGGATCACGCTTTATCGACGTCGTCAGTCGATTCACCCATAGCACGCGCGATGGCAGCGAGCTGCTCGTCGAGGTCGGGGATGTCCTCTGTTGCGGTAACCCAGAGACTCTCGAGGTCCAAACGGTGATACTCGTGGACAACGACGTTGCGCTGAGAGATCACCTCGCGCCACGGCACCTCTGGATGTTGCTCGCGTAGCTCTGGCGATAGCGCTCTGGCAGCCTCGCCGAGCACGGCGAGATTGTAAGCGACCGCCTGCTGTGCGACGCGGTCGCGCTCAAAGGTTGCTTGGCCGTCGGCGGTGAGCGTCTTGATATCAGTGATCGCATCGCGCATATCCGCGAGGCGATCCAAGTCTCGCCGCTCGCTCAAAGTGGCGTAGCTTCCTGTTCTATCTGCTGGCGGGTGTGCTCCCGTGCATAGCGCAGTCCACCTCTCGTGGCGAGATGCACCGGACAGTGCAGCAGCTCTTCCAGATCGCTCCGAAGGCCGGCCTGGTCAAAGAGTCCGCGTCGCCGCTCCATGTCGACGAGCAGATCGAGGTCGCTTCCTGGTCCGGCATCTCCTCTGGCAACCGATCCGAACACTTGCACACCGCGAGCGCCGTGAAGGGAGGCCACCCGCTCTATTTCGTGGCGTCGATCGCGCAGTTCTTGCACGGTTGGTGCTGGACCCGACGCGCGCGGGTATGGGTCCGGCTCGCGGCAGCGCTCGACAGCGCGTCCAAACTCGCCAAGGCGACGTAGCGCCGCATACTTGCTCCCGGTCTCTTTGTTCACCTCTCCAGAGTAATGCCTGTTGTGGATGTTGGTCTAGTCGCCCTCGCCCTGGGAACGGGCGGGTCCTCCGTATGGTGATGACAGTGCGCGGGAACTGAGAAGGGAGATCGCTAGTCCCCTTTTCGCGTCCGCGGGTGAGGTGTGCCACGCGCGGTGGGGTGACACTTGGTGTTACCTGTACCGCGTCAGCACCTCGTAGATGCGGTCGGTGCCCCAACCGATCTCCTGCGCCGGTACGCGCTCATCCGCAGCGTGAATGAGGCTTGTGAACTTCATCTCTGTCGGGAGGCGCATCGGCAGGAACCCGTAGGTCTGGATTCCAAGCCGGGCGAAGAGCCGACCGTCGGTGAGACCGGGCATGAGCATCGGCAACGGCACGGCCTTGGGGTCGGCGGCGGTGAGCACGTCGCTCAGCAGCGGCATCAGGGACAGGTCCACCCGATCGACCCCCTGCTCATAGTTCAGTGCCTCCAGCTCGAGGTCCTCGTCATCGGCCAGCTCGCGCAGCTCGCGGAAGAGATCGTCCGCCGTCTGCCCGGGAAGCAGACGCCCATCGAGCTCGACTTGCAACTCACTAGGAATCACGTTGACCTTGGTGCCGCCGCGCACGACGGTGGCGTTGACCGTGTTGTGGAACATCGGATCAAGTGTCTGCCCGGCCTCGCCGAGCATGTCGATCGTCGCGTCGGTGCGCTCAGGATCGAGCAGCCCGTCGGCAAGCTCTCGCCCGCCAGCGGGTAGCGCGGCCACCACTACCTCGATCATCGACCGCGGAATCTCGGTAACGTGCACCGGCAGCCGCCGCGAATCCAGCGCGCTCAGCAACCGGGCAAGCCTCGCCATCGCACCGCCGCGCATCGGCATCGAGCCGTGCCCGCCCGGCCCACGGATGGTCGCGCGCGACCAGCAAACTTGCTTCTCACCCACCTGAATCGGATAGGTGCTCAGCCCCGCCATCTCGGTGCGCGCGCCACCGAACTCACCGAGCGCGTGCCTCACGCCCTCGAACAGCCCGGGATACTCCTCGACTACAAAGCGCGCGCCGTAGCCCCCCAGATTCTCCTCATCCGCAAGCACGCACAACAGCACGTCGCCCGGTGGAGGCTCGGCGGCTTCGGCGAGCCGTAGGATCGCCCCGAGCATCATCGCCACACCGCCCTTCATGTCCAGAGCACCCCGGCCCCAAATCTCGCCATCAATCAGTTCGGCGCCGTGGGGATCGTGGCGCCAGCTCTGGCCGGCTGTCGTGACTACGTCGACGTGACCCTGGAGAAGCAGCGGCGGCGCCACACCCCGACCGGGCAGCCGCGCCAGCAGGTTCGGCCGTGCCGCGTCCTTGGCCAAGATTCTCGTCAGCAGCCCGGCTCCATCGCAGAGATCCTTGATCCACCCGATGCATGGTGCCTCGTTACCGGGCGGATTAGTCGTGTCGAACCGGATCAGCTTGCGCACAAGCTCGACAGGATCATGCGGCACGACATCGGACCATACCGAAAGCGCACTCATCGACGGCAAGACCCCTCGTCGCGCCTCCAACAACGCGTCTCGTCTGCGGGTCAAGGAGCACGCGCTACGGCTCGCCGTGGTGATCCTCGTGACTGCTCTGCCGATATCGGCCGCATTCATATCCCTGTCTTTGAATAAGGGGTCTATCCGATGAACGGTGGATCTGGTTTGGTCTGAGCGAAGGGGTGGCGGCGTTGACTCGGGCGTAAACGCAAGCCACGCGACTGAGAGTCGCCCTGGCAAGTGCTAGGTGCGCGACTCCTTCGCGGGACCGAGGTGCTCAGCGCTACCTCTGTCGATAAGGCCGGGCGAGTGGCCGAGGGCGCGATCTCGAGCCCGGCGCATTGTGAGCGGGTCTGTCCGATGAGCGGCCAGGCGAGCGCGCAACACCGGATCGGGTAGGCTACGGCTGAGGTTGTTCGTGAGCCGGATAGATCGATCCATTGGAAAAACACGCGACAGTATGCCCTATCCGCCAGTAGCCCAATATTCGCGATTGTTGGGGTAGAGGATTGTGTCCGGCCCTAGGAACAGCCAAGCGTTAGAGAGCGACGGGTGGATGCGTGGGTCCTCGACGTCTCTGCGCGGCGGCTTGCTCGCTTTGGTCTTGGAGCGTCCGGGCCATGGATATGAGCTTGCGAATCGATTGGCCGACAGGCTAGGCGAGGCCTGGCAGATTGTGCTCAAGGACATCTACCGGTTGCTGGATGGTCTGGAGAAGGATGGGCTGCTCTCGGTCAGTGAGGAGCGCGAGCCAGGTCAAAAGCGTGCGCGTTCGGTCTACTACCCGACCGACTTGACGACCCGGGCAGTGAGCGACTGGATGGAGACACTCGTTCCCAAGGAGCCGACGCGGGTTGGTATCCGTGCGAAGGTGGCGGTTGCACGCGAGCAGGATGCGCGTTTGTTGCTGCTTGCGCTACGGGCTTATGAGCAGGAGTGTCTGGGATTGTTGAAGCATGCTCCGGCGGCGGTGAGTGTACCGACGTGGAAGGGGTTGCTCATCGATTGCACGCGCGATGCGGTGGACGCCCAGCTGCGTTTCGAAGTGGAATGGGCCAGGCGCACGCGGCGGCGGGTCGAGGAATATCTCCTGCCACGAGGATAGGAAGGGCATCCCGATGAGGCCTCTGTTGTCTTTCGAAAATGTATGCAAGCGGTATCCAGATGGTTCGCGCGAGATCGTGGTGTTGGACAGGGCGTGTTTTGAGATCGATCCTGGCGTGTTCACAGGCGTGTGGGGCGCTCGGCGTGCGGGCAAGTCTACGTTGCTGAGATTGATGGCGGGCGTCGAGTCGCCGGACACGGGCCGCGTGTGCTTCGAGGGTCGAGATATGGCTGAGATGTCTCTCATCCAGCGCGAACGATTGTTGCGTGGCGAGATCGCGTTGATGAGTGTCGGCGACTGGCACCCCATCGCGAGGGAGACGGTCGTCGAGCACGTCGCGCTGTCGTTGGGGAGCAACATGTCGTCGATCTCTGAGGCCCGGCGCAGGGCACGGCAGGTATTGGATCGCGTGGGGATGGCGGGTCATGCAGACGATCTGACGGGGTCGCTGTCTTTGACTGAGAGGATGCGGGCGATGCTTGCGAGGGCGTTGGTGCGCGAGCCGCGCCTGCTGTTGGTGGACGAGCCGGCGTCGGTTCCGAGCCTGGCTGAGCGTGATGCTCTATACGGGCTGCTTCGCGAGATCACGCGAGTCTCGGGGGCGACGCTTGTGATCGCCTCTGAAGAGATGGCGCCGCTGCATGGTGCTGAGGTCGTCATGTCGGTGGGCGATGGCGAGTTGTGCTCGACCGATGAGCGCGGCACGGTCGTTCGTTTCCCCGGTGGCGTGCCGGCTCCCCGCCTTCAGTCGTGAGCACGCTAGAGCTTCGCGAAGTCGTAAAGCATTATCGGACTGGACGGGAGCCTGTTCGTGCCGTAGACGGTGTGTCCATGACGATCGCGCCGGGAGAATTCGTCGCCCTCTACGGTCCCAGCGGTTCAGGCAAGACGACGCTTCTGATGCTGGCAGTTGGTCTCATCGTCCCTGATAGCGGGACAATCTACTTTGGCAGTAAGGACGTGGGTGGACTCTCTGAGCGCGAGAGCGCGCGATACCGCTTGAAGGATGTTGGCTTCGTTTTCCAATCGTTTCATTTGGCCAACGGAGCAACGGCGCTTGACAACGCGACGACCAAGCTGGTCGGAGAAGGACTGAGTCTGAAGGTCGCGCGCGATCGCGCGCGACCCTGGGTCGAGCGTGTGGGTTTGGGCGAGCGAGCCGAGCACATGCCTGAGGAGCTCTCCATGGGGGAGCGTCAGCGGGTAGCGATAGCTCGCGCTCTCTGCAATGGCCCGGCGTTGCTGTTGGCGGACGAGCCGACCGGCAATTTGGACTCAAAGCGCACTCGCGAAACTCTCGCTCTGCTTCGCGACGTCTGCCACGCCCAGAGCATCCCAGGTTTGCTGGTGACCCACGACGCCGAGGCGGCCGCGTTCGTCGACCGTGTCTACACGCTGCGCGACGGTCGACTCAGCGATGGTCTGGACAGCGAGCTGGCGGCGGCCTCGCTGTGAGCCACAGGATGCGCCCGGTGATCTTCGACATCCGCGTGAGCGTCCTGTTTCACCTGTATTTGCGCAGGTTGCGAGCCCACACCGTGCAGGAGCTGCTGGCCGGTAGCGGGATCGCGGTCGGCGTAGCGCTTGTGCTGGGTGTGCTGCTGGCCAACACAAGTCTGCTTGGCTCCACCGAACAGACTGTCAACGGAGTCATCGGTTCGGCCAAGCTCGAGCTGGTCGCACGCTCAAACGACGGGTTTGACGAACGACTGGTTGACCGCGTTAGAGCCTTGCCAGGGGTTCAAGCGGCAGCCCCGGTGTTGCAAGAGAGCGCAACCATCATTGGCCCCAAAGGCCGAGTGTCGGTGCGCCTGATCGGTGTGACTCCAACATTGGTGACCCTCGGCGGGGCGCTCACCCAGAACGTGAGCGCAGGACCATCTTTGATCGGAGAAGGCGTAGGGCTGCCCACAGGCGTCGCTCACGCGGTCGGGGTCCGGCCAGAACATATGGTTAGGTTGTTGACTGACGGGCAGGCCCGTATCGTGAAGGTACGCGCGGTCGTTGGCGCGGAATCGATCGGCTCGGTCGCCGAAAGTCCGTTGGCGGTGGCCTTGCTGGGCTACACGCAACGGCTGACGGGCAGGCCCGGGCGAGTCACACAGGTCTTCGTCGAGCCGCAGCCGGGAGCAGACCAGCGCGTGGCGCATGAGCTGCGCGAACTGGCTGCTGGGCGGCTGGATGTCGCGCCGGCCGATAACGAATTGCGTTTGCTACGCAAGATCGCAGAGCCCAACGACCAAGCCACGACGATGTTCGCCTTGATTGGTGCGATGGTCGGGTTCCTTTTGACGTTCAACGCGATGCTGCTCACGGTGCCCGAGCGTCGCCGCTACATCGCGGATCTACGCATGCAGGGCTATGACTGGCGCCAAGCGCTACTGATAACTGGATTCGAAGCGCTCGTGCTCGGTGCTCTCGCATCGATCGTAGGGATCGCTATGGGCTATGTGCTGTCGCATACGCTGTTTCACCGGGTCCCGGTCTATCTAGCATTCGCGTTTCCGGTAGGCGACCAGCAAGTCATTATGGTGTCGCTGATCTTGCTGGCCTTCGCTTGCGGCGTGCTTGCCACATTGCTGGCGTCGCTCGTGCCGATATCCGACCTGCGCCCAAGTCGCGCCCGCGACGCCGTCCTGCGCCAAGCCGGAGGCGCAGGTGACGGTATCGATCGACGAACCACAACCGTGTTCGCGATAGCGGGTCTCCTGCTGGTAATGCTTGCCAGCGCCATGGTTCTGATCGATCCCAGTCTCACCCTGATCGGTGGCGCCGCGCTCGCGCTCGCAACCCTCTGTCTGATCCCTGTGGCCTTCAAAGGCGCCGCGCTGGTCCTTCGCGGAGCCAACGAGCACATACATAGCAGCGCGCTCGTACTCGCAGTCAGGGAACTACGCACCACGAGCATGCCTTTGGTCGCGCTCGCCGGCGTGGGGGCACTTGCGATCTATGGCAGCGTCGCCATAGGCGGCGCAAGACACGACCTGCTTGCCGGTCTCGACACCAACTTCCGTGAATATCTCAGCACAGCAGACGTTTGGGTAACCACCGGCGGCAACGACCTGACCACCAACAGCTTCCAGGCGCCCGGATTGCAGACGAAGCTCGCAAAGGCTCCAGGAGTCAGCTCGGTGCGCGTCTACCAAGGCGAGCTGATGGACGTGGGTACACGCCGCATGTGGGTGATAGCGCGTCCATCAAGCGACGGCACGATAATCCCTGCCAGCCAACTCCTTCGGGGCCAACTGGTCAGAGGCGATCAGCTTCTGCGCGGTAGTGGTTGGGCGGCCGTCTCGACCAGCTTTGCCGCCGAACACAACCTGCGGGTCGGAGAGCCTTTCGAGTTGCCCACCCCGTCGGGGAGCAGATCGTTCGCCGTCGCCGCGATCACCACCAACGTCGGTTGGCCACCCGGCGCGCTGATCCTCAGCACAGCCGACTACCGCCGCTACTGGCAAACATCCGCGCCCTCCGCGCTCGAAGTCAATCTCGAGCCCGGAGTAAATCCGGCCGCAGGCAAGCTCACCGTCGAGAGCGTGCTTGGCGGCTACCCAGCCCTTACTGCGCAAACACGCCAAGAACGCGAAGCTCGATACGCGGCCAACTCGCGCGAAGCCCTCCAGTCCCTCGGCGAGATATCGACCCTCCTTTTGATTGCCGCGGCACTAGCGGTGGCGTCGGCGCTGAGCGCGACGATCTGGCAGCGTCGCGCGCTTCTCGCGTCCCTGAAGATCCAAGGCTATGACCGCTATCAGCTGTGGCGTGCACTACTGCTGGAGAGCATGATCGTGCTCGGCTTCGGCTGCACGATCGGCGCCGTTCTAGGGGTATACGGACACGTCCTGGCGAGTCGATGGCTAACACTCACCACGGGTTTCTCAGCGCCCTTCTCGCTAGGCATACCGCGAGTGCTACTCGACGTCGGGCTCGTCGCGGGCATCGGGCTGATCGTGATCGCGCTCCCCGGATTCCTAGCTGCCCGCGTGTCCTCCCGAGTAGCTCTCCAGGAATGAGCCGCTGGAGGAGCTTGCATGCTCGCGCGATGCTGGACCCGTAGGCATCTTCGTCTCAGATCGACGCAGCGCGCACGCAAAGTTCATAGCTGCAGCAGCTCGCTATTGGGTCGAAGTATTCCCCGCAGCCTGTCGTGAGATACGCGGCTTGAAGAGTGCCGCTCGAAAGATCCCAGACGCACAGCTACGAGCGCTCGCGCTCAAAGCGCTCAACGAGGAGCGCGGCAACCTCGAGGGGGCAGCGGCCTACGCAGCAATCGCACCGCGTGGACACCGGGCCAATGTCGCCCGGGCTGTCATAGCTTTTCAAGCTGTCTACGACTATGCAGACGCGCTTTCAGAGCAGCCAGATAGCGATCGTGCAGGAATACGTCGGCTCCACCAAGCTCTGCTCGTCGCGCTCAAACCCGGTACGCCACACCTGGATTATTACGACCATCACAATCGACACAAGGACGGTGGCTATCTCGACTGTCTTATAGATCGATGCCACTCAGCTGTGAGTCTTCTGCCGTCCTTTCATGTTGTCGCTCTCCAAATACAGCAAGCGGCAAGTCGCATCGTCACCTATCAATGCCTCAACCACGAGCAGCCAGGGAACTCTTATCGCGCATTTGCGTCCTGGGCATGCAAGGAAACGCTTCCGGGCAGCGGCCTGAGATGGTGGGAGACGGGCGCAGCAGCGGGCTCTTCGCTCTCCGTGTTCGCCCTGATCTCAGCAGCCGCGCGGCCCACGCTTGACGCCGCGCACGTTACGGCCTTGGACAGGGCATATTTTCCCTGGATCGGCTCGCTGCACACTCTTCTGGACAGTCTCATCGATGAGCCCGAAGACGCGGCCGCAGACCAGCATTGTCTCACTGCTCTCTACGCATCCCACGAGGAGGCGGCTGGCCGGCTGCAGGCACTGGCATTGCGGGCGGTAGAGCAGGCACAGGCCCTTCCCGACGGAGACCACCACGCGATTGTGCTCGCCGCGATGGTCAGCTTCTATCTTGCCGGTCCGCAAGGCAACGATCCTCGCGTCAAACTAGTGGCCGACGCGGTGCTGACAGTGTTTGCAGATCGCGCGGCACCAGCGATGTTCATACTACGCGCCAGGCACGTCACAAAAAGGTTTCACCGACAGGGACCGGCACCGAGGGCTTTCAATAGCCAAAGTTAGAACATTCGACTCTGCTCTAGTTCCGCACCGTCCGAATAGGCATAGTGGCGCGCCAGATGCCTTTGCTCTACCTACATTACCTCTCCGGAACGGTCCTCGACAAAAACCCAGTGACATCCGGCGGCCCCCCGTGAGCGGGCACGATCCTGAGCTTGATATCAGGCCGGAGGCTGTGCCGAAGTATTCGCGTTCGCTTGAATTCGCTCTGGCGATAGTCGGCTGTTTCACTGTTGAGAAGCAGGTATTGGGCATAGCCGAGCTAGCCGATGTCGTCGAGGTGAGTCGCTCCACGATCCACCGCTACGCCCAGACGCTTGTTGAGCGGGGCTGCCTCGAGCAGGATGACAAACGTCGCTATCGTCTCGCGCGAGGGATCACCGGTGCCGGGGTGGCATTCCTGGAGACGCTCCGC
>DATCEK010000035.1:0-28113 GCA_036510155.1 Solirubrobacteraceae bacterium | reverse complement strand
AAGACGCGCGTGCTCACCCATCGCGTCGCATTCCTGATCTTCACGGGGCAGGCCCATCCGAGCGAGATCCTTGCGATCACCTTCACCAACAAGGCCGCCCAGGAGATGCGCGGACGTGTGGAGGGGTTGCTCGGAGGCAGCATGCGGCGCATGTGGCTGATGACCTTCCATGCCGCCTGTGCGCGAATCATGCGCGCGCATGCCGAGCGCCTTGGCTACACCTCACGCTTCACGATCTACGACCAGGCCGACTCCCGGCGCATGGTCAAGCGCTGCATCGAGGAGGTCGGCGTGGACCCCAAGCGCTTCGCCCCCGCCGCCGTCCACAGTCAGATCTCCCAGGCCAAGAACAAACTGCTTTCCGCCTCGGACTGTGCGCAGGCGGTCGGCTCGCCGTTCGAGCAAGTGCTGGCCGAGGTGTACCAGCTGTATGAGAGCGAGCTGCTGCGCATGAACGCGATGGACTTCGACGACCTGCTGTTTCGCACCGTGAACCTGCTGGAGCTCTTCCAGGACGTGCGCACGCACTATTCCGAGAGCTTCAAGCACATCCTCGTCGATGAGTACCAGGACACCAACCATGCCCAATACCGGCTGTTGCAACTGCTCGTTGGTGGTGGGCGGGCCAAGCCGGCTCGAGGTGAGCGCGTGAACATCCCCGGGCACCGCAATCTGGCGGTGGTGGGAGACGATTCTCAATCGATCTATAGCTTCCGCGGAGCCGACGTGTCGAACATCCTCGACTTCGAGCAGGACTTTCCCGACGCGCGCGTGGTCAAGCTCGAGCAGAACTACCGCTCCACGCAGAACATCCTCTCGGCCGCCAACGCGGTCATCGCCAACAACCGCGGTGGCATCGCCAAGCGCCTGTGGAGCGATAAGGGCAGCGGCAGCCCGATCCGGGTTCACGGTCTCGATGACGAGCATGCCGAGGCGCGGTTCGTCGTCGGCGAGGCCGAGCGGCTCGTGGACGAGGGAGCCTCGCGCTCTGAGATCGCGATCTTCTATCGCACGAACGCGATGTCGCGTGTGATCGAGGACACGCTGGTGCGCCGCGAGATCGCCTATCAGGTGATCGGCGGCACCAAGTTCTATGAGCGGGCGGAGGTCAAGGACGCCGTCGCCTACCTGGCCTGGATCGCCAATCCCTTCGACGTCGTCAGCTTCCAGCGTGTGGCCAACTCGCCCAGGCGCGGGCTCGGGCAAACATCGCTGTCGCGGATCGTCGCGCACTCGGCGAGCGTCGGCCAATCGGTGTGGGAGGTGGCCGTCGCCGCGGACCGCATACCGGGTCTTGGCGCCGCCGCGATCAAGTCGCTCGGCCGCTTCATGATGGCGATGGAGGATCTCGCGACGCTTGCCTCAGACGGCATCCCGGTCGGAGACCTGATGGAGGCGGTGCTCGCTCGCAGCGGCTACATGGAGGCGCTCGAAGCCGAGGCGGTCGGCCACGGCGAAAAGGCGTTCGAGTCTCAAGGCCGCATTGAAAACTTGCAACAGCTGGTCGAGGTCGCACACGAGTTCGACGCCAACAACCCGGCTGAAGACGACACGCTCGAGCAGTTCCTGCAGGAGATAGCGCTGAAGGCCGACGGCGACTCGCGTAAGGACGACGAGGGACTCGTGACGCTGATGACCCTCCACAACGCCAAGGGCCTCGAGTACCCGATCGTGTTCGTGGCGGGCTGTGAGGAGGGCGTCTTTCCCCACCAGCGTGCGCTCGATGAGGGCGGCATCGAGGAGGAGCGCCGCCTCTTCTACGTGGCGGTGACGCGCGCGATGCGCGAGCTCTACCTGACGTACGCCAGGCGCCGTTCGGTCTTCGGCGCCTCCACCTTCGGTCTTGCAAGCCGCTTTCTCGACGAGATCCCGGCGGAGCTGTGTGAACGCGAGGAGTTGCCTGTGGTGCGCCCACGCGGCGTGGGCATCGGTGTGGGTGTAGGCGCCTCCACAAGCATGGGTGCGCGTGGTGGCGGGGGCGGCGACTGGGCCGCGGCCTCTCGCTCAGCCGGGCCGGTGGCCTCCTATCGCCTTGGTGACGACCTTGTGCACGCGGCGTTCGGGGAGGGCGTAGTCACCGGTGTAGAGCCAGGCGGGATCATCGTCGTGCGCTTCGCAGGCGACAGCAGCGAGCGGAAGTTGATGGCCGACTATGCACCTGTGTCACGGCGGGGACAGATTTAGGAATCCCAATTTCGGGAATGACGGGGCCGCATGCGGCCCCGTCCCGGACCGCACATGTGCGGTCCGGCCGGCCGGCGCATGCGCCGGCCGGTTACAGAGGCTTGCAAAGTGCATGCGGTCAGGCCGGTTGCGTCCTTGGAGCGAAGAAGGCTCGTAAGCCGAATGCGGTCAGGCCACATCGGCGTTCATGAGGGCAGAGGGAGGGATACGATCCGATCCGTGACGGCCACAATCATCGACGGCAAGGCCATAGCCGCCCGCGTGCGGGCAGACGTCGCACGCGATGTCGCCGAGCTCGTGGCCGGTGGCGTACAGCCACCCGGCCTTGCGACCGTACTCGTCGGCCAGGATCCGGCCTCGGCGGTATACGTGGGCGCCAAGCAGCGCGCCTGCGCGGAGGTCGGGATGACGCCGTACGACGAACGCCTCCCCGCCGATGCCACATTCGAGCAGGTCGCCGGTCGTTTGCAAGCGCTCAACGACGATCCGGCCGTCAGTGGCGTACTGCTGCAGTTGCCGCTGCCAGACCATCTCGATGGCCCGACGCTGACGGGTCTGATCGACCCGCGCAAGGACGTCGATGGACTCACGCCGATCAACGCGGGCTTGCTCTCGCTCGGGCGCCCGGGCCTGCGCCCCTGCACGCCGTCGGGGGTGATCGAGCTACTCGCGAGCGCAGGCGCACAGCTGGAAGGCGCCGAGGCAGTCCTCGTGGGCCGCTCGAACCTGTTCGGCAAGCCGATGGCGCAGCTGCTACTGGAGGCGAACGCGACCGTCACGATCTGCCATTCGCGCACGCGCGACCTGCGCGAGGTGTGCGCCCGCGCCGATATCCTGATCGCCGCCGTGGGTCGGGCAAGAATTGTCAAGCGCGACTTCGTCAAGCCCGGCGCGATCGTGATCGACGTGGGCATGAACCGTCTATCCCCAGAGGAGGCAGGTACGAAGAGCGGCCTCGTCGGCGATGTCGACTTCGCGGCGGTGAGCGAGGTCGCAAGTGCGATCACGCCCGTGCCGGGCGGCGTGGGCCCGATGACGATCGCCATGCTCTTGAGCAACACTTTGCAAGCGGCGCGTATCAAAAACGGCAAGGAGGACGTCACATGAGACTGGGTCGTCTGCGAGTGGGGGAGATCTTGGTATTGATCGGCGCCCTGGGCGTGCTCTTCGCTTTCACGCTCGATTGGTATCAAAACGCCGAACGCTCGTTTGACGCCTTTGACACGTTCGGCCCCGCCGTCGTGCTACTGCTGCTGTCCGCCATCGTGGCCCTCATCCTGGTTGTGACGACGGTTACGGAGCGCTCCACAGCCTTGCCGGTCGCTGCCGCGGTCTGGAGCACCGTGCTCGGGCTCGTGGCCGTCATCGCCGCGATCGTCAGATTGCTGGAGCGACCCCACGGCGCAACGTCCTTGTGTGCCGGAGCGTGGGTGGCCATGGCCGGCGCGCTCCTGATCGTGGTGGGCTCGTGGGAGTCGATGCGCGACGAACGCACTGGCCTGTACCAGCCGGCTGCCCCCGAGCCGCGCAAACTCTCAACCTAGAATGCGCAACCGATGATCGACCGCGAAGAGGTATTGCACGTAGCCGCTTTGGCGCGCATGCGTTTGAACGAGGAGGAGATCGAGCCGATGGCGCGCGAGCTCTCGGCCGTGCTCGACCACGTCGCCAAGATCGGCGAGCTAGACCTCGAGGGGGTGCCGGTCACCACGCATGTCGCCGAGGTAACGGGCAGGCTGCGCCCGGACGAGCCGTGCGAGTCGCTGCCGCGCGAGGTCGTGCTTGCGCAGGCGCCGGCTGTGAGCGGCGAGGGCTTCCTGGTTCCCTCGCCACAGGCATGACGATGCCGCGGGCTCGCCTCAGATGGGGACGCACGTGCCCGAGCGGCAGCCGCCGTTCGCCGAGCGCGATTCTCATCTCGCCCATCGCTTCGGAGAGTCGGCTCGCATGAGCGCGAATGAGATGTTGGAGTTGTCCGCCGCTGCCGCGGTGCGGGCGCTTACGGCCGGCGAGCTCGAGGCAAGCGAGCTGTTCGATGCCTACCGTGCGCGCGCGGGCGCCGACGAGCTGAACTGCTTCACCTGGATCACACCAGAGCAGGGCGCTCGGCAGGGTGCTCCCCAACCCGAAACTCCGCTCGGTGGCGTGCCGCTTGCGGTCAAGGACCTGTTCTGCACCGAGGGCGTGCCGAGCCAGTCGGGCTCGCGCATCCTCGAGGGCTACCTGCCGCCTTACACGGCCACTGTGGTCGAGCGCCTGCAGAGGGCCGGTGCACCGCTGCTTGCAAAGACCAACCAGGACGAGTTCGCGATGGGCTCCTCCAACGAGAACTCCGCCTACGGCCCGGTGCTCAACCCGTGGGATCGCACGCGCGTGCCAGGCGGCTCCTCCGGCGGTAGCGCCGCGGCCGTGGCGGCCGGCCTCGCGCCGTGGGCGCTCGGCACCGACACGGGCGGCTCGATCCGCCAGCCGGCGGCCCTGTGTGGGATCGTCGGTCTGAAGCCGACCTACGGCGCGGTCTCGCGCTACGGAATGATCGCCTTCGCTTCCTCGCTCGATCAGGCGGGTCCGCTGACCCGCGACGTCGGCGACGCCGCCCTGATGCTGCGCCACATGGTCGGCCGCGACGAGTGCGACGCGACCTCTTTGGACTTTCCACACGAGATCGCGCTGCCAAGCGCCGAGAGCCTCGAGGGAATCCGTTTGGGCGTGCCCGAGGAGCTCGCAGGCGAGGGCATCGAAGCGGGCGTCCTCGACGCTTTCAACGCGGGTCTGCGACAGGCCGAGCGATTGGGCGCGAAGATCGAGCAGGTGCGCCTGCCGCACGCCCCGCATGCGCTGTCTGCCTACTACGTGATCGCCCCGGCCGAGGCCTCCTCCAACCTTGCCCGCTTCGACGGTGTTCGCTACGGCCTGCGCGCCGACGCCGACGATTTGGTTGGCATGTACACGCGCACCCGCCACGACGGCTTCGGCGCCGAGGTCAAGCGGCGCATCATGCTCGGCACCTACGCCCTTTCTTCTGGCTATTACGACGCTTTCTACGGCCGCGCCCAGCGGGTGCGCACGAAGATCGTCGAGGACTTCCGCGCAGTCTTCGAGCAGGTCGATTTCGTCGTGACGCCGACAAGCCCGACCGTGGCCTTCGAGTTGGGGGCAAAGACTGGCGATCCGCTGTCGATGTACCTCAACGACTTCTGCACAGTGCCTATGTCGCTGGCCGGCATCCCTGCCATTTCGATCCCCTGTGGCCTGAGCGGCGCCGAGCATGGTCTCGGGCCTGGCGGGAAAGGGCTCCCGGTCGGCTTGCAGCTGGCCGGCCCGGCCTTCAGCGAGAACGCCCTGCTCGATGCGGCATACGCGCTGGAGCAGGCGCTCGGCTTCGACTCGGCCCCGGCGCGCCTGCCTGCCAGTGCCCGTCAGGGTGCCCACCGCGATGGTGGGTCCCCTGGAGAGCGCGCATGAGCAAGAACGACGTTTTTGCTTGGCGGCGAACTTTGGGTGTTTGTCTCCAAATCGGGGATGCCCCCCGCGCGCGCGGGGGGCATGGCCCATGACAACCAACTACGAGCCGGTGATCGGCCTGGAGATCCACATCCAGCTGGCCACGCGCACGAAGATGTTCTGTGGCTGCGAACTGTCATTCGGCGATCCCCCGAACACCCACACCTGTCCTGTCTGCCTGGGCCTACCGGGCGCCCTGCCGGTCGCCAACGCACGGGCGATCCACTTCGGCCTGATGATCGGGCTGGCGCTCGGCTCGACGCTCGCGCCGCGTTCGATCTTTCACCGCAAGAACTACTTCTATCCGGACCTGCCCAAGGGCTACCAGATCTCCCAGTACGACGAGCCCCTGTGCCTGGGCGGACAGCTCGCGGAGGTGCGTATCCACCGCGTGCACTTGGAGGATGACGCCGCCAAGCTCGTTCACGTCGGCTCGAGCGGTCGCATTCACGCCTCCGATGCGTCGATCGTGGATTTCAACCGTGGCGGGACGCCGCTGGCGGAGATCGTCACCGAGCCCGACCTGCGCTCGGCCGAACAGGCGGGGGAGTGGCTGCGGCTGCTGCGCACCACCATGCGCCGGCTCGGCGTCTCCGATGTGAACATGGAGGAGGGTTCGCTGCGCTGCGACGCCAACATTTCGCTGCGGCCGGCTGGGGAGAGTGAGCTCGGCACGAAGACGGAGCTGAAGAACATGAACTCTTTCCGCTTCATCGAACGCGGCATCCGCGCGGAGATCGTGCGCCAGGAAGAGATCCTCAGCGGCGGCGGTCGCGTGCTTCAAGAGACGCTCCACTTCGATCCCGACAGCGGCCGCATCACCTCGCTTCGCTCCAAGGAGCAGGCCCACGACTATCGCTACTTTCCAGAGCCGGACCTGGTGCCGGTGGCGGTCGAGGAGGCGATGCTCGATGCGGCGCAGGCGGCGACGCCGGAGCTGCCGGCGGCCAGGGCCGAGCGCTTCCAGGGGCTCGGCCTCAGCGTCGAAAGCGCGCGACGCCTGGCATTCACAGCCGAGCTCGGCGACTACTTCGAGGCGGGGTTGAGCGCTGAGGCTGATCCGGCGCCGGCCCCGCAGACGCTCGCCAACTGGATCGTCGCCGACCTGCTCGCGCGACTGGAGGACGGCCAGAGCCCGGCTGATTCGCGCGTGACCCCGACCGCGCTTGCCACGCTCTCGGGAATGGTCGGCGCCAAGCAGGTGAGCGTTGGCGCGGCCCGTCAAGTGCTCGACCGGCTCGTGGCGGAGGGGGGTGACCCGGCCGCGATTGTCGTCGCCGAGGGCCTCTCGGCGCTCGACGGAGGAGATGACCTCGCCGCGGTCGTGGCCGCCGCGCTGGCCGCCAACGCCGATGCCGCCGAGCGCGTCAAGGCCGGCAACGCCAAGGCGATCGGGCCGATCGTCGGCTATGTCATGCGCGAGACCAAGGGCCGCGCCGACGGCGGCGAGGTCACACGGCTCGTAAACGAGCAGTTGGGAATTTAATCCCAACTGTGCGAACCGCACCGCTGGCTGCGGCATCTCCGCACTCAGAACACCCCTACGGCCGACATTTTGGACGAAAGGCCAAACACATCGGGTCCGTCCAACGGCAATATGTTCAACATGAACAGGCCGAACTCAAATTCGATGGCCACTCCTCCTCGGCGGTTTCTCCTGCTGCCAGAGGACGCCGCGGAGGTTCCGGGCCAGGGTGTGCGCATCCGACGCTACCGCCTCACCAGCGTCGGGCGCTCCCATGGCCTTGATCGTCCTCCGGCGCAGTGCGCTGGGAATGTGCCACGGGTGCCATAGGTGTTCCGGGTTGGAACGCCAGGCGGATGGTGCGTGTAGTGCCAGGGATGGCGTGCAGTGCCAAACCTCGTCACGAGTCCCCTCCTCGTGGTGAATGAAGTACCCACCCATCCGCGGTCGGGCAGGGCCTCAGAGCCTGCCCGACCGCGGGTCCGTGGGTCCTCGTAAACGAGCGCGTGTGTCCGCCTCGGCGTCGCTGCTCGTCTCGATGCGCCTGCTTTTGAGCTACGCTCTGTGATGTGAGCCCTTCGAGCCAAGAACGCTCCACCTCAGGTTCGATCGGCCGCACGATCGTCGCGGTCCTGATCCTGCTGGTCGTCGGCTACTTCCTGTTGCACGTCCTGATCGGTGTCGCGATCGCGATCGCCGGCTTCGCCGTCGTCATCCTGGCGATCGTGGCCGTCGTCTGGGCCGTCAAGGTCCTGTTCTAGCCGGCGAGCAGGCGATGAGCGTTCCGGGAACTCGCACATGGCCTATCTAGTCATCTGCTTCTGTTTCGGTCTGGCCGGCGGAATAGTCGGTCGCATCAAGGGCAGCTCGTTCACGCTGTGGTTCTTGATTTCGGCAGTGGTGCCGTTCTTCGGACTGATCGCCGCGGTCGTCTATCGCAACGATCGCGACGAGCTGCGCCGGCAGTGCCCCAAATGCGGTCGCGTGACGATGCTCCACGACGCGCTCTGCACGCGCTGCGGCGAGGAGCTTGAGTACCCCGAGCAGGTGCTCATGCCCGAATCCTTCCAGGGCAGCGCCGCGCTTCACCCGGGCTGACGCCTTCGCGGACACCGGGATTTTCTGAGCTGTCATCACGAGGCTTGGATGGTCGCGGAGATCTCGCGCGGTCGGCAACTTCGGCTTGCCTAAGCCGATTTCGGCTGCCCTAAGCCGGTCTTTCGCATACGCTGTCGATGATGCCCGCGACGATCGAGAAGCCGACCGAGCAGGCGCACGAGTCGCGAATCGCGCGCCTGATCCATCGCGCCGGCTTCGAGGACGAGCGCTCGTTCGTGTTGCGGGTGGTGCAGCCGGCGCTGGTCGGGATGATCGACGGCACCGTCTCCTCGATCGCGCCGATCTTCGCGGCGGCGGTTTCTTCCAACTCGCACACGGCGTTCGTGGTCGGCCTGTCGACCGCGCTCGGCGCCGGCATCAGCATGGGAATCTCAGAGGCGCTGTCGGACACTGGCGAGAGCACAGGCCGCGGCTCGCCGCTGGTGCGCGGCACGATCACAGGCGCCATGACCGCGCTCGGTGGGATCTTCCATACGCTGCCGTTCCTGATCTCAGACACGCACAAGGCGCTGATCGTCGCCGGCTGCGTGGTCGCCGTCGAGCTGTTCGTGATCGCGTGGGTGCGCGAGCGCTTCCTTGACGTTTCGCTGCGCTCCTCGCTGATCGTGGTCACGCTCGCCGGCGCGATAGTCCTTGCCATCGGGGTCGCAATCGGCTCCTCCTGAGCGCAGGAATACTCGCTCGTGGCGGGAAAACCCGCTGGTAGACTTGTTTTCCTCACGAGGTCTCGCAGGGTCCTCGTCCCTTGATGATCGCGGATAGAACGAAAGGAGGTCGGTGCAATGCGTGCAGTTGACGCGGTGATGGAATGCTTGAAGGCGGAGGGCGTGGACGTCGTCTTCGGTCTACCCGGTGGCGCCAACCTCCCGACCTACGACGCTTTCGTCGACGGCGGCCTGCGTCACATCCTGGTGCGCCACGAGGCAGGCGGCGGACATGCCGCCGAGGGCTACGCCAAGGCCACGGGCAAGGTCGGCGTGGCGTTTGCCACCAGCGGTCCCGGTGCCACCAACTTGATCACCCCGATTTGCGACGCGATGATGGACTCTGTCCCTGTCGTGTTCATCACCGGTCAGGTGCGCACCGAGCTGCTCGGCACCGACGGCTTCCAGGAGGCCGACACGATCGGCATCACGATGCCGATCGTCAAGCACTCCTTCATGATCCAGGACCCTCTGGAAATCCCACGGGCGATCCACGAGGCGTTCTTCCTGGCGCGCAGCGGCCGGCCCGGCCCGGTGCTGGTCGACATCCCGCAAGATCTTTCCCGAGCGGAGATTCCCTATGAGCCGGTCGCCGACGTGCGCCTGCCCGGCTATCAGCCGACGCTCGAGGGCAACCAGAAGCAGATTCGCCAGGCCGCGAAGGCGCTCGCGGCGGCCCATCGTCCTGTGATCTATGCCGGCGGGGGCGTCGTCAACGCGAACGCCTCGAGCGAGCTCGTCGAGTTCGCCACCGCCGACCGCTTCCCGGTGACGTGCACCCTGATGGGCCTCGGCGCTTTCCCTGCACGGGTCGACGGGGCGCCCCATCCGCAGTGGCTCGGGATGCTCGGTATGCACGGCACCCGCGCGGCCAACTACGCGATGGACGAGGCCGACCTGATCTGTGCGGTCGGAGCTCGCTTCGACGACCGTGTGACCGGCAAGCTCTCCGAGTTCGCCCCGAACGCGAAGTTCATCCACATCGACGTCGATCCGGCTGAGATCTCGAAGAACATCCCGGCGCACATCCCGATCGTTGGCGACGCCAAGCACGTGCTCGCCAAGCTGCTGGTCGAGTACCGCGCGCTCAGCGCCCCCAGCGACCGTTTGAACGAGTGGTGGGAGCGGATCGAAGGCTGGCGTGAGAAGTATCCGCTCACCTTCGAGGATTCCAGCGACACCGAGATCAAGCCGCAGTACATGGTCCAGGCATTGCACGAGGCCACGGGCGGCGAGGCGATCCTGACCAGCGACGTCGGCCAGCACCAGATGTGGGCTGCCCAGTACTACGACTTTCCCGCGCCGCGGCGCTGGATCAACTCGGGCGGCCTCGGCACGATGGGCTTCGGCCTACCCGCGGCGATGGGCGCCGCCGTCGGTTGCCCCGAGCGGACGGTCTGCTGCATCGCCGGCGACGGCTCGGTGCAGATGAACGCCCAGGAGCTGGCCACCTGCGCTCAGGAGAAAATACCGATCAAGGTCTTCATCATGAACAACGGCTACCTGGGCATGGTGCGCCAGTGGCAAGAGCTGTTCTGGGACGGTCGCTATAGCCATGTGGAGACCGGCGACTACCCCGATTTCGTCAAGCTCGCCGAGGCCTATGGCGCCACCGGCATGCGCCTCGACGACAAGACGACGCTCGTGGAGGACATGAAGCGCGCGATCGCGACCGACGGCCCGGTGGTGGTCGACGTGAAGGTCACGCGCGAGGAGAACACCTATCCGATGATCCCCGCGGGGCAGGCTGCCCGCGAGATGGTGGGGTGAGTGCTCATGAGTGAGCCGGCCACCAAGGAACCGCTGAGCCTGGAGGCGCTGCAGGCCTCCGGCAACATTCGCTCGGGGCGCAAGCACGTCCTCTCGATCCTGGTCGAGAACAAGTCAGGCGTGCTCACTCGCATCGCGGGCCTGTTCGCCAGGCGCGGCTTCAACATCGACACGCTCACCGTCGGGCCGACCGACGACGATCACATCTCGCGTGTGACGTTGACCGTCGACGGCGCGATCCACCCGATCGACCAGGTCACAAAGCAGCTGCACAAGCTTATAAACGTTTTGAAGATCCGCGATCTGGAGCCGACCGACACGGTGGCGCGCGAGTTGGCGTTGTTCAAGATCTCAGCCGACGGCGCCCAACGCGGGGAGCTGATGCAGATCACCGAGATCTTCCGCGGCAAGGTGGTGGACGTCACCAAGCGCTCGGTGATCGTCGAGGTCACGGGCACGACCGAGAAGGTCGAGGCGTTCGAGAGCATGGTGCGACCGTTCGGCCTGATCGAGATGATGCGCACGGGGGAGATAGCGATAGCGCGGGGTAGGGCGGAGACCTGAACCGGGCGGTGGGCGCCGGCGGGCGTCGCTTGGGCTGTTATTTAAGGGCTGTGGGTAGATATACAATTTACGAAACTTACGATGGTAACTACGAATTGTATAGCAATAGTAATTTCGCAAAAAGAATGACCACCATCGTGCCCCCCGCCCATTGCTGGTGAGCCTGTGACCGCCGCCGCCGCCGCCGCCGCCGCCGCCGGCGAGCGCTCGCCGTACACGCTCGAGGAGCCCGACCACGAACGCTTGGCCGCGCGGCTCGACCTCGCGCTCCAGCGGGCGCGCCGCTCAGGGCAACCCACGCTTGCGACCATCACCTGCGCGCTCCCCGAGCACGTGGATCCTTCAGCTGTCGTCTGTGCCTCGCGTCGTGCCGGCGAGCCGTGGTTCGTCTTCGAGCAGCCCGATCGCGGCGCCGCTGCGCTGGCCGGGCTCGGTGAGGTGATCCGCATCGAGGACTCGGGGCCAGATCGTTTTGCAACCGTCGCCGACCGCTGGCGCTCGCTGTCGGCGAAGGCGGTTGCCGACTCGCCGGGTGAGCCGGGCGGTGGGGGTCCGGTGGCCGTCGGCGGCTTTGCCTTCGCTCCCGACGGCGGCAGCTCTCCGGCTTGGCATGGCTTCGAGCCGGCGTCACTGGTTGTGCCCGAGGTGACGTTGACTCGAGAGGAGCACCACGGCGAGCGCCGTGTACGCATGACCCTCGCAGCCTTGACTCAACCGGATGACACCGCCGCAGAGCTGTTGGCGGCGCTCGGTCGGCGCTTGGAGGAGCTCGCCGGCCCGCCGCTACCGCTGCTCGATCCTGCCCCCACGGGCCGCTTTCAGGTCTCGAGCGGCATGCCTCCCGAGCACTTCGAGGCCGCCGTCGCGCGCGCCACCGAGACGATTCGCGCGGGCGATCTGCAGAAGATCGTGCTCGCGCGCGAGGTGCAGGTGCACGCCCCGAGCGACTACGATCCCGCGGCCGTGTTCGGCGTGCTGCGCGACGCCTTCCCCTCTTGCTTTGTCTTCTGCATCGGGCGTGGCGATGCCACTTTGGTGGCAGCGAGCCCCGAGCTGCTGGTGCGCCGCGAGGGCCAGCGTGTCAGCACGATCGCGCTGGCGGGCTCCACGCGTCGCAGCGCCGACCCGGCCGTCGACGCGCACCTCGGCGAGCAGCTGATGCGCGACGAGAGCTACCGCGAGGAGCATGCGATCGTGGCGAGGCGCATCGAGCGCACGCTCAACCGCTACGCGATCTGGGTCGCCACCCCGCCCGAGCCGACGCTCGTGCGTATGGCCAACATCCAGCATCTGGCTACCCCGATCCGCGCCCAGCTGGCCGCGCCGGTGGAGGCGATCGAGCTGGCCGGCCTGATGCACCCCACGCCGGCCGTCGGCGGCGAGCCCTCAAAGCTGGCGCTGGGCTTGATCCCGGCCCTCGAGGGCCTCGACCGTGGCTGGTACACAGGCCCGGTCGGCTGGACCGACGCGGCAGGCGACGGCGAGTTCTGCGTCGCATTGCGCTGCGCCCTGTTGCGCGGCAACGTCGCGCGTTGCTATGCGGGTAACGGGATCGTGCGCGGGTCAAGGCCGGCGGCCGAGCTCGCGGAGACCGAGGTCAAGTTGCAGGCTTTGCTGCCGCTGCTCACAAGCTGAGCTCGCTGAGCGGCGCAATATGCGTCCTGCCTCCCTTGTGTGCAACGCACACTGCTGTCGGTGCGTTCATGTCTTGCTTGCTCGGCGAAACTCAGAAGCTGAGGGTCTCGGACACGGCGCTCCAAACACGGCTGTGCAGCTCGACGTTCGCGGTCCGCACGGTGCGGCATTCGAGGATCGTCGAACGAGTGGATGCCAGCGCTCGCTCCAGCGCTGCGCGAAACGCGGCCACGTCTTGTACGGCCTCGTGGTTCAGGCCATACAGCTTTGCCGCCGAGGCGAAGTCGAGGCCGGTGGGAGTCGCTATGTGCCGGGTGTAGATGTCCTGGGGTGCTGTTTCGTCGCCACGGTCGCCGAGCGGGTCTCCTGAGCTGGACATAGCCGGCGTCGAGTCTCGCGCCACCTCGGCCACCGGCAGGAAATCGAAGATCCCGCCGCCTTCGTTGTTGATCAGCACGATCGTCAACTTCAAATCGAGCCGGCGCGCGGCGAGCAGGGCGCTGAGGTCGTAGGCGAGCGCCACGTCTCCGATCAGCAGCACAACCGGATCACGGCTCGCGGCAACTGCGCCAAATGCGCTCGAGACGGTCCCATCGATCCCGTTGGCGCCGCGGTTGCACAGCACCCGCGGCGGGTCTGGCCGTACCGGCCAGAAGGTCTCGATGTCGCGCACCGGCATCGAGGACGCCACGAACAGCGTCGCCTCCTCGGGCAGCAGCACACCGAGCTCGGCGGCTACCGCCGGCTCGCTGCAGCCACTGGCAGCCAGCACGCCCAGGATCGCCTCGGCGGCCAGCTCGTCGCCGCTGCGCCAGCTCGCCAACCAGTCACGGTCAGGCGCGGCCGAGCTTTCGAGCAACTTGCTCAGGGTGCTCAGTGCGGCTGCGGGCTCGACTGTGAGCGAACTCGAAAGGACGCTTGCCGGGTCTTGCCAGGCGGCCTCCGGATCGAGCGCAAACTGGGGGATGTCGCTGAGGCCGGCAAGCCAGGTGCGCAGCGGCTTTGAGACGGGCAGGTCGCCAACGCGCAGGACGAACTCGGGCGCATGCTCGTGCATGAACTTTGGTTCGCGCAGCAGGGCGTCGTAATGCGCGATGGCTGCATCTCCACGTCGCGCACCCGACATCGGATCGGCGAGCAACGGCCAACCGAGAAGCTCGCAGAAACCCGCCGCGGCATGGCCAAGCTGTGTGTTGCGCTCGTGGCGCCCTGCGACAAGTACGCCGCGCGGGGATGAGCGAACAAGCTCCAGCAGTGTGCTTGGGGTGGAGTCGAGGGCGCTCGCGGTCGGCGGGGGAGCACTCAGGGTCGAGCGGGCGGTGCTCGAGGTCGAGGCGAAAGTAATCGGCTGCGCCAAACCAGACGCCACCTCACCCGTCGTGTCCAGCTCCAGGTCCTGAGCGGGCCGGATCAGGTAGGGCCGCCCATCCGGTCGACCCTCGCGGGGTAGGCCGGGAAGCTCGTCGCAGACGAGCGGCTCGCGCAAAGGGAAATTGAGGTGCACGACTCCCGGTCGGCCTTCCAGCGCCGTCCACCAGGCGCGGCAAGCAAGCGTGCGCGCCCACCGCAAGCGCTCCGCGTTGGCCTCATGTGTGCCGACCTCGAAGAACCACTTGGCAAAGCCACCGAAGATCTTCAGCTGGTCGATCGTCTGCCCGGCGCCGAGCTCGCGCAGCTCCGGTGGCCGGTCGGCGCTCAGCACGATCAGGGGCACGCGCGCCTCGTGCGCCTCGACGACCGCCGGCAACAGCTCCGCGACGGCGGTCCCAGAGGTGCAGGCGATAGCGACTGGCACCCCCGAGGCCTTTGCGAGCCCGAGGGCGAAGAAGCCGGAGCAACGCTCGTCTATGTGCGAATGGCAGCGCAAGCGCTGCTCGCGGGCAAGGCTCAGCACGAGCGGTGTGCAGCGAGAGCCCGGCGAGGTGCAGGCATCGCGCATGCCGCAACGCGCGAGCTCCTCGACGAGCGCGCCGAGCAGCTCGTAGGTGTCGGTGGCAGAGGTCATCGGGATGCTGGGCGCTTCATTTCATGATTGGGGTTGACAGTTCATAGGATGTGGTGGTGGTCGAAGATGTTGTCTTGTTGCACGGATTCGGAGGGACGCGCGGCGCATGGGCGGCTGTGGAGAAGCTTTTGCCGCCTCCACGCTATCGTCCGCTCGCGCTCGACCTCCCGGGACACGGCGACTTGGCCGACGTGCGTCCGCCGATCACTTTCGCCAAGTGCGTGGCCAGCGTGCTCGAGCGCAGCCCCAAGCGCTTCGTGCTGGGCGGCTATTCGATGGGCGGTCGTATCGCTCTGAACATCGCCCTGCAGGCGCCGCAGAGGGTTGAGCGCCTTGTTCTGGTCTCGGCGACGGCCGGCATCCAGGACCCAACTGAGCGCGCCGCGCGCCGCCGCAGCGATCGTCGCTTTGCCAAGGAAATCGCACAGGGCTCGATCGAGGAGTTCATCGAGCGCTGGCGCTCCAAGCCGATGTTCGCGGAGGACCCGCCTGAGGTAGACGCGCTCGCTCGCGCCGACCAGGCGCTCAACGGCCCGCGCGGCGTCGCGGCGGCGTTGCGCGGCATAGGCGCCGGCGAGATGCCGCCGCTGTGGGAGAAGCTCGCGGAGCTCGAGATGCCGGTGATCGTCGTGGCGGGGCACCGCGATCGCAAGTTTGTGCGAACGGGCGAACGGATGGTCAAGCTGCTGCCCGACTCGCTGTTGAAGGTGACCGGCGGCGGTCACTGCCTGCTGTTCGAGAACCCCAAGAACGTAGCGATGGCGCTGGCGTAGGGGGAGCGGTGTCGCCCCACGGCCTCACCGGACCGATGGCGGGGTGGCAAGGTGGCGAGGGCGCGCAAACTTGGGCGCTCGTCACAACGGCTCGACGCCGAGCCCCGGGCCTCGGGGCACCGCGATCTCGCCCTGTACGGGCGCGAGCTGCTCGTCTAGCCCTTCGAACATCGAGAGCGTGGCCAGGCCGCAGGCGGGTAGCGGCCCGCGCGAGGCGAGTGCCGCTGCGGCATGGACTCCGGCGGCGACCCCCAACGGTCCGTCGAGCGTAGAGGCGACGTAAACCTCCGCGCCGGAGGCGCGCACGAGCGTGGCGGCCGCCAGCAGCCCCGAGATGCCGCCGCAGCGGGAGATCTTCAGACAGACCGCGTCGGCCACCCCGGCCGTCAGCGCGCCGTGCTCAGCCGCCGTCTCATCGATCGCCACGCGTGTTGCAACGCGGTCGCGCACCTCGCGCACCCCCGCGAGACCGTGGACAGGCTCCTCGACGAGCTCCAGTCCGGCGGGAGCGAGCGCTTCGATGCTGCGCACCGCCTGCTCGACATCCCAAGCACCGTTGGCGTCCACACGCAACGCGATGTGGGGACCGGCGACCGCCCGCACCGCCGCGACACGACCGGCGTCATCGCCGACCCCGACCTTGACCTTCAGGCACCTGAAGTCCTGTTCGACGGCGAGCTTCGCTTGCCGGGCCGCGCCGGCGCGATCGACGGCCGACAGGGTGGCGTTTACCGGGACCGCCGGTGCCGGCGTATCGGTCAGGAGTGAGGCGATCGGACGGCCCGCCCGCCGTCCGGCGCGATCCCACAACGCGAGGTCGATCGCCGCGAACGCCTCTGGCAGGTCGTCTGCGCGGCGGCAGGCATCGACGATTTCCGAGCCGTTCATGTTGCCGGTATCCGCTCCGTCGCCTGCACCGGTGCGCCTGCCCGAGCCGACGCTTTCGATCACCGGTCGGTATCGCTCGAGCGCCGCTTCGACGCGCGCGATGCTCACCCCGTCGTAGGCCTCCAGCGGCGCCGCCTCGCCATAGCCGCTGACGCCGTCCTCGCCGGCGATCGCAACAATCAGCAGCTCGCGCTCGGCGACGGCGCCGTAGGCGCTTTGCAGGGGCTCGCGCAGGCGCAGCGCATGCCGCCGCACGTCCATCTTCATCGCGGCTCGCTTCCTGTCGCTCGACTCCGCTTGCGGGGAGCCGGTGGTAGAGGAGAAGCGATGGTCACGGCCGCATCTCCCCGCAGCGCTCGAGACGTCCGCGAGAGATGGTTGGTTTCCGCCTCAAATCCCCCCGCTTGCGAGTATTCCGGCGGCGAACAGCAGGCAGAAGAGGAGTTGCAGCATGCCCGTCCTGGCCAGAGCGCCGTTCAGCGCGGGGCCATCGACGCGCGAGCGAACGACTCGCACGAGCGGGATCGCGAGCGGGATCGCAAGCCACGGCAATAGCAACCATGCGGTCATCGAGCCGAGCGCCCAGCACAGCGGCACGAGCACGAACGCGCCGGCGACCATCGCTGTGTAAAGCGCGCGTGTGCGCTCTCGCCCGAGGCGCACGGCAAGTGTGCGCTTGCCGGCGCGTCGATCGGTCTCAAGGTCGCGCACGTTGTTGACGACGAGGATCGCGCTTGCCAACAGGCCGACAGGCACAGCGCAGGCGTACGCCTGCCAGGGCAGTTCCTGTACCTGTACGAAATAGGAGCCGCTGACGGCCACGATCCCGAAGAAGAGGAACACGAACAGCTCGCCGAGCCCCTCGTAGCCGTAGGGCCGCGGGCCGCCGGTGTAGAGCACTCCTGCGAGGATCGAGACACCACCGACCGCGATCAGCTCCCAGCCGGCGACGAACACCAGATAGAGCCCACACAGCACCGCCAGTCCGAAGGTGACATACGTCGCGAGCAGCACGCTGCCGGGCGGTACGAGCCCACCCGCGGTCACGCGCACCGGCCCGAGCCGGTCCTCGGTGTCGGCCCCGCGGCGCGCGTCGGAGTAGTCGTTTGACAGGTTGGTCCCAACCTGGATGAAGATCGCGCCGAGCAGCGCCGCGACGAACGCGAGTGGGCGGAAGTGCCCGGCGCCGAGCGCCAGTGAGGTGCCGACGAGAACCGGCGCAACGGCCGCCGGCAGTGTGCGCGGGCGTGCCGCCATCAGCCAGATGTGCACAGCGCTCGAGGCTTTCGGTGTCGGCGCGGCGGCCGGCGTGGGTGCGCCGACGGTGCCCATGGCGGTCATGCTCGACTCGCTCTCATTTGGTCAGGTCGCATTTGGAGATGCCCTCTACGGTCATGTCCCATGTTCCAATCAGCTGGCTGCCTGTTCATTTGCAAGCGGGTCACGGCCGTGACCTACGCCCGCCTCGGGAACTGGTCGAAGTCTGGCCGGCGCTTTTGCTTGTAGGCCTCGCGGCCCTCTTTGGCCTCCTCGCTGCCGTAGAACAGCAGGTTGGCGTCGTGCGCCAGTTGCTGGATGCCGGCGAGCCCGTCCTCGGCGGCGTTGAAGCTCGCCTTCAGCAGGCGCAGTGAGAAAGGCGACAGCGCGAGCATCTCCCGACACCATTGAACCGTCTCCTCCTCCAAGCGCTCTAGCGGGACGACCGTATTGACCAGTCCCATCTGAAGCGCCTGCTGAGCGTCGTATTGGCGACACAGAAACCAGATCTCCTTGGCCTTCTTGGGACCCACCACGTTTGCCAAGAGGCCCGCGCCGAAGCCGCCGTCGAAAGAGCCGACGCGCGGTCCGGTCTGGCCGAAGCGGGCATTCTCGGCGGCGATCGTGAGGTCGCACACCAAGTGCAAGACGTGGCCGCCGCCGACGGCGTAGCCGGCCACCATCGCCACCACCGGCTTGGGTAGCCGCCGGATCTGGATGTGCAGGTCGGTCACGTGAAAGCGCCCGGGGCGGGTGGGATCTGGATTAGCGGCCTCGTCCTCGGCGAGGTAGCCCGAGTCGCCGCGCACGCGCTGGTCGCCACCCGAGCAGAAGGCAAGCGGTCCCTCGCCGCACAGCACGATCGCGCCGACCTCGGGGTCCTCGCGCGCCATCTCGAACGCCTTGGAGAGCTCGACGACGGTCAGTGGGCGGAAAGCGTTTCTGACCTCCGGGCGGTTGATCGTGATCTTCGCGATGCACGGATGTCCCCGCTCGGGCGCCTCGTTGTCGCCCATTGCGCCGCCGTGGGCGGAGATGTCCTCAGTGTCGGGGGCGCCTGGCTCGACTGACTTCTCGTAGCGGATGTCGGTGAAGCTGGCGGCTGCTGTCCAGGTGGTGCTCAAGGTCGATCGCTGCTCCTGTCTTGGATCGGCGCACGCGCGCGCCGAAGATTCAAAGCGAAGGCTAGCCTGTGAGCCATGCAGGTCGAGGCATGGCTCACGCGAGCCGCGCGTACGGCGCCTACTCTCACAGCGCTGCAGGCGCCGGATGCACAGCTGTCATATGCCGAGCTGGAGCTGGCGGCGGGCGCCGGCGCGCTGGAGTTGGCCGAGCGCGGTGTACGCGCCGGCGAGCGGGTTGCGATCGCATTGCCGCCTGGTGGCGCCTTCGCGCAGGCGCTGCACGCCTGTTTTCTGCTGGGGGCTGTGGCGGTCCCACTCGACCTGCGCCTGACAGCCTCAGAGCGCGAGCGCATCGCCGACGGCGCGACGGTGCTCGTGGAGGAGCCGTTGGCGGCTGTGGTGGGAGCTGGGGGAGAGGCGCAGGCGCTCGCGCGGTGCGCCACACACGATCTCGCTGCAGTCTGTGCGGTGATCCACACATCCGGCACGACATCCGATCCCCGTCCAATCGAGCTCACGTACGGCAACTTCCTTTGGAGCGCGATTGGCTCCGCGGTGGCGCTTGGCGTCGAGCAGAACGAGCGTTGGCTGTGCGCGCTGCCGCTCTCGCACGTCGGCGGGCTGTCGATCTTGATTCGCAGTGCGATCTATTCGACGACCGCTGTGATCCACGAGCGCTTCGAGACCGAGCGCGCGCTCGCTGCGATACGCGAGGAGCGCGTCACGCTCGTCTCGCTTGTCTCGACAACGCTTGCGCGCCTGCTCGATGCCGGCTTGAGCAATCCGCCGCAGCTGCGCTGCGCGCTGACGGGTGGCGGACCGGTGCCGGCCGCGCTCGTGCGACGTGCGCGCGCGGCGGGTGTGCCTGTGCTCGAGACTTACGGGCTTACCGAGTGCTGCTCGCAGGCGGCCACAGCACCGCTGGGTGCCTTGGCAGCGAGCGAGGGGGCGCGCGCGGCGGGAGTCTCCGCGGAGCTGGCGCCGGACGCTCCCGTGGATGTCGGAAAAGCTCCCCTTTTGCGGAACACGCCCTTTGGCGGGCCGCCCCCCGACTTGGGCGCAGGAGTGCCGCTGTTCTGCACGCGCACCGAGATCGCCTCCGACGGGGAGATCCTGCTCTCCGGTCCCACCGTCGCGCGTGGCGCCAAGGCCGCGGATGGTCGCCTGCACACCGGCGATCTCGGGCGCATCGACGAGCGCGGCTTTCTGCATGTCACGGGCCGCAAGGCTGAGACGATCGTCAGCGGCGGCGAGAACGTCGCGCCGAGCGAGGTGGAGGCCGTGCTCGAATCATGTCCAGGTGTGGTGGAGGCAGCGGTCGTGGGACGCCCGGACGAGCAGTGGGGCGAGGCCGTCAGCGCGATCGTCGTAACCGCCTCGCAAGCCACCGTCAGCGAGCATGTCGTGCTCGAGCACTGTGCCGCGCGCCTGGCCTCGTTCAAGGTGCCCAAGCATGTGACTTTTGCCTCAGAGCCCCTTCCTCGCACGGCGTCTGGCAAGCTGTTGCGAAGGGAGCTGTAATGGGATCTTGTGATGAGCACCGTTCAACCTGAGGAAGGGCGTGGCAAGCAGGCGGCGCGCGAGCACCGCGCGGCGAGCCTTGCCCACTGGGAAGAGGCGGCTTCGGGCTGGGTTGCGCGCCAGGCCACGCTGCGCGAGCTCTCAGCCCCAGTGTCGCACTGGATGATCGACGCGGTCGACCCTCAGCCCGGTCAGCGAGTGCTCGAGCTGGCGGCAGGCCTTGGGGAGACGGGTTTCCTCGCCGCCGAAATGGTCGCCCCCGTGGGGGGAGTCATCACCAGCGACCAGGCTGACGCGATGCTCGACGGCGCGCGCAAGCGTGCCGGCGAGCTGAACCTCACGAATGTCGAGTTTCAAGTGCTCAACGCCGAATGGATCGACCTGCCGGTCGCGAGTGTGGATGCCGTGCTCTGCCGCTGGGGCTACATGCTGATGGTCGACCCGCTGGCGGCCCTGACCGAGACGCGTCGCGTGCTGCGCCCCGAAGGGCACGTGGCGCTGGCGGTATGGGACGCGATCGAGCACAACCCGTGGGCGCTGCTGCCGGGCGCCGAGCTGCTCGAGCGCGGTCTGATCGAGCCGCCCCCACAGGGCGCTCCAGGACCGTTCGCGCTCGGCGAGAAGCAGCGTGTGCGCGACCTGCTGGAAGGCGCCGGCTTCGACGAGGTATGGGTGGAGCGTTTGAACCTGACCCAGAAGGCGTCGAGCTTCGACGAGTTCTGGGAGACGACGCTCGACATCGCGCGCGTCTTCCACGACGCGGTGCTCTCGCGTCCGGAGTCGGAGGTCGCCGAGATCCGCGACAGCTTGGCCAAGCGCTTTGCGCCCTACACGGCCGCGGACGGCTCGCTGGAGATACCGATGCGCACCTTGATGGGAGTCGGCACGGCCTGAGCGCCTCGGACTCGAAGACACCGAAAAGCGTGTGCACGTAGACACCCCCTTTTCGTGACACGCTGATTTCGAAAGCGTGTGCACGTAGACACCCCCTCTTCGTGACACGCTGATTTCGAAAGCGTGTGCACGTAGACACCCCCCTTTCGTGACACGCCGATTTTGAACACTCAAAACCCAGCGGACCGCCTCGACACGGTCGGTCGGATACGCTGGCGTCATGCTCTATGACGACGACGCAGACCTCCACCTCCTCGACGGCAAGACCGTCGCGATCCTCGGCTACGGCTCCCAAGGCCACGCCCACGCCCTCAACCTGAAGGACTCCGGCGTCAAAGTCGTGGTCGGCCTGCGCGAGGACTCCTCCTCGGTCGCCAAGGCCCGCGCGGACGGTCTGGAGGTGCTCTCGCCGGTCGAGGCCGCGAGCCGCGGCGACCTGGTGATGATGCTCGTGCCCGACGAGCTGCACCATCAGGTTTGGGATGAAATCTCAGACGGCATCGCCGAGGGCAACGCGCTTTTGTTCGGACACGGCTTCTCGGTCCACTACAAAGAGGTGGTGCCGCCCCCGGGTGTCGATGTGGCGATGGTCGCTCCCAAGGGCCCCGGCCACCTTGTGCGGCGCCAATTCACCGAGGGTAGCGGCGTGCCTGGGCTGATCGCCGTCGAGCAGGACGCGACCGGCAATGCTCGCGCGCTTGCGCTGGCCTACGCCAAGGGCATTGGCTGCACGCGCGGGGGCGTGATCGAGACGACCTTCAAGGACGAGACCGAGACCGATCTGTTCGGTGAGCAAGCCGTGCTCTGCGGCGGCGCCTCCGAGCTGGTGCAGGCCGGCTTTCAGACGCTGGTCGACGCCGGCTATGACCCGGAGATGGCCTATTTCGAGTGTCTGCACGAGCTCAAGCTGATCGCCGATTTGATGTACGAAAAGGGTCTTGCCGGCATGCGCTATTCGATTTCCAACACCGCCGAGTACGGCGACTACACGCGCGGCAAGCGTGTGATCACCGAGGAGACGCGCGAGAAAATGCGCCAGATCCTCAAAGAGATCCAGGACGGCGATTTCGCCCGCGAGTGGATCGCCGAGAACCGCGCCGGCCAGGAGAACTTCAAGCGCATGCGCGCCGAGCAGGCCGACTCGCAGGTCGAGCACGTCGGCGGCGAGCTGCGCTCGCACATGGCCTGGATAAAAACCTCGTTCTGATGCCGGACCGTCCCGTCGATCGCGTGATGGGACGCGAGCTGCGCGGCGGGGAGTTCAAGCGCCAGGACAGTCACTTCCGCGAATGGGTTGGCGTGCACCCGCTGACTGGGCAGCGCGGGCTTCCCGTGAGCGCCGGGCGCTACCACCTGTACGTGTCGCTTGCCTGTCCCTGGTGTCATCGTGCCGCGATCGTGCGCGAGCTGGCTGGGCTGGGCGAGGCAGTGCCGATCCACTACGTGGCGCCCTTCCGCGACGAGCATGGCTGGGCGTTCACGGGCGAGCGCTTCGAGGATGGCCCGGGTGGGCTCTATGTCGACCCGGTAAACGGCTGGAAGTTCATGAGCGAGGCTTACCTGCGCAGCGATCCGAGCTATGACGCGCGTGTAACGGTGCCGGTGCTTTGGGACACGCAGAGCAAGCGCATCGTCAACAACGAGTCCAGCGACATCATCCGCATGTTCGCCGCCGACTCGCTTGGTCGGCTGGGCAGCAAGGACGCCAAGCTCGACCTCTATCCACCCGCTTTGCGCGCGGACATCGACGAGGTCAACCTGCGCGTGTACGACACGATCAACAACGGCGTCTACAACGCGGGTTTCGCCCGTCTGCAAGGGGCCTACGAACGTGCCTTCAAACGTCTGTTCGAGAGCTTTGCCTGGCTGGAGGAGCTGCTCGCCAAACGGCGCTACCTGCTCGGCGAGCAGATCACCGAGGCCGACTGGCGACTGTTCCCGACGCTCGTGCGCTTCGACGAGGTCTACCACCTGCACTTTCGCTGCAACTTCAGGCGCATCGTCGAGTACCCCAACCTGTGGGCCTACACGCGCGAGCTGTACCAGTGGCCTGGGGTGGCGCAGACCGTGGCGATGGGGCAGATCAAGCGCCACTACTACACGACCCACGACGAGCTCAACCCGAAGCACATCATCCCGCTCGGCCCCGCTCCGGATTGGGAGGAGCCGCACGGGCGGGGGTAGCTCGCGGTTCGCTACACTCGCAAGCGTCGTCGCGACTGGCGCACTAGGTGGAGTTCACCACCGGGGAGCGACGAGCTGTTCTGCCGCGCGCCTGGGCATCCTTCGATCATCGACACTCCCGCGAGGACGCCCATGACGCCGAATCCCCAAGCGCAAGAGACCCAACTCGAGATTCCCGCCGCGCTGAAGCCCGCCGACGGGCGCTTCGGCTGCGGCCCTTCGAAGGTGCGCCCCGAGGCGTTGCGGCGCCTGGCGAGCGACGGGGCGGCGCTGATGGGGACATCGCACCGCCAGAAGCCGGTCAAGGGGCTCGTGGGCGAGGTTCGCGCGGGTCTTGCCGAGCTGTTCTCGCTACCGGAGGGCTACGAGGTCGCGCTCGGCAACGGCGGCGCTACCGCTTTCTGGGATGCGGCCTCCTTCGGTCTCATCGAGCGGCGTGCTCTGCATCTTGCCTTTGGCGAGTTTTCCCAGAAGTTCGCGACCGTCACGAGCGACGCTCCCTTCCTCGAGGACCCTGTGGTCGTCAAGGCCGAGCCGGGCAGCGCGCCGAGCGCCGAGGAGCTCGAGGCGGCGCTTGCGGGTGTCGAGGGCGATGTCGACGCGATCGCCTGGGCGCACAACGAGACTTCGACCGGCGTGATGGCGCCGGTGCTGCGTCCGGCAGCGGCCGGCGACGCGCTGGTGCTGATCGACGCCACCTCCGGCGCCGGGGGCCTGCCGGTTGACGTGTCCCAGGCCGATGCCTATTACTTCGCCCCGCAGAAGTGCTTTGCCGGGGATGGGGGGCTCTGGGCTGTGTTGCTGAGCCCCGCGTCGGTGGAGCGGATTTCGCGGATCGAGGCCTCCAAACGCTTTACGCCTGCTTCTTTGTCGCTGCCGATCGCGCTTGAAAATTCGCCCAAGGATCAGACCTACAACACCCCGGCATTGGCGACATTGTTCCTGCTGGCCGATCAGATCCGCTGGATGCTCAACGGCGGCGGGCTCGCCTGGTGTGTGGCGCGCAGCAGCGAGTCCTCCACGCACCTGTACGAGTGGGCCGAGCAGAGCCGGTACGCGACCCCGTTCGTCGCGGCGCCGGCCAGCCGCTCGCTCGTCGTCGGCACGATCGACTTCGACGACGGGGTCGACGCGGCCTCGCTGGCCCGGACGCTGCGGGCCAACGGGATCGTCGACGTCGAGCCCTATCGCAAGCTTGGGCGCAACCAGCTGCGCGTCGGCATGTTCCCGGCCGTCGAGCCCGACGACGTGCGTGCGCTCACGGCGTGTATTGACTGGACAGTGGAGAGGATCGCGTCATGAGCGCCGCTACGAACGACAGCCACAGCACCGAGCGCTTGAAGGTGCTCGTCAAGGAGAAGGTCGGCGACTCGGGCATCAAACTGCTCGAAGAGCACTTCGACGTCGACCTCGGCATCGACTGGTCCAATGAGGAGTTGGCCGAGAGGATCGGCGCCTACCACGGCATCCTGATCCGCTCGGCGACGAAGATGACGGCCGAGCTGATCGACGCCGGTGAGAACCTGCGCGTTATCGGTCGCGCCGGTGTCGGTGTGGACAACGTCGACGTGGAGGCCGCCACCCGCCGCGGCATCGTCGTCGCCAACGCGCCGCAGTCGAACGTCGTGACCGCCGCCGAGCACACGATGGCCTTGCTGCTCGCCTTGGCACGCAACATCCCCCAGGCCTACGCTTCGCTGACGGCCGGCAAGTGGGAGCGCTCCAAGTTCTCAGGCGTCGAGCTGTACGAGAAGACGCTCGGCATCCTCGGCTTCGGTCGCATCGGCCAGCTCGTCGCCGCGCGCGCGCGCGGCTTTGGCATGCGCGTGCTCGCCTTCGACCCCTTCGTCTCCGCCGAGCGCTACCGCGAGCTGGGTGTCGAGAAGGCCGAGAACAGCGAGGAGATCTACGCGCAGGCCGACTTCATCACCGTGCACCTGCCAAAGACGCCGGAGACGGCCGGGTGGGTCAACGCCGAGGCGTTCGCCAAGATGCGCGACGGCGTGCGCATCCTCAACGTGGCGCGCGGCGGCCTGATCGACGACCAGGCCTTGCAGGACGCGCTCGATTCCGGCAAGGTCGCGGGTGCCGCGCTCGACGTGTTTCCTTCCGAGCCGATCACCGACTATCCGCTGTTCCGGGGCTACCCGCAGGTCGTGGTGACGCCGCATTTGGGTGCCTCGACCGCCGAGGCGACCGACCGCGCCGGCTACCAGAGCGCCGAGCAGGTCGTCGCCGCGCTGACCGGCGGCGTCGTCTCGACTGCCGTCAACATTCCTTCGGTCGGCGCCGAGGACATGGAGGTTCTCGGCCCGTTCCTGCCGCTGGCCCGTCGTCTCGGCCGCTTGGCGATGTCGCTGGCCGAGGGCAGCTCGGTCGAGCGCATCGAGGCCGCCTTCATGGGTCGCATCGCCGACTTCGACACGCGCCTGCTGACGCTCGCTGTGATCAGCGGGGCGCTCGAGGGGCGCACAGAGGAGCAGGTCAACCTCGTCAACGCGCCGTCGATGGCCCAGCAGCGCGGCATCGTCGTCGAGGAGAAGTCGGTTACCGAGGCGCAGGACTTCAACGAGCTGATCCGCGTGACCGTCGTCGCCGGCGGCGAGAAGGTCGCGGTCGCCGGCACCGGCATCGGGCCCAACCGCGTGCCGCATCTGGTCGAGGTGCAGGGCAGGCGCCTGACGATCGAGCTGACCCCGCACGTGGCGGTCTTCCGCTACGCCGATTTGCCGGGCATGATCGGCCGTGTCGGCACGACCTTCGGCGCGCACGGCATCAACATCTCCTCGGCCGCGGTCGGCCACACTTCAGATCACGACGAGCAGCGTCTCGCGGCGATGGTCGTCACGACCGACGCGCAGGTGCCGGCCGGGGTCGTAGATGAGATCGTTGCCTCCGAGGGCTTCGTCGCCGGTTGGGCCGTCGAGTTGAGCTGAGCCGATCGTTCCGACTGGCCCTGGCGCGGTCGCCACGCCGCTGCTAATCTGAGGGCGGATGTCGTTCCAGCTCTCCCTGTCGCTTCTCCTTCTGCTCCCCCCTCGGGGGGAATAGCGCGTGGCGGCCGCGTAGCCGCAAACCCAAAGGAGAAGCGTCAAAGCGAGAGAACTGGAGAAGTGAGGACGACATGAGTGACGAGACGGCAGCACAACGAGATGAGGACGACCGCGTCAGGGTGTTTGACACGACTCTGCGCGACGGCGAGCAATCGCCTGGCATCTCCTTGAACAAGCAGGAGAAGCTGGAGATCGCCCAGCAGCTGGCACGTCTGGGTGTGGACATCATCGAGGCCGGCTTTCCGATCACTTCGCCCGGCGACTTCGAGTCGGTGCAGGCGATCTCCAGGGAGGTAGAAGGTCCGGTCATCTGTGGCCTGGCGCGCACCGCAAAGCAAGACATCGACGCCGCCTGGGAGGCGGTCCGCGACGCAGTGCGCCCACGTATTCACATATTCATCGCCACCTCAGACATTCACATCGAGCGCAAGTTGCAAACCACGCGCGAGGACGTCAAGGGCCAGGTGCGCGCCGCCGTGGCGCACGCCAAGAGCTACACCGACGACGTCGAGTTCTCACCTGAGGACGGCTCGCGCTCGGACGTTCAGTACATGGCCGAGGTGATCCAGATCGCGTTGGACGAGGGCGCCACCACGATCAACGTGCCCGACACCGTCGGCTACACGATGCCTGACGAGTACGCCGCGATGTTCACGGAGCTGTACCGCCTGGTGCCTGGCCTGCGCGACGTCGTCGTCTCCGTTCACTGTCACGACGACCTGGGCCTGGCGGTCGCCAACTCCCTGGCTGGCGTGCAGGCAGGTTGCCGGCAAGTGGAGTGTGCGATCAACGGCATCGGCGAGCGTGCCGGCAACGCGTCGCTGGAGGAGATCGTGATGTTGCTGCATACGCGTGAGCCCGCATTGGGCTTGTGGACGGGCATCGAGACGACCGAGATCGCTCGCACCAGCCGGCTGGTCTCGCGCCTGACCGGCTACCCGGTGCAGCCCAACAAGGCGATCGTCGGGCGCAACGCGTTCGCGCACGAGGCGGGCATCCACCAGGACGGCGTGCTGAAGGAGCGCGCCACCTACGAGATCATGGACGCTACCACCGTCGGACTGCAGAGCAACGCGATCGTGCTGGGCAAGCACTCGGGCCGCCATGCGCTGAGCAAGGCCCTGGAGGAGATGGGCTTCAAGGTCGACGGCCAAGCCCTGAACACCGCCTTCAAGCGCTTCAAGGAGATCGCCGACCGCAAGAAGCAGGTCACGGCGATGGACCTGGAGGCGCTGGTCACCGAGGAGCTGCGCGGCGATGACGTGGCCGCCTACGCCCTGGTCGACTTCGAGGTCGCCGCCTCCTCGGCGAGCCCGCCGATGGCGCGTGTGAACGTGAGCGTGGAGGACGGCGCCGTCAGGCTGGGGGAGTCCTCCGGCGACGGCCCGGTCGACGCGATCTTCAAGGCGATCAACGCGGCCACAGGCGTCGATGCTGCGCTGCGCGAGTTCCGCGTCGACGCCGTCACC
>DATCEK010000034.1:0-11940 GCA_036510155.1 Solirubrobacteraceae bacterium | reverse complement strand
AAGGAATGTCTTGTCGATGTCTGAGCATGCCTTGATCTCGGGTGCGTGGACGAGAGAGCCGAGGCGCAGGCGCGCTTGCTCGACACCCACGCGGGCGTCCACGACTGTGATCGTCTTCTCCTTCGGGTGTTGCTGCCACGTTCTGTAGCCGACAAGCTGAATGAGGAACGGGTATCCGCCGGTCCCTGTGACGCACTCATGAAGGGCGTCGTCCTCGATCGTCCGCCCCTCATCGAGGATGGGTCGCTGGATCGCAAGTGCGACGTCGTCATCTGCGACCCTGCCGAGTTCGTGACGCTCCGCACGCCTCATGAACGTGAGCACACTTTCGCTGAGCAAATCGCTGACGGTCGCGGGCAGACCGGCGCCGAGGAACGCGAGTTCTAGTCCCTCGCGGAACGCGTGCTGGACGACCGTGCACAGCTGCACGAGTTCGTCGAGCACGTCTCGGTGCAGCTCGTCCACGCTGATCACCAGGCCCGTCTCTTGTGCGGCGAGGATGTTGCACAAGTCGGTGGCCTGGGAGCGCAGGCCGGGCACTGCCTGGTGTTGCTCAGTCCTATCCCAGCTGAGACCGCCGCCGAGGCTGCCGGGCACGGTGAATCCGGAGAGCGTCCGCTTCGTCGCCTTCGGATCTTGCTGAGCCAGAAGCCGAGGCAGGTGTTCGGTGGTAAGGCGCTCGAGCAGGCCCGGCGTTGCCGTCTCGGCAACCACGAGCCATCCGCGGGTATGTGCCTCTTCTTGTGCGGCGTTTAGCATCACGGTCTTGCCGGTGCCGCGCGCGCCGGTGTAAATTGTCGCTCGCGCGGGTGCGCCCGGTCCGACTTCCAAGGCCTCGCTGAAGTCCCGCAGCAGCTCGTCGCGCCCCCCTAGCAGTGGCGGCGACGCGCCGAAAGTGGGCTTAAACGGGTTCCTCTGAGCCGCTGCGTTCACGTCCCGATCATAGCGGTCCATTCTATTTCTTTCTATTTTTTCTATTCCTTTCTATTACGGCGTTCAAAGCCCGACGGCGATTGCCGCCTCCCTACATGCCGGCTCCGGCTGAGCTTCGCTCGCTCTTGTTTTGGGCTCGGGCGGCCGAACACGCGCGGGCACTGGGGTGGAGCGGAGTTCGGCTTGTCTGCCGCAGGAGGCCGCTATGCGGCTTGGCTCTGACCAGGCCAGACGCCGGTCTGTACGCGCTCGTAGAGCGTGGCGGGCGCGCCCCGCGCTCTCGAGATACAACTCTCCGCGTTTGCAGCTGCCTTCCTCATGTTGATCGAACGTCGCGCGCGCGCTCTCGTAGAGCTGCTGCGGACCGTGTTCCTGGTTCACGTCGTTCCCGGCTGGCGTCCTGGCCTACGCTCGCGCGAGCTGCGAGCTCCCAAGTGCACACAAGGACATGTCCAGCAGATAGTCGCTGCCTGAGTGCAACGCGAACTCGATTCGCGGACGTACTACAGCCAAATATGCAGCCAGTAAGACACCGTGGCTGTTCGATATCCGCAAGCTTGGTAAAGAGCCTGCGCGCTGACGTTGCTGCCTTGAGTAGTGACCGTCGCGGTCACCATTGACGCAGAGTCGAAAAGAGCGCCGGCGCCTGCCATTAGGGCCTTTCCTAGGCCCTTCCCTGCGGCATCCTTGGCGACGGCGATCAGCTCAATCCTTCCGATACGGGAGACAGGATCAAGGTGGCAGACGACGAATCCATGGTCCGATCCGCCAACGAGTGTCTGGCGCTCTGGTGCGCCGCCAACCAAGCCCCTACGAAGCCATTCGACGTAGAGCTCCGCACTCTTCTCAAACGCAAAGTGCTTGTCGGCGAAAAAGCGAGTCCCACGGATGTGCTCGCGGGCGATCGGCTCAAGGATCTCTAGATCCCCTGCGTCGCCCAAGCGCAAGCCGGTCATCGCCGCGGGATGACCTTCGACCGGGCGTTGCAGCTCTACACGGATCTCCCGCACTCTGAACCCATGCTCCTCAGCGGCGCAAACCAATGCGCTGTTCTCGGCCGACACCAGCAGATAGAGGCAGCGAAGTCGACGATCTTGCGCTTCTTCGAGGACCTTGCCGATTTCGCCTATACCGATTCCGCTGTCGACGCGTCCGATCGGCACCTCGAAGAACGAGCAGTCCCAATCGAGCCGTTCAATCAAGCTCACTCGATATACCTAGCGCAGCCGATCCGAAAGTTTCATTTGCTTTTGTTCCATCTATGCGGTGGGTAGCGCCAACGACAAAATAGGGTCTTGCCTTTGCCTCACTATAGATTCGCCCGACGTACTCTCCGATAAGTGCGACGAGGAGGAGAAGCACTCCGAGGAGTGCGAACACCAAGGCGAACGCCGAAACGGTCCCCGACACGCCTCGACCGACCGCAATGCGATAGATGATGAAGGCGATGGTTCCAATAAAGCCGCACGCGGACGCTACCAGCCCCAACACAGTCAACAGCCGCAACGGAAACACCGAATAGCCTGTTATGAGATCCAAGACCATGTCTACAAGGACCGACATGCGATACCGTGAGCCCGACTCGCCCCGAGGCGCATGGGTGATGGCTATCTCCTTTATAGGCACGCCCAGCCAAGCTACGACCGCCGGTACATATCTATGACGCTCGGTGAAGCTCACCATCAAATCGACGGTTCTGCGGTCGTATGCCCTGAACATGGAACCAAAGTCCTGCAAGTCAGTTTTGGTCTGTGCGTTCAACCATCGGGTTAGCGCACGTGTAATCAAGCGTCTGACCAGTGGATCACGGCGGTTGGCTCGGTAGCCCGACACCACGGGGTATTCCGGACCGAGCTCGACGAGAAGCTTTGGGATCTCCTCCGGCGGGTACTGGAGATCGCTGTCCAGGGTGACAACCCGCTCGCCGCGTGCATTGGCAAGCCCGGCAAAGACTGCTGGATGCTGTCCAAAGTTTCGCGTAAGCCGGACTATGGTCGTAGGGTGCCTGAAGTCGTCAGCCAGATCGATTGCCCTCGGCGTTGTGAGATCCAGGCCGCCGTCGTCGACCAGAACCAGCTCGCCACCGTTGGGTTGAGCGTCTAGAACTCTTCCGCAACGCTCAAAAATAGGCCCAAGCGCGTCTTGGTCTCGGTACAGCGGAATGACGATGCTCAGCCCGACGCTTGGAGCCGTCTCTACGCAAGCATCCTGGCCGTCGCCGTTGACGCTCCATTCCCCAGAGCCAGATGACATGGCCTCAGGCTAACATATCGCCCGGCCATGGAGATCCCTTTCAATCAGCCCCAGATCGTCGGGGCCGAGCACGCCTACATAGACGAGGCTCTTGCGAGCGGCAAGCTCTCGGGCAACGGCAAGTTCGCCCGTCGTTGCGGCGAATGGCTAGAGGACCGTCTCGGTGCGCATCGAGCCTTGATCACCCCTTCCTGTACCGCAGCGCTCGAGATGACGGGGGTGCTCGCTGAGTTGAGGCCAGGCGACGAGGTCATAGTGCCCGACTTCGCCTTTGTTTCCACCGCCAATGCATTTGCTCTGCTCGGGGCAACACCGGTTTTTGTAGACATTGATCCGGATACCCTCAACATCACCCCAGAAGCGATTGAGCAGGCAATAACCGAGCGTACGCGAGTGGTCGTAGTAATACATTATGGGGGGATCGCCTGCGACATGGAGCGAATACAGCAAATATGCGCGCGCCATCGCCTGCTGCTCGTCGAGGATGCCGCCCATTCTATCGAAGCTACCTATCGAGGCAGACCGCTGGGCTCGATCGGAGATCTTGCAACATTCAGTTTCCATGAGACCAAGAACGTTCAGTGCGGCGAGGGCGGCGCCCTCATCGTGAACAATCAGAAGCTCGTCGCCCGGGCAGAGATCATTCAGGAGAAGGGAACCGACCGTGGTCGCTTCTTTCGCGGTGAGATCGACAAGTACACGTGGCAGGACGTAGGCTCTTCATATCTGCTCAGCGAGGTGGCCGCGGCTTTTCTTTGGGCACAGTTCGAGCACGCCCCGAAAATTACGGACGAGCGGCATGCAATCTGGAATCGTTATTACGATGCCTTCGCCTCGCTTGAGGCAGATGGTCTGATTCGCAGACCGAGAGTTCCTCCGGACTGCGCACACAGTGGGCATCTCTTCTATATGCTCTTGCCGACTGCGGAGCGTCGCGATCTTGCCCTACACGAATTCGTAAAGCGCGGTGTGCACGCGGTCTTCCACTACCTTCCTCTTCATGCATCTCCGGCTGGGAAACGCCTCGGTGCGCTCCCTCACCCGGTACCGGTAACTGACGATATCTCGAAGCGATTGCTACGTCTGCCGCTTTGGGTGGGGATGACCGACGAGCAGGTTGACTTCGTTATCGACAGCGTGAATCAGGTCGTGGGGGCACGTTACGCGATGAATCTCGACGGATCCTGATTTATAGTGATCGAGTTCGCGTCATTTGTGTGCCGGCGCGTTTCTTACGCAATAGTTTGTTCCTAGGGGTATTTGTAGATCGATTGCAAACCGAGTGCCAACTCGTCTTGCCTGATCGGTCAGCTTAGTGTATGACTAAACGTCCAACGTCTCTGGGCAAAATAGCTGATTGGGGCACCAATAGTTATGACGATAGCTTGGGCGACGATTCTCGGTAGATGAACAATGTTTACCATGACGGCCAATACCGGAAGGCCGAGCAGGACGATGGTGACCCAGATAGTCACGTAGCGTGCCGCTCGGGCCGAAGTTCGGCCGTTCCTCGCAGCGAATGTCCAACGAAGGTTGAGAAAGAAGCTGGCCGCGAGGGCGACGACAGCAGCCAACAATGAAGCAAGCAAGTATGGGACCTCTATCGTTATCCCAGCAGCAAAGGTCAAGAGGTTCAGGCCGTTTTGTAGCACGCCAACAACCGCGAAGCGAGCAAATTGCTGTAGGTCGAAGTCGCGACGTAGGAGCATGGCCGATGAGAAGCATGCCAAATCGTGCCGTACTTGTGCTCCATGGGACCTCAGGCGATGTCTCGGTCCCCTAGAGGTTTGCAGAGTACCGCTTGTGAGCGATGCGTGGCTGAACTGTAGCCACATGATCTGTTGTCATCTTGGTGAGTTCAGGAGCTACGACGGCAGCGAACTGGAGCTAATCCTCCCATTCCCTTGATGCATATGAGTATGCACCGACCGGCAATCTCGACAGGGCTGCGGTACACGCTGCCATGTTCTTGATTATCGCGTACTTGCCGTTGGCTATATCCATAAAGTATGAGCGTCCATAAAGGCTCGCTGCGCTGACCGGCGTCGATTCTACGCTGGCAATGATACCCTTTGGAGCGCAGACTGGATGGATCCCATTTGTGACAACTGGAAATGCTGACAAATCGGGCCGATTATACTCAATCTTTATCGCATTGTTGAGTTCCCACGAGGTAAAGAAGATAGGAAGGCCTGGGGCTACCGTACCCGCTTCACCAAATGTATAGATCGTCGCGTTAGACACGGGGTTAGAAAGATCTTGCCGCAGCACATGGAGGACATGGTCGTCCCTCTCGGATGCAAGCGCCCAAATGTGAGCATTGCTTCTTACGTCGTTCCCGGCATCGATGACAATAGCCGCATACCAGACCGTCACGACTGCTAGAGCCATGGTGCCCACGTGTCGCCGGCGTGAGCCGATTAGCTCAGCCACGACTATCTGGGCGATCATCAACACGGCGAATATGGCTACGGCCAGGGGCACCGCGGTCACCGCATTTATATGTGTTGCAAGACCCGGCCCGAGAGGCTCGTAGTAGAGCATCGCTGGCACGAATACGACATAACCGGCGACGATTGCCGTGAGCGATATCCCAAGGGCGACTATCCATCTTCTCAGCGTGCGCCTTGATGAATCGGGCAGATCGTCCCTACTCCACAAGGTGAGTCCAGCTGTTAGAATCACTGCCGTGCCGATAAGAATAATCGATCGGTCGCCGGCCGGAATGGGAAAAAGCAGCTGCGTAAAGATCGTCAACGACTGATCACCAATGAGGCGAGCGTGTTCCCACCACATCGAAGCAGGTAGTTTCGAGAAACCCGGCTGTGAGTCGACGAACGATAGCGTAGCCGAATATCCAATCACCACGATCACAAGGTCGCACCCCCATCTGCGTAGTGCAGCCAAAAACGGAGCCCTAGTGAGATAGACAAGCAAGCCCACAGCAATAAGCGGTAGCGCTGTCTCAGTATAGATTGCACTAGCCAGATAGAATCCCCACGAAAGGGCATGTAGGCTAATGCGCTTGCCCTCAGGGGCGACAAAGGCCCGCAAGGCCAACATCATACCGATGAGGACCAGTATGATCGAAATCTGGATTCCCGCAGGTGTGAACCAGAAACGAACAGCGTCTATGCTCGGTGCCACAATCGTTAGAAGCATTATGGCTAGTGAGTGGACAAGAGAAAATTTTAGCTCTCGTAGGAACAGGTAGACGGTAAAAGCGAGAGCGACGGCAAGCATCCCCGCTGTGGCTGAATAGAGTCGTGTGTGACTGCCAAAGATGGAGAAGCTTGCGAACCAGTACAACATATGGCCAACTCTAGAACCGGCACTGTGCTCCAACGCACCCAAGGCATTGTGAAATCCGGCGGCCTGAGGAAATCTGAACGCTGAATATAGGGCCCAGTCGTCAGCGTTGAAACCGCCCGCTCTGATTCGAGGCTCAAAAACCACGGCGGCCATAAAGAGCGAGAGGCAGAGTGCCAACGTCCGGTCGTGGGCTAGGCAGAATCTTCGGATGGAGTAGAGTCGGGAAACTCGAAGCTGTCGAGGCCAAGTGGGAGCAGGCTGGGATATCATCGCAGGAATACTATCCGTCGAACGCCAAATCGCGTCGATCTGACCCGCAGGGCATGGGCCACCGACGAGCAAACACGTATACTGTCGCCATGAGCTTTCCATATCCCCCGGATGACCTAATGATTCGGATCGGAGTTAGCCCCGAGCATTTCACGACACGGGAGGCGCGAGAGGGATTCTTTGCGGACATTGGCCGCACCATACATCAATGCATCCGCGAAGCGGTCCCTTATAACGAGGACCAGGCCATACTCGACTTTGGTTGCGGGTCGGGCCGTGTGCTCCGATGGTTCGCCTCCGAACCGGAGCTTCGACTTGTGGGATGCGATCTCCATCTCCGCTCCATCACCTGGATGCAGGAGAACTTCCCTTCCAGTATTCGTCTGTATGCCAATGAGCAAGCACCACCGCTGCCGGAGGCCGACAACACCTTCGACCTAATCTATTGCGGATCAGTATTCAGTCACCTTACTGATTGGGCGCCGTGGCTGCTTGAGCTTCGCCGAATTCTCAAGCCGGGAGGAGTGCTGGTTGCCAGTATTCACGGCAAGGGCTTCTGGAATAACGGCCTTCATGGTATTCGTGGAATCTTGTGGGACGAGGACCATACCGGGATGCTGGTGGAACGCTACGGAGACTCATTCGACGATAGTTGGGGGCCGGCCGTCTATGTCTCCGAGTGGTGGGTACGCGAGCACTGGGGGCGGGCGCTCGACATCGAGCGTTTCGAGCCAACAGGTTTCGGATTGCCAGGCGATTCCACTACGGGGCAAGCATGGCTCGTGGCCCGTAAGCCGGAGACGGCCCCGGCGCTGACCCCTGCCGATCTCGAAGCACCATCTCCCGACGTTCGCGAGACACATGCGGCACTGCGTGGGCGACAGCTGGCCTATGAAGAGATCGAGCATGTCACTCGCCACCTGCTTGCTGAAATCTCGGGCTTGCGGAACGAGTGTGGGAATCTCAACTCTCAGTTGGGCGAAAGCCAGAAAGAGAAACAAGCCCTTGATGAGAAGGTTGTGGACCTCACCAGACGGGTCGCAACTGTAGAGAACAGCAAGAGCTGGAATCTCACTAGACCTTTGAGGTTGATCGCACAGCGAGTCCGTGGCGCGTAGGGCAAGTAGCGGCCCGAGACCGGAAGACCACGATGGTCGCAAGAGGGAGCGGGCTGAGGATGTCATCGCAGGAATATTATCTGTCGAATCCACCACCCGGCCTACCGCCAAGCTGGCCCCTGCTGCGCCACTTGCCGCGAGCCGACGGCTCTGGCGAGGCTGGCTCGTCGCGCGAATGCAGATCGAGGCGTGTCAGCTAGCTTGACGAGCCGAGTTCTTTGCGACCTGTGCTTACGCAGACCCCAGCTGGCGTAAAGGGCTACACTCAGCGGACAGTGAGCATGGATATTGAGCAAGTCCCAGAGCGCCTCGCGCCGACCGATAACGACGGGCGTCTAATCGTAGCGGAGCACTATGGCCGGTACCTCTGGGCCGCCCAGTTGGCCAGGGGAAAGAAGACGTTGGACGCGGGATGCGGCACCGCGTACGGCACCAAGCTGCTCGCTGACGCTGGCGCCTCCCAGGTCGTTGGCGTTGACATTTCCAACCATGTCATTTCCGAAGCCGTCGATACCTACGGCCGCGAGGGCGTCGACCTGCGCCAGGCTGACTTGGCCAGCCTTCCTTTTTCCGATCAAGAGTTCGATCTCGTCGTGTGCTTCGAGGTCATCGAGCATGTTCAGAATCGAGATGCTGTTCTAAGTGAGCTGAAGCGCGTCTTGAAGTCGGAGGGGATGCTATGTATCTCGACCCCCAACTCCCGTGTTTATCCGGCTGGCAACCCGCACCACGTACGTGAGTACGAGCCTAAAGAATTTGCGCATGCGCTGCTGGGATTATTTTCTCACGTAGCTCTTTATCGTCAAGGCGCTTGGCTGGCCAGCGGCATAATGTCCGAAGTCGATTTCTCGGGGAGTGGCACTAAGAATCTTCCCGCTAACGTCACGAAGCTCGACGAGCAGGGTCCAGGCGACGAGATTTTTACCGTCGCCATGGCATCAGCGAGAGAGCTTCCTTCGGCCGAGCCATTTGTAGTTCTGGGCGATCGCTTCGAGGTGCGCTGGTGGCAAGATCACACGTCCGCAATCCATGAGCGTGCGGAGTCGCTCGTCAATGAGGCGCGCAGGCAGCTGCACCAAGCAAACAGGGCAGCGCTAGATTTTCGATCCGAAAGCCGTAACAGCACTAAAAGACTGGTCGAGGTAGAGATACTTATCGCGGGATTTAATGATCGTATCCATGCACTTGAAGAGGAGGTTGATGCTCGTACGAGTCGACTCGAGGTGTTGACTGAGCGAGCCGATCGGGCAGACCGAGTGCTGAGTGGAATGCAGAGTTCATTCAGCTGGCGGATAACTGCTCCGCTCCGAGCCCTCAAGCGCCTACGCTAAGCCGATAGACAGGCAAATCGGTCAATCAGAAAGCTCCATGTCGCGCTGGTATCAAGGTTTGTCAGCGCGATCATGGAGTGTAGCGCCATCCGGTAACGAGCGACGAACTCGGGGACGCGGACTCCGCCCCAGCCGTGATCGGCAAAAGAACACCACAGAGCAAAATCCTCCCACCCGTATACGCGCGAGTCAGATAGATAGCCTCCTGCCTCAAGTAGGGCGGAGCGTCGGATCATCGCCATCGCGTCGATGAAATTTCCGAATCGAAGTCTGCCTGGATCCCATTCGAGGTAGCTCATTAGGCTCGTGGGTTCACCTGCGCCAAGTTGCTCGATAATGCCGTATGCAAATACTGCGTCCTTATCCTTATCGAGGGCGCTAGCGAGTGTACCTAGCGCGCTCGGGTAGACCATGTTATCGGCGTCCAGGATGAACAGGAGCTCGCCCTCGGCCAGCTCGGCACCAAGGTTGCGCGCGGCCGCAAGGCCTTGATTGCGTGAGCGGGTTACCACCTTCGCAGAGACCCACGGAACCCTTTGGAGGGCGGACCGTATCGCATCGGCGGAATCGTCTGTTGAAGCATCGTCAACGATTACCATCTCGTAGTCAGTGAAGTGACTCGCGGCGACACTTTCGATAGCCTCACCGACGAGGGAGGCATAATTGAAAACAGTGACTATGACCGAGACTCGTGGTGGACCTAGGTGCTGCTGACCGTAGCTTTCTATATTATCCCGCGCAGGCTCACCGGACGTGATTGCCGCGCGCAGATCTACGAGCATTCTTTGCATGTCTCGTTGAGAAAGCATCAGCTGCTTAATCCCCATACGTACAACGTCGAGATCAGTCCTATGCCGAAGGATACGATCATACTCTGTAGGCGGCGGCTCGACAGGCTTAGGGCGAGGGGCGATGGTACGGCCCCTTAACTCGGAATTGTGGGTGGGCTGCTGAGCTATGTCATTTACACAATCGGCTAGCACCTCAATAGTTCGCGACATTGGAAGCTCGCTCCGAAGGAGCGAATAGGCTGCGTGTCTCATTTGGTCCAAGTCGTCATCGATGAGTCCGGCGAGAGCGACGTCGAGGCTATCGAAGGAAACGCTTATAAAGTGCTCACCTGGCACGAGGGGCGCAAAGCCGAGGGAGTGCTCGCTTAGCAGGATGCAGCCGTTTGTGATCGTCTCGACGGCTCTTTGCCACTCCATATAACCGAGCTCGCTGCGATGTACATTTAGCATGAACTTCGATTGCCGCAATATTTCCCACTTGCGTGCACCGGATATAAAAGAACGAGAGTCTCCTGTATGAGGTATATTGTTCTCGGTCAGGTGTAGCTCGGTGGTGCGCCCAGCGACGTGTCGAGCACAGCGAGCTAGAGCGGTCAAACGTCGGGATGTTGTCCCTCCGAGAAACGTTAGATCTATCGGTCTGGTGTAGTCTTGCGCTTGCCAACGATCCCATGCGGGGACGTATCCAAGTTGCAAGAGCCGTGCGGAGATCCCGCGCTTCCTGAGCTCAGCGACACCGAGGCGGTTGATGTCTACCGTGGCTGCTGCTCGCTTTGAGATCCGTACGTCCTCCTCGAACCAGCTCGTACCCGGCTGCTCGGTGCAAATGGTGACGCTGCGACGAAGCTGTGGCTCGGATGGGTGTGCATCCGGCATGAGTAGGGGAAGCAGCTCATGGGGAACGAATAGATATACGAGTCCTTCGCGCAATGGCGGGAAACAGTCGATTGAGCGCTCAACCGGTATGCCAATTCCGGAGAGCGCGTCCGCCAAAGCGTCGAGCAGCTCCCCGAAGAAGACGTTCTGGTTGCTTGCCGACACGATGCATGCTGTTGATTGCATTGAGGAAGCAACCTAGCGAATATCTCGGCTGGGCGTGTGGCTGGGCCGCCTTGTCGAGGCCGCCCCAATAATAGAGAGATGCTCGGCTATCGTCTGGGCATCATAGTCGTTGTCGCTAACAACGTTCGTAGTAGGCACTGTAGTAGGGGGCATGTTTGATCTTAGCGTGCACTATGCGTCATTGAATCATTGATAGCACGGCCATTGACGGGGTCCTTGTGGTGGTCCAGGGTCTATGCGTGGTCTGGTTGTTTGTTGTTGGTTGCGGTGTTTGCGTATTCGGTGGGTGGTGAGTCCGTTCAGCGCTGAGTGTGGCCGGTAGGTGTTGTACTCGATTCGCCAGTCCTCGATGATGAGCTTCGCCTCGGTGAGCGATCCGAACTCCTCGATGTTCAGCAGCTCGTCTCGCAACCGGCCGTTGAACGACTCGACGAACGGGTTCTCCCAGGGGCTGCCGGGCTCGATGTAGGCGGTCTTCGTGCCTGCGAGGCGACAGTAGTCGCGTAGCGTCCACGCAATCAGCTCGGGGCCGTTGTCGGCTCGGAGATATTCGGGTGCGCCGCGGGTGAGCACAAGGTCCTGGATAACCCCGATGAGGTCCTCGGCGGTGCAGGTCCGGTCGACCCTGATCGCCAATGACGGGGTCCCTTTGAGGTGAGCCAGGGTGAGTGCGTGGTCGTGTTTCCCGTGATGGGATGGGAGGATGGACACGATCATGAAGCGACGCAGGCATACCCCGGAGCAGGCTGTCAGGAAGATCAGGGAGGGCGAGCGCCTTCTGAACGAGGGTCAGGATCTCGTTGAGGTGCTGCGCCATCTCGAAGTCTCGGAGGCGACGTTCAACCGGTGGCGGGCGGTTTATGGCGGCAT
>DATCEK010000033.1:0-2475 GCA_036510155.1 Solirubrobacteraceae bacterium | reverse complement strand
CAGTTCGAGCGGACCGGCGAGCTGCGCCCGGCGCTCGAGCTGCTGATCGACGGCTACATCGACTTCCTCTGCCAGCGCACCGCGCTGGTCCGCCTGATGGGGCGTGAGGCGCTCGACCACGGACGCCATCTGGCACCCGGTCCCCGCCATTCGGTCGCCCTCGCGGACGGGCTGGCCCGCTTCGCGCGTTTGCTGTCCCCCACCCCCGGGCCGTCGGTCGATCCCGAGCAGCTGCTGATCACGACCGTCGCGCTGTGCTTCTTCCCGATCGAGCACAACGACACGATGCTCGCCGCGATGGGGCTCGATGCGACGAGCGAGCGCTTCGCGACGGCCCGCAAGCGCCACGTCGTCGACGTGCTGGAGCGCGTGCTCCGCAGCGGCGCAGCCGGGCCCGTCTAGCGCCCCGCCACGCCTAGCGGCGCCGCGTCCGGCGGCGCGTCAGGATCCGCCACAGGCGCCGCAGCAGTCGTATCCACTCACGCATCGGACCCGAGTCTCGCACACCACGCCGGCCGTGGCCAGCGCCTGACTCGCTAGGGCCGGCGCACGGCCAGCGGGGGCGGACCGAGCGGCCCGATCGCGGCCGCTGCCAGCGCGAGCGCCGACGCGATCGCCGCGTCCAGCTCGCCCGCGGCCCGCTCGCCGGGGACGCCGTCGGAGAAGTCGCGGGCGGACTGGTATGCCGCGGTCGGAACCACGAGCGCGCCGAAGAAGGCGAGCACGTCGCGCAGGTGCCCTTCGGCGCCCGGCTAGATGGTTGATTCCGCGCGGTTAGGCGCAGTAGTTGACGAGTGCACGGCTGGGGCGTCCGAGTTGGTGGTTGAGAGTGATCGCGGCGGCGAGGCAGCAGAAGCGGGCGAGGACTCGTTCGCGCAGGCCTTTGAGGGTGCGTGCGCCGTGGCGTTCGAGCGTGAGCAGGTCTTTGCAGGTCCAGAAGATCGACTCGATGCGTTGACGGATAGGCGCGAGATGCGGTCCGTCGCCGGGCTCGTCTTTGCGGCGCGGGCGGACGATCGTCGCATCGCGCTGACTGACCTTGTTCGCGAAGTCTCGGCCGGCGTAGCCCTTGTCGCCAAGCAGCGTTTCGCCGCCGTGGCGTCGGACGCGGTCCAAGAGCGCCAGGCCGACTTCGCGCTCGTCGATCTTTGGCGAGACGAGCTCCAACGCTCTCGGGGTGCCGTCGGGGGCGAAGATCGCGTGCAATCGAAACCCCCAGAAATAGCGGGAGTGCGAGCGGCAGTAGCCGTAGTCCGCGGCGTCAGCGAGCTGCGAGCGCTTGACTGTCTCGCGGCTTCTCGCGCACTCCACAGGGGTGGAGTCGATCAGCAACAGATCGTCATAGAACCCGGGGCTCTGGCTGGCGAAGACGCCCATCAGCCACTCCAGCGTGTCAGCGAGCTTGCGCCGGCGCTTGAAATATCCGGGCTGCTTGGGCAGCCGGGGAAACAGGTGATCCAGGCGCTTGGCCGCGACCGCCAAGAAGCGGCGATCGGATGGGATGCCCATGATTGCCTGGGCGACGCAGAGCGTGACGACCTCCGCGTCTGTGACGCTACGCGCGGCGTTGTTCTGCCGCGAAGGCAGGAGATCGTCAGCGGTAACGAATACGGAAGTGAGCAGCAGGTCGAGGTCGGCGTCCATCGTGGCCTCCAAGGTCGACGGTGCGTACTGAGCACCGCCGACTTCGACCCTGCTGCTCCAAAACCCTCGAACACGGCCAACGCCGTGGAATCAATCATCTAGCACGCGGAGGGTTCAAGTGGTCGACCCCGCTGCGCCGGTCAGGCGTCGCGAGTCCGGGTGCGCCAGGCGCCGAGGCCAAGCCAGGCGATCGCCCACAGCGCGACGATCAGCACGGCGAGCGCGGTGCTCATTGTCAGCCCGTTGGTGTCCGGCAGCTGCTCGCCGGGCTTGAGCGCGCCGAGCGCGATGTTCGGGATCACGTCGCGGGCGCCGCCGAGGAAGGTGATCATCGCGAGCAGGCGCCCGGCGATCAGCTGCCAGCCGAGCAGCGCGGTCAGCGACCCGGCCCGCGATCCGGTCAGCGATCCGAGCCCGACGGCGATCACGCAGAGCAGCGCCTGTGCTCCGCTGACCCAGAGCAGCGAGTCGACCGCGTAGCTCGCGCCCGGCGTCGGCAGGCCCCCGGCGAATCCGTAGGCCGCGGCCAGCGAGATGCCCAACGCGAGCAGGCCGAATGAGAGCGTCACGATCAGCGCCGCCGGCACCCGCACCGCGAACAGCCACAGGCGCTCACGCCCGGTGACGACGATGTCGCGGAAGACGCCGCTGGCCGTGTCGGTCGTCCCGGCCTCGGTGCCGACGAGGATCGCCGTCAGGGCGCCGAAGAAGATCGAGAGGATGACGGTCGCGCGATTGAAGTTGTGGAGGCCGCCGGCGGGACCGTAGCGGCCCGGGTCCGCGAGGTGCTGGATCTCGCTGATACCGAAGTAGAGGACCGTCACGCCGACC
>DATCEK010000032.1:0-23426 GCA_036510155.1 Solirubrobacteraceae bacterium | reverse complement strand
ACTCGAGCGCCCGACCTACCCCGAGCGGACTCGAGCGCCTGACCTTCCCAAGCGAACTCGAGCGCCCGACCTACCCCGAGCGGACTCGAGCGCCCTGACCTTCCCAAGCGGACTGGAGTGCCTGACCCTGACCCCGAGCGGCCGGCAAGCTCTGCGGCTGCTCGAGCCGGCCGCGGCCGCCTTCACTCCCTGAAAGCGCCCTCCTGCGCAAGCGCCGCGTCCAGCAGTGGCTTCAGCTCTGCCGGGTCGAGCGACTCGCGCCGGCCACCTGCCAGCGCCGCCAGCAATACGCAACCGCCGACAGGGGCTGTCTCCACGACCGCCACTTCCGCTTGCGGCGCGAACTGGTGAATCGCGGCGGCCAACGGGGCTACGAATAGCTCACCCGCCTTGAACGCGCTGCCGATCAGACCGACGGGGAACTCGCCCGCGAGGGCCGTCTGCTCCACGACCGCCGCGATCTGCCTTGCCAGCTCCTGTGCCGCGCGAACGTACAAGCCACGCGCCACCTCATCTCCCGCATAGGCGACACGCGCGGTCTCGATCGCGAAAGCGGCGATCTCGCCCTTGGACATGGGCTTGGTGTAGACGAGCGTGGCCAGCGCCTCGATGCTCGGGACGTCGAAGAACTCGACCGCTGCGGCGCCCAGCGCCGTCTGCGGAGCAGAGGCCTCGCGGTCGGCCAGCGCTGCCTTGATCGACTGCACCGCCAGCCAGTAGCCGCTGCCCTCGTCGCCGAGCACATGGCCCCAGCCGCCTGCTCGCCATGCTCGCCCGTCCTGGCCAATGCCGAGCACGTTGCTGCCGGTGCCGGAGATCACGCCGACACCCGGGCGGGCGTCGGTCGCTGCCGCCCAGGCGCCGACCACGTCGTTGACCACCAGCCACGAGGCGGGGCAGCGCTCGCGCACGTGTGCCGCAACGGCATCGGTGTCTGTGCCGGCAATCGCCAGCACCGCGGCGTCGAGTTGCCGGCGCTCGATGCCGGCCCGGCCGATCGCCTCGTCTGTGGCCTTCACGAGAGAGTCTGTGGCCGCGTGCGCGCCGACGGCGTCGGGGTTGCTCGACCCGCCGTGGCCGAGGTGAAGCGTCTGGCTGCGCAAATCCAGCACCGCCGCCAGCGTCTTCGTGGCGCCCCCATCGACGCCCATCACAAAGCGCGCTCCGAGCCTATCTCCGGGGGAGACGGCGCCACTCTCTCCGTCCGTCGCCCGGGTGGCGGACGGCTCTGCGGAGCCCCCTGGGGCGAGCCCGGAGGCGATCAGCGCCCGTGGCAGCGTGACAAGCGATTCGCGCCTCATGGCGTGATCCTTCCAAAGACTGCCCTCTCAGGAGTTACGATCGCGCAAATGGATGTGCACGCGCAATTTCCCTCCGCCCGCCTGGACAGCGGGATGTACGAGTCCTTCTACCTGCGAGCGGTCTCACCGGAGGAGCCCCTGGGAGCGTGGATCCGCTACACCGTCGAGAAGGCTCCCGGGGTGGCCGCGCGCGGCTCACTGTGGGTGAACGTCTTCGATGCTGGTGCCGGTGCACCGTTCATGCACCGGCAAAGCAGCGACGATCTGACCGTGCCCGAGGACGGCTGGATCGCGATCGGGGGCAAATCACGCTTTGGCCCGACACTCGCCCAGGGAGTCATGGAGCTTGGGGAGGGCGCCCGCCTTGACTCCACCTCTAGCCCCAACCCAAGCCATGATCTCGACTCCGGCTCGGGCCTCGGCCTCGCTCCCGGCACTCATTCTGGCGACTCTGCCGAGAGGGCTTCGGGCGCGATCCGCTGGAAGCTGAACATCCGATCCGAGGCGTCGGAACTGCGCCATTTCAAGCAGGGCCTGCTCTACAGAAGCCCGCTGCCACGCACCAAGCTCACCAGTCCCATGCCTGTTGCCCGCTTCGACGGCACGATCGAACTGCCCGGGCGCACTTTGCGATTGGATGGGTGGCGCGGCATGGTTGGGCACAACTGGGGTGCCGAGCACGCCGCGCGCTGGATCTGGTTGCACGGGATCGATTTCCGCGAGGACACTGGGGCCTGGCTCGACGTGGCGCTCGGGCGCGTGCTGGTAGCCGGGCGCCTGACACCCTGGATCGCAAATGGCGCAATCTGCATTGACGGCCGGCGCTCACGCCTCGGCGGGCTTGGCGCTCGCGGGCTGAAGGTCGCCGAGAGTGCCGGTCGCTGCTCGCTCACATTGCCCGGCGAGGACGGTCTCGTCGTGGAAGCGCATGTCGACACGCCGCCCGACGCCGCAGCGCGATGGCGCTATGCCGATCCCGGTGCCCACGGGCCGGGCGGCGAGCACGACGTTGTCAACTGCTCTGTCGCGGCACTCGCGCTCAACGTTCGCGCTCGCGACATGGCGGCGACTACCTTGCACAGCGCTCACGGCGCCGCCTATGAGCTCGGCACGCATGCGTCGCCGCTCCCAGCTTTCTGAGCCGACTGAGCCCTGCTGAGCCTGCGGCTACGCGACCCGCGTGGCAATCGCGCCGCCGGCACTCTCGGAGTGACCGACGTATGGTTCAGTGCAGCTGCTGATAGATCAGGAAAGCGTTCAGCAGCGTGATCAGGGCGGCAATCGCGAACGCCGCAACAGTCGTCAGACGACGGTTGACATGTACGCCCATGACCTCGCGGTTGCTCGTGAGCATCACCAGCGGCACGAGCGCGAAGGGGATCCCGAAGGAGAGCACCACCTGGCTCAACACGAGCGCGGCCGTCGGGTTCATGCCTACCGCGAGGATCGCGATCGCCGGCAGCATCGTGACCGCGCGGCGCGCGAGCAACGGGATCTTCACCTTGATGAATCCCTGCATCACGACCTGACCCGCGTATGTGCCCACGCTCGAGGAGGACGCGCCTGAGGCGAACAAGGCTACGGCGAAAGCGAGCGCAGCGCCCCCGCCGACCAGGTGCCCGAGCTGTGCGTGGGCCACGCTGATCGAGTCGAGGCCCGACAGCGCGGGCGTGTGAAACAGCTTGGCGAAGACCGCCAGCATCGCCATGTTGATGAGCCCCGCACAGCCCAACGCCACGATCACGTCCACCTTCTCGAAGCGCAGCACGCGCCTGCGCTCAGAGTCGTTGCGACACGCCATGCGCCCGTTTGTGAGCGCGGAGTGCAGGTAGATGACATGAGGCATCACGGTCGCGCCGATGATGCCGACGGCGAGGTAGAGCGAGCTTGTGCCGTGCAGGCCCGGGAGCAGGCCGTGCAGCGATCCGCTCGCGGACGGACCGATGCGCAGGGCCTCGTAGAGGAAGCCGAGGAAGACGATGCCCAGCAGGGCGCTGACCGCCAGCTCGAAGCGGCGGTAGCCGCGTGTCTGCAGCTCGAGGATCGCGAAGGCGATCGCACCCGTGATCAGGCCCGCCGGCAAAAGCGGCACCCCGAACAGCAGGTTCAGGCCAAGCGCGGCGCCGAGGAACTCGGCGATGTCGGTCGACATCGCCATGATCTCCGCCTGCGCCCACAAGGTCCACGTGACGGCGCGCGGGAAGCGCTCGCGGCACAGCTCGGGCAGGTCGCGGTCGGTGGCGATGCCGAGCTTGGCCGACAGATACTGGATCAGCATCGCCATCAGGTTGGCGACCAGCACCACCCACAGCAGCAGATAGCCGAACTGCGCGCCGCCCTGCAGGTTGGTGGCGAAATTGCCCGGGTCCACGTAGGCGATCGCCGCGACGAAGGCTGGACCCAGCATCGCGAGCGTCGCCCGCAGCCTGCCGCGCGCCAGCAGCTGCTCGAGCGCGCTCGGAGTGGCGGCGCCGTCGGGCAGCGCTACCGAGGCGCCCTCCAGGGCGGCGGCCGGTCGCAGCGCGGTGACGGCGTCACTCATGCAAGTCCCTCCTCCAGAGCCTGCGAGTCGACGCTGATGCGCATCGCTCTGGGCAACGCGCCCCCGAGCGTGTGCTCACGACCGTCGACGTTGACGAGCAGCGGGCCGCCGAACGGCTGGCGCTCGAGCACTTGCAGGCGTCCCCCTGGCAGCACACCCCGTTGCGCCAGGTAGCGCAGCATCTCCGGGTCGGCGTCCGAGACTCGCACGAACGTGCCCGCGTCGCCTGGCACGAGGCTCTCCAGGCTGCGCGTGGCCACCTCCTCGAGCTCCAGATCGGCGTTCGGGATCGGGTCGCCGTGCGGGTCGATCGTGGGGTGGCCGAGCTTCGCCGCGATCAGCCCCTCGAGCTCCTCGGAGAGGACGTGCTCGAGCACCTCCGCCTCGTCGTGCACGCGATCCCACGGCATCTGTAGCGCCTCGGCCAAGTACAGCTCCAGCAAGCGGTGATGGCGGATCACCTCGAGCGCGACGCGACGGCCCTCCGGGGTGAGTCGCACGCCGCGATACGGGACGTGCGAGATCAGGCCGAGCTCGCCGAGCTTCTTGAGCATGCCCGAGACCGAGCCGCTGGTCAGATCCAGGCGCTCTGCCAAGGCGTTCGTCGATACCGGCTCCTCAGCGCGAGTCTCCAGCGTGTAGATCGCCTTGCAATAGTCCTCGACCGCCGGCGAGCGAACGACTTCCTTGGTAGCCATGCAGAAAATATAAGGCATGCCAAGAGATTCTTCAAGTCTCACCGCGAGACACGAGCGCAAGTCTTGGCGCAAGTCTTGGCGCAAGTCTTGGCGCGAGACGTGGGCGGATGCGAGACGTGGGCGGATATATGCAAAAGGGCCGATGCCCCCCCGCGCGCGCGGGGGGGCATTGCCAATTCGAGGAGCCTCCATGCCCCCGCAGAGCAACTCTTGCCATGTCCGCAATACCTCGACTTTGGCTGTCTAGCCAAATTGCTCCCGGGAGCTGTACCATCGAATGCCGCATTCCCTGGCTACTGGAGGCTCCGATGGCAGCGACCGACACAAAGCTCGAGGATCGGCTCGTGCTCGAGCGCGAAGTATGGGCCGATGGGCCTCCTCACGCCCTCTTCAAAGAGCTGCGCCAGGGCTGTCCCGTGCACTGGACCCGGGAAATCGGCGAATTTCCCGAGGAGGGCGGCTTCTGGTCGGTGACCAATGCCGAGGATGTGCATACCGTCAGCCGCGACTGGGCGACATATTCCTCCGAAGCCGGAGGAATAACCGTCATCTCGAACATCTTTCCGCTGGAGCTGACGCGAGCGATGTTCATCGGGATGGATCCGCCCAAGCACGACCGCGTCAAGGCGCTCTTCCAAGCCGGCTTCACCCCGAAGCGGATCGCAGCGCACGAGCAGGCGATTCGCGAAATCGTCTGCAAGACGCTGGACGGCCTGGACGGACGCGAGACCTGCGACCTCGTGAACGACGTCGCGCAACCCGTCGTCTCGCGTGTGATCGGGAGCTTCATGGGCATTCCCGAGGAGGACGACGCCACCTGGGCGCGGCTGATGAACTCCACCCTCGGCGCCGGCGATCCCGACCTCAATCCCGCCGGCATCGAGGCCGTGATGGAGAAAGAGGTGCCCGAGATATTCGAGCGCTGCGGTCGCATGATCGCTGCTCGCCGCTCACACCCCACCGACGATTTGACGAGCGTGCTCGTGCACGCCGAGATCGACGGGGAGAAGCTCGAGGAACACGAGATCGTGATGGGCTTCTTCCTGCTCGTCGCCGCCGGCAACGACAGCACCAAGGCCACCTACTGCAGCGGCATGCGTGCGCTGATGGAAGATCCCGAGCAGCGCGCGCTGGTGCTGGAGGATCCGGCGCTCGTGCCTGGGGTGGTGGAGGAGTCCCTGCGCATGTTCCCGGCGTTCGCGCACTTCAGGCGCACCGCGACGAAGGACACCGAGCTCGGCGGGCAGCAGATCAAGGCCGGCGAGCGGGTTGTCATGTGGTACGCATCCTCCAACCGCGACGAGTCGCGCTACGAGGATCCAGACCGCTTCGACGCGCGCCGCACGACCGAGCACCAGGCCTTCGGCGCCGGCGGACGGCACTTCTGCCTCGGCACCGCACTCGCTCGCCTGGAGCTGAAGATCCTCTTCCAGGAGACGCTCGAGCGCTTTCCCAAAATGGAGGTCGCCGGCAAAGCCCTCACCGTCGAGTCGTCCTTCATCAACCAGCTGAAGACACTTCCCGTCCGCTTGAACGCATGAAGCGTGGCCGTTGGGGCGCACGGCAAATGATGAGGATTGAAAGTTCGTTCCGGTCGGGGCTACCGACGCGATGGACCTGAGCGCCCGCGCGACCACAGCTGGCATCGCCCAGCTCACGCTTGCCGACGATCCCTCGCGCTGGCAGGCGCTTGGCTTTGCGGTGTCCGACGCCACCCTCGAGCTTGGATCTGTGCAGGTCTTGCTGGCTGGCTCAAGCGCTGGAAAGGGCATCGTCGGCTGGTCGCTGCGCGGTGTCGAGGGCACCGAGCTCGACGGCCTGCCCACCACTCTCGCCGACGCGCCCACGACGGACGCGCCCGCGACGTCTGACCGCTCGCCGGCGCACGACAACGGCATCACGGCCGTCGACCACATCGTGGCGATGTCACCCGACCTGGACCGCAGCGTGCAGAAGCTGCAAGCCGCCGGGTTGGACCTGCGCCGCATCCGCGAGCAGCCCACTCCCGCCGGCGCTCCTCGCCAGGCGTTCTTCCGCCTTGGCGAGGTGATTCTGGAGGTCGTGCAAGAGCCCGACGATGTGCCTGCGGCGCGGCCCGACGGGGCCGACGGACCGGCGCGCTTCTGGGGTTTGGCGCTACTCAGCGACGACCTCGATCTGACGGTCAGGGGACTCGGCGAAGACGTGAGCGAGATCCGCGCGGCGGTCCAGCCGGGTCGCCGCATCGCGACTCTGCGCCGCTCGGCCGGCCTTGCCGTGCCGGTCGCGCTGATCAGCAGCACCACCGCCTAGCGCGCAACCCCAAGTCGTTCTGTTGTGCCGATCGGCCGCGCCGCCCCATAGGCCACAATCCACGGTGATGGCGTCCTTCGAGGACAGGGAGGCAGGGTTCAGATACGGCGTCGTGTTTCTGCTGACGCTGACGCTGCTCGTCTTCGTGATCGTCGCTCCCGCGACGAATTGGGCACGCGCAACCGCCTGCGCCCTGCAGTGGCTTGCGCTGCTCACGGTCGTCGCCACCTCGCGCACTAGCAGCAATGTGCGCCGATCCGTTGCGATCGTGCTCTTGGGACTCACGAGCTTCACGGTCGTCGGCGAGGCCGCCGGGGCGCTCTCGGATGCGCTGCTGTTTGCGATCGGCGGCCTGCTGTCAGCCGCGATTCCCCTGGCCCTGGTCGGCGGGTTGATACGGCTGGTGCGCCTGCACGGCGTGACTCCGCAAGCGGTCTCCGGAGCGCTCACCTTGTACCTCTTGATCGGGCTTGTGTTCGCCTGGGTGATCGGCTTCGTCGACAAGGTCGGGAGCGCCCACTATTTCGCCGAGACTGCGCACGCATCGACGAGCCAGATCGTCTACTACAGCTTCGCGGTGCTGACCACGACCGGCTTCGGCGACCTCACGGCCGCCACAAACGTCGGACGCTCACTGGCGGTCGTCGAGATGCTGCTCGGCCAGCTCTACCTTGTGACGGTGATCGGCGTGCTCGTCGGCAACTTCGCCGGGCGCTCACGACGGTCCGCGGAAAGCTCCACGCAGGTGCCTCCCCCTCCTGGACAGCCCGACGGCAGCAGCCCCTGAGGCTTCAGTTCTCTCCGGTCGTCCAGGTGCCAGGCCGCGCGGCAAACGGTGACGTAAGGTGATGAGCATGTCCTCAACCCGACCGGCAGCTCCCTCCTCCCGTACGCGCGTGCGGCGGATGCCCGCTCGCGCCGACTACGAGCGCGCCACGATCGAGGCGATTCTCGACGAGGCGATGGTTGCCCACCTCGGCTTCACGGTCGACGGACAGCCCTATGTGGTGCCGACGTTGCACGCGCGCGTGGGCGAGCAGGTCTACTTCCATGGGTCGAGCGCCAGTCGCACGGTGCGCGCACTGGCGGCCCGCATGCAGATGTGCCTGACCGTGACGCTGCTCGATGGGCTCGTACTTGCTCGCTCGGCGGTGCATCACTCAGTCAACTACCGCTCGGTCGTCGTGCTCGGCCAGGCACGCGCAATCCTCGAGCCGACGGAGAAGATGGCCGCGATCGAGGCCTTCACCGAGCGGCTGATTCCCGGCCGCTGGGGTGAGGTGCGCGGGCCTACCGCCAAAGAGCTGAAGGCGATCCAGGTGCTTTCCCTCCCACTGGACGAGGCGTCGGCCAAGCTGCGTGCGGGGCCGCCGATGGATGACGAGGAGGACTACGCGCTCGACACGTGGGCCGGAGTCATCCCGCTGAGCACGGTTGCCGGCGAGCCGACGCCCGACGAGCGCCTGCCTGAGGGCATCGCCCCGTCACCCGCCGCGCGCGCTTGGGTGGCGCGCCGTGATGCCGAGCGAGGCTGATGCCTACCCGGCGAAGTAGTACAGCCTCATCCCTCCCTGGCTTTCGCCCGACACATGCACGATCGTGCCGTTCTTTTCGATCCACGTGTCGCGTTCGTCGATCGCCGCGCGGGTCGCCGGCGACGTGTCGAGGCCGGGACCGCCACCGCCGGGTGCGCCCTGGCCGATTCCGAGGCGCCCACCGCCACCACCGGAAGTCCTACTGCCCGGCGCCCCTGCTGCCCCACCCGAGCCGCTGCTGCCGAGCAGCACGTAGTGCAGCCGTCCGGAGTCGATGAAGCTCTTCAGCTTGGCGAGGTTCGGTGTGGGGTCGGAGCCCATGAAGCCACCCATGTCGATCACTTCGCGGCCGCTTTGAAGCGCTATCGACCCGGCAATGCCGGAGCCGACCGCAGCGACCAGATAAGGGGCTTTGCCCTGGTGGGCCTTCAGATATGAGATCAGGGACTTGCTCACTTTGGCTCCAAGGACGGCTCCAAGGCTCGCACCGGCGCCCGAGCCCGTTGCGGCGCCGCCTGCCGCGCCACCCGGGAGCGGCCCGGCAGGCGGCGCACCAGCCGCGGATCCGGCTGCGTTGACACCGGCGCTCGTTCCGGCCCCGCCACGCACGCCGTTGCCGAAGAGGCTCGGTGGACTATCGGCGCCCGCGGCCGACCCTGCCGGCGGGGGACCGACCGGCACGCCCCCGCCCGGTGCGCCCGCGCCGCCGGGGCGAAGCCCCACGGGCGCTCGAGACCGAGCGCCACGCACCGATCCTCCCCCAAAAAACCCTCCTGGGAATCCGCCGCCTGCAGCCCTGCCGGCGCCACCGCGGCCACCGGGGCCACCGATGCCCACTTCAGCGCTCCTCGGCCCCGCGAGTGGGTTGCCCCCGCTCAGCGTCTTGCCGATCGTCGCCAGCGAATACGCGGTTGGACCGGCCAGCATCGCTAGCAGGGCAACGACCGCCGCTACCAAACCGGCCTTCTCACGAGCGGAAGTCGATCTGAGCAGGGATGTGCCGCGAGCGAGCAGCAGCGCGCAGGCGGCGAGCACGGCGCTAGCCATCACCGCCGGGGCCAGGAACGGCACGAAGCCGCCGGCGCGATCGAGCAGCGCCGCCGCGAGCGCCGCGGTCGCGACCACAGCGCCGGCCAGCGCGACGCTCCACACGCTCGAGTCGCGCGAGCGATCCCACAGCGCCACCAGGCCGCCCGCCGCGAGCACGGCCACGGCCGGGGCGAGCGCCGTCGTGTAATACGGGTGGAACAAGCCTTGGGAGAAGCTGAATACCAGCCAAGAGACCAACCCCCAACCGCCCCACAGCAGATAGGCGGAGCGGCGCAGATCGGTCCGCGGCGCACAGCGATATGTCCATAGTCCAAGCAGCAGACCCCCGAGCGCAAGCGGTAGCAGCCAAGCGATCTGACCGCCGACGATCGAGTTGAATAGTCTCAGCGGACCGGATGCGCCGCCGAAGACGCCGCCTCCCCTGGCGCCTGTGACGGTGCCTTCACCGGACACACGGCTCAGCCCGTTGGCGCCGAAGATCAGCGAGAACCACGAGTTGTCTGTCGTATCCCCTACCCATGGCCGGTCGGCCGCCGCCATCAGCATCATCGTCCCGTACCAGATGAAGCTCACGAAGAGCATTGCCGCGCCGCCGGCCAGCAGCTGCGCGAGACGGCGCCTGAGAGTTCCCTGCCCGGCGATCAAGAGCGTCAGCGCGAGGCCCGGCACGATCAGGTAGGCCTGCAACATCTTCACGTTGAAGGCGAGCCCGACGAGGAGTCCGCACAACAGCACCTCGCGCGTGCGCCCGGATTGCAAGGCCCGCACGAGCGCCCAGGCAGCCGCCACCTCCAGCAGCACGAGCAGCGCGTCGGGATTGTTGAAGCGGCTCATCGCCACGAAGATCGGCGTCAGCGCGAGCATCAGCGCAGCCGGCAGCGCCGCCCGATGGCCCAGCGTGCGCTTGACCGTGTTGTGCAAAAGCAGCACGGCGCCGACGCCGCAGAGTGCCTCGGGCGCGAGCATCGTGAACGTCGAGAAGCCGAACAAGCGTCCCGAGAGCCCCATCAGCATGTTCGACAGCGGGCCCTTGTCGAGGCTGTCCGAGCCGCTCGAGTCGACCGCATTGGTCAGCCACGCTTTCCAGCTGTGGCTGGCCGCCTGCGCCGCCTCGGCGTAGTAGGTGTTCGCATAGCCGTTGCGAGTCAGCCCCCAGAAGGTGAGCGCGCCGGCGAGCAGCGCGACAAGCCACAGCAGCGGCCGCGACCAGGCGGGGTCGGCCTCGCGGCCTCGCACCAAACTACGCATACCCAAACGCACACGCGACGCCAAGCGATCGAGCTCGCTCGGGGCACGGGTCGGGGCGCTGATCTGCGGCATGGACATGCTGGCTCCCTTTCTGCTGAGACGATTTCACACCGCGCCCTCAGCCGAGACGACGCGAGGCTTGGCCGACGCTCAGCATCGGGGAGCCGCACAAGCACAGGCTATGAGTCATATAAGGCGAATGTAGGAGTTTTCCGCAAGCGCCTTCGAGCACGTCAGAATCGGCGCATGAGGATCCTGGTTGTTGAGGACGACCGTGCCGTGCGCGAAGCGCTGCGCCGCGCGCTGACGCTCGGCGGCTATGAAGTGCAAACCGCCGAGGACGGCGAGCAGGCGATCGAGATGGTCGTGCAGAACGTGCCCGACGCCGTCGTGCTCGACATCGGCCTGCCGGGCATCGACGGCCTGGAGGTGTGCCGTCGCCTGCGCCTGCTCGGCAACCGCGTCGCGATCCTGATCCTGACCGCACGCGAGCAAGTCAGTGACCGCATCGACGGACTCGACGCCGGCGCCGACGACTACCTCGTCAAGCCGTTCGACGTCGAGGAGGTCAAGGCGCGCCTGCGCGCCTTGATGCGGCGCACGGCCGCGGCGGGCGACCCCGACGCGCTCGGCTTCGCCGAGATCAGGCTTGACAGCGCCCGCCACGGCGCCGAGGTCGGCGAGCGCTTCTGCGAGCTGACGCGCACCGAGTACCAGTTGCTCGAGCTGCTGATGCTGAACCCCAAGCGCGTCCTCCCCCACAGCTTGATCTACGACCGCGTATGGGGCTATGACTTCGGCCCGGCCTCCAACGCGTTGCGCGTGTATGTCGGTTACTTGCGGCGTAAGTTGGAGGGGATCGGTGCGCGCCAGTTGATTCACACCGTCAGAGGCGTCGGCTATGTGCTGCGCGAGCCTTGAGGTTGCCGCTAGCCCGTGCCATGGCGGTACCAATCGTTCTGAGGCGCTTGGTTCCCGGACGGGGCGTGCCCTGACGTGACCGTCTACTCCCCCACGATCGTGAATACCCAAGACGTCATGCCCCCCGCGCGCGCAGGGACCGTGCCCCGACAATGACCGTCCGCTTCCCCGCAATCTTTATTGCTGAAAGCAGGATGCCCCCCGCGCGCGCGCGGGGCATCGGCCGTTTTGAGAGTCCCGGCGCACCGGCATTCACGCTGTCATGACGCTGCGCGCCCGCATCGCCGCCGTGGCCGGACTGGCGGTAGCGCTGGCCGTGCTTGTCGCCGCCGCCGGCCTGTATGTCGCGGTGCGCTCGGACCTGCGCGGCGAAGTCGACAAGTCGCTGCATCAGCGCGCCGCGGCGTTCCTCCCGCCGGCCCCCACCGCCTCCCAGCCAGGCCCCGAAGGCGACTCTGGTCTGCCCGGCGAATCCACCCCCGGCGGTCACTCGCAAAGGGGGGCAGCTCCGCCACAACCCGGCAACCACGACCACGACGGCTTCCCCAACAGCGTCGAGCCCGCGCCGCTTGGCGGACCCTCGGGCTACGTGCAGTTCCTCGCGCCCGACGGCGCCGTCCACCTGCCAGGCGGCCAGGGCTCTTCGACGACGATCCCGCTGAGTGCAAGCGACGAGGCGATAGCGCACAGCGGCAAAGGGCAGTCATTGAGCGACCGCTCGGTCAAAGGTGTGAGGCTGCGCGTGCTCACGCTCGGCACGGGCGCGCGCGGCGCCGTGCTGGTCGCGCGCCCGCTTACCGAGGTGAACAACGAGCTGAGTCGGCTGCTGCTGATCCTTGTGGTCGTCGGTGTCGTCGGCATCGCGCTTGCAGCCGCGCTGGGAGCGTTGGTCGCGCGTGCCGCGCTCGCGCCGATCGCACGCTTCACGCAGCGCACCGAGACGATCGCCGGCGGGCTCGATCCCTCACAGCGTCTGCCCGAGGGCGGTCGCGACGAGCTGGCGCGCCTGGCGGCCAGCTTCAATGCGACGCTCGACGCGCTGCAGCGCTCGGTCGAATCCCAGCGCAACCTGGTGGCCGACGCCGGCCACGAGCTGCGTACGCCGATCGCCAGCCTGCGCGCCAACATCCAGGTGCTCTCCGAAGCCGAGCGCCTGCCCCTCGAGGACCAGGCCAGTCTGCGCGCGGATATCCTCGGCGAGCTCGACGAGCTCACGCGGCTGGTCGGCGACGTGGTCGAGCTGGCGCGTGGCACCGAGCCCAAGGGCGAGCTGTACGACGTGGCCTTGGATGAGATCGTGCGCGCCACCGTTCAGCGTGCGGAGAAACGCTCGGACGTGACTTTTCAGGTGAACCTGGAGCCGACGCTCGTGCGGGGCGACGCCGCAGGCATCGATCGCGCCGTCTCGAACCTGCTCGAGAACGCGCGCAAGTGGAGCCCACCCGAGCAGCCGATCGAGGTCTCCCTCAGCGACGGCGTGCTCACGATCCGCGACCACGGTCCCGGCTTCGCCGAAGCCGACCTGCCGCATGTGTTCGAGCGCTTCTACCGCGCCGACCGCGCCCGCAAGCTGCCCGGCTCGGGGCTGGGCCTTGCGATCGTGCGCCAGGCGGCCGAGGCTCACCGCGGCTTTGTCGAGGCCGACAACGCGCCCGGCGGTGGCGCGCGCCTGCAGATCGGCTTCGGGCCGGTGATATACCCAGTGGCAGGGACCGAGCCGCGAAGCCGATGAGCACGACCGACATCACAAAGCCGACGCCCGCCGCCGAGGTGGGAGTCGGCGCTGTGAGCGAGCGCGAGCTCTACGAGTTGGACGTGACGGGCATGACCTGCGGCTCGTGCGCGGCGCGTGTGCAGCGGGCGCAGCCGACCGTGCTGCTGGGCGCGCTAGTGCTCGCCTACCCCAACTCCTTCCTCGCTCATCGAGCGTGAGCCGGCGGGGCGGGCGGGGTCTGATCCCCTTCGTCTCGCGGCGCCTTGTGGGTGCTCCACCAGCTCCAGCCGCCGACGGCGAGAACGGGCACCACGAACATGGCTGATACGTACCAATGCGTCATACAGGCAAGCACGGTCATCGCCACACAAATCTACCACGCCTCGCCGCTGCGGTGACGCCGCACGACCAGCACGAAAGCAAGCGCGAGCGCAAGGATCGCCACGAAAGCGACGATCGCCGCCGTGGGCGTTTTCGAGCCCTCGGGCACCCAATACAGGGCGCCGTGGATCGCGCCCTTCTGGCCACCCACGGAGATCGGCACCTCCCAATCGAAGACGAGCGTGCGCTTGCCCTTGTCCTTGACGATCGGGGGGGTCACCGGGCTCATGTAATGGATTCGATGGTCGTGCCATTCGAATTGCCCGGTGCGATCGATCGTCACCCACTTCGCAGGGAAGCTCGCGCTCGCGCTCTCCGGGACCTTGACGTTCGCGTAGAAGCTCGTATTCAGGTAGGTGGCAGGCGAGCGCAAGTTGTCTTCGGTCGTGCCATTTGGTTGCACGCGTGCGTACGGCTCGCCTTCATAGCCATAGATCGTGACCGTCTTGCCCGTGTGGTTTCGTAGCAGGATTCGGTCTGCGAACTCGAGCACTTCGACATCCAGACCCGGCGCTTTCGGGTTGACATAGGTGATGTAGGAGCGGTAGTTGTAGTTGCTGCCCTGATCTTCGATCGGGCTGCCGCTCTCGGTTGGCGCTCCCGGCTGGGGGGCTGCGCCGGCGGCTTGGACGCTCCCGAGCGAGGCCGGCGCGAGCACGGCGAGCAACGCCAAGATCTGGCGCGGCCTCATGTGCCCACCGCCGAGAGCAGCCAAAGGCCGAAGCTTGTGAACGCGACCATCACCGCCAGCATCCAATACTGCGAGCGGATCGCCTGTTCCTGGTTCGGATAGATGCTGAGCGCACGGTCGTGCGCGAGTGCGAGCCCACCGACGTGCCCGCCGATGAGAGCCGCCACCTGCACGTACCAGATCGCCGCATAGGAGACAACCGTATAGTCGATCGTGTAGGTGCTCGTGCCGAGGTAATTGGCGCCGTTGCCCAACGGGTCGGAGGCCAGGGAGGCGATCGCCTGGCCCTGCCAGATCAGTAGCGAGAAGTAGTGGGCGAGCACGTAGGCGAAGCCGATCGGCACAAGCGTGTGGGCGAACGTGCGGCTCAGCTGTGGCATGTCAAAACGCGTGCTCACACTGTGCACGCCAATGATTCCCAAGCGGTAGATACCGGCGACCAGCAGTACGCACAGCACGAGCCCGAGCGAGTAGGTCAGCTCCAGGGCCGGCGTCTGGTTGAAGCCGAGGTCGGCGGCCAGGCTCTGCAGGCTCGGCTCGTTGGTCCGCCAGATTCCCCCGTTTGAGAGCCCGTCGAAGGTGGTGGTGCCGATCACCGCGCACACCAACCCGATCGTGCCGGCGCGGACCTGAATGTCGGGCAGCCCGCTCAGAGGACGACGCAAGCACACGACACCGTGCTCGTCCTGACAGAGCGCCGACATCCGCGAGAGCAGGTTGAAGTAGGCGCTGAAGCCGTCGGCCTGCTCGCTCCAGTCATCGACGCCGAACAGCGCCATCCCGGCGAGCATCGCCAGAAAATAAGCCAACGACAGCGCTGCGAGCGTCGAGGGCTGGTCGCGGTCGGGAAAGATGTAGACCAGCTCCATCCAGGCGAAGCCGACGATCACGGCGACCGAGGGCCACATGCCCAGACGCTCCGGGTAGCGCAGCGGCGCCTTTGCAAATGTTCGTGGCGCGGCCTTTCGCCCTCCCCAACGCACCAGGCGAGCGAGCGTGCGCCACGGGGCGAGCGCCCTGAAGATGTCGCCGAAGATGACGCTTGCCAGCGGCAAGCCGACCCAGAAGATCACATAGATGAACGTCGGGTCGAAGTTGACAGACCACTCCTGCGTGCCGTCGAAGCCGCTGTAGAGCACCAGCGCGAACAGCGCCAGTCCGACAAGGCCTGCCAGATGCGCGAGCACAGCCGACATGACGAACAGTCGCTTGCGGTGCTCGCTCTGCAGCTGCGGTGTTCTCCACAGCGTGGATAGGGCGACGAATGAGACCACAAGCACGATCGCCGCGGCCCAGCTGAACAACCACACGGGGATCGGCAGGTCGGCCTTGCCCACGATCCCGTGCGCCGAGGCCCCCTCGGGGAACGCCAACGCCGCGATGCTGAGGCCACCGAGGACTGGTGGCAGCAGGCGACGCGAAGTGAGCATGCGCGCGCCAGTCTATGCCACGAATGTCCCGCTCAGTGGCGGTCGCAGCGCTCGCCCGCACGTCGTAGGCTCCATCCTGATGCCCCCCGTCCCGGCCACATCGACCGCCTTCGCGGCGCTCACGCAGCTCGTGCCGCTCGCCCTGTTCGGCTTTGCCTATGCCAAGCGGGTGCACACGCTCGGGTTGAGCGCCCACCCGGTTCCAGGCTGGCGCCAGGCGTGCTTCTACGGGGGGTTTGTCACGATCGGCCTCGCGCTCACCTCGCTTGGCGGCGACAGCCAGGAACTGTTGAGCGCGCATATGACCGAGCACCTGCTGTTGGGCGACATCGCCGCGCTGTTGATCGTGCTCGGCCTCACCGGGCCGCTGATCGCGCCGATCCTGCGCGTCAAGCTCCTCGACCGGCTGCGCATCCTCGCCCATCCCCTGATCGCCTTTCCCCTTTGGGCAATCGACCTGTACGTGTGGCACCTGCCGGTTTTCTATGAAGCGGCGCTACGCCATGCCGGCGTGCACGCGCTCGAGCACGCGATGTTCCTCGGCTTGGGCATCAACATGTGGATGTGCCTGTTCGGGCCGTTGCCGATGCCTAGCTGGTTCGGCAACGGGGCGAAGCTTGGCTACATCGTCGCGGTGCGTCTCACCGGGACGGTGCTCGGCAACGTCTTCCTGTGGTCGGGAACCGTCTTCTACACCTACTACATCCACGGCGACGCCGCCTGGCACATCTCCCCGATCGCCGACCAGAACCTTGCCGGCGCGATCATGATGATCGAGGAGAGCATCCTCACGCTGTGCCTGTTCTGCTGGTTGTTCTTGCGCACCGCAAAGCAAGGCGAGGAACGACAGGACCTGCTCGACTTCGCTCAATCCCAGGGGCTCGAGCTGAGCGAGGAGCGCGCCGCGCGCGCCGTCGGGGCCGGTCGTGGGGCCGAGTTGCGCAAGCGTTTGGAAGGCGTGCCGGAGCCGGTGCCCGGCACAGACACACGCTGATCGCGCCCCGCAGGACGAGCGCGCGGCGATCGGCTTTCAAAGCCTGGCAGGTTCTTCAAAAACCGGTATGCCCCGCGCGCGGGGGGGCATACCCTTTTGAAGGTTCAGCTTGAAGCCAGCAGCGGTGCGTCGTGGACGATTTCCTGCGGGGTGAAGCTTGCCGCGTACAGCGTCGTGACCTTGCCCTGGGCGCTGATCCCATACACCAGGCCACTGTGGTTGACGAGCTGCGGTTCCTGGGCGTCCTGTTCGGCGCCCACGCCCCATGCCTTCCACACGTGGCCCAGTTCTTTGGCCGAGCCGAGGAGATATTGCACACGACCGGTCAGGTCGTGTCGCTCGAGGAACGTGGCAACCGCCGCCGGGGTGTCACCGCGAGGATCGACCGACACGGCGATCACCTGCACCTTGGCCGCCTCGGCTGCTCCCAGCTTGTTGAGCGCAACCGCCAGGTTGGAGGCGATGATCGGGCACACGTCCGGACAATGGGTGTAGAGGAACGTCAGCAGCACCGCCTTGCCCTTGTACTGGGCGATGTTGACGGGCTGACCCTTGTAGTTGCGCAAAGAAAGGGGGAACTCCGGAGCAGGCGGCGAGGCGAGCGAGCCTGCGTACTTGCTGGAGGCGACTCCCTGGATGCCGGCCACGCTCGGGCGTTTGCTCGGGCTTCCTGCCGTCAGGATCGCCACCCCGCCGGCGATCACGACGATCACGACGAGCGCTAGGGCGATGCGCAAGCTCAGCCCGCCGCGCGAGGGCGGTTGCGGGGGCTCGGCCGGCGCTGTCGGTTCTACTGCCATGACGAGTTGAAGCTATCACCACGCGCGCCGAGGAGCGTCGCTTTGAGCCTCCGCACAGGATCGAGCACGGCGGCGTGAACGTGGCCGACATCTCTGCGCTCGCCACGCCCACCAGACGAGCGCAAACCCAAGGTGTGAGCCAATTGCGCCCGCGCTTGCCGAGCGTGGCTAGAGTCATTGGCTTGCGGTTTTCCCCCACACCAGCGCACCGTCAGAGCCCTTCCCACGCCGACCGCTACAAGTGGATCGCGCTTTCGAACACAACGCTTGCGGTGCTGCTGGCCACGCTCGACGCATCGATCACCTTGATCGCGATGCCAGACATCTTTCGCGGCATCAAGCTCGACCCGCTGGAGCCATCCAACAGCTTCTACCTGTTGTGGATGATCCTCGGCTACCTGGTCGTATCGAGTGTCTTGATCGTGAGCCTCGGCCGTCTCGGCGACATGTTCGGCCGCGTCAGGATCTACAACCTCGGCTTCGTCATCTACACGGTCGCCTCGTTGCTGCTGGCGATCGACTGGATGACCGGTCGTGCCGGCGCGGACTACCTGATCGTGTTCCGTATCGTGCAAGGAGTAGGCGGGGCGTGTCTGCTCGCCAATGCCGCTGCGATCATCACCGACGCATTCCCCGTACACCAGCGCGGGATGGCGCTTGGCATCAACAACATCGTCGGCGTCAGCGGCATGTTCGTCGGCTTGATCCTCGGCGGGTTGCTCGCGCCCATCAGCTGGCGGTTGGTGTTCTTGATCTCGGTGCCGGTCGGCCTGTTCGCGACGGTCTGGGCTTATCTGAAGCTCGAGGAGCGCAGCCAGCCGAAACGCTCGTCGATCGACTGGTGGGGCAATGTGACGTTCGCTCTCGGGCTGGTGCTTGTGATGGTGGCGGTCACATACGGGATTCGCCCCTATGACGGGCACGCGACTGGCTGGGGCTCGCCACGTGTGCTCGCGCTTCTGGCAGCCTCGATTCTCTCGCTGGGCGCGTTCGTCGCGGTCGAGCGACACGTCGCCGAGCCAATGTTTCGCCTCGCGCTGTTTCGCATCCGCGCCTTTACGTTCGGGACGCTTTCGACGTTCCTCTCGGCGATCTCGCGCGGCGGCCTGATGTTCATGCTGATCATCTGGTTGCAAGGAATCTGGCTGCCGCTGCACGGCTATTCCTTCACCGAAACTCCCCTCTGGGCTGGCATCTACATGCTTCCGCTGACGCTGGGGATGCTCGTCGCCGGGCCCACCTCGGGCTACCTGTCCGACCGCTATGGCGCGCGTTGGTTTGCCACCGGCGGCATGCTCGGGGCGGCGTTCAGCTTCGCTTTGATGATGCTGTTGCCGACCGACTTCAACTACTGGGTGTTCGCCCTCGTCTTGCTACTGACTGGCATCTCGATGGGGATGTTCGCCTCGCCCAACCGCGCGGCCGTGATGAACAGCCTTCCGGCGGCCGACCGCGGCGCTGGCGGCGGCATGAACCAGACCTTCCAGAACTCCGCTCAGGTGCTCTCGGTCGGGATCTTCTTCACCTTGCTGATCATCGGCCTTGCCTCCAGCCTCCCGGCGGCCGCACAGACCGGGCTGCAGGCCCATGGGCTCTCTGCAGAGCTCGCCGGTCGCGTCGCTCATGCGCCGCCGATCTCGATCCTGTTCGCCGCTTTTCTCGGCTACAACCCGATTCAGAGCCTCATCGGGAGTCACGCGTTGAGCGGGTTGAGCGCGCATGCCCAGGCCGTGCTCACCGGCCATGCCTTCTTCCCCCACTTGATCTCCACCCCCTTCCGCGATGGGCTGCACGCTGCCTTCCTGTTCGCGATCGTCGCCTGTCTGATCGCGGCCGGGGCGTCGATGTTGCGCGGTGGACGCTACGAGCACACCGAGGAGCCCTCCCTGGAGAGGATCGGATCCGAGCTGGGGCCACGCACGAACGGCACATCCGCGCTCTCCCATCCCGAGCCATCCCATTCCGGGACGTCCCATCCCGAGCCCTCCCATCCCGGGACGTCCCATTCCGCGCCCTCCTATCCCGAGCCCTCCCATCCCGCGAAGTCCCCCTCTGCGACGAACCGACCTGAGACCAACCAAGAACTGGAGGAGCAGCATGCACGTTGAGTGGTTTGGCCAGTCCGCCTTCGCCCTGAGCGCCCCGGAGGGGAAGGTGTTCATCGATCCGTTTGCCGACCTCTCACCGCTCGCCCAACGTGGCATGCAATTCGACTATCCGCCGATCTCCAGCGACGGCGTCGACCTGCTGCTCATCACCCACGAGCACCTCGACCACAACGGCGTGGAGGCGATCTCACCCCATGGCGGGGCACAAGCGAGCGAGCTGGTGACGTTGCGCTCGACCGCCGGCAAATTGGAGTCCCCGATCGGCGAGGTCGTGGCGGTCGCCTCAGAGCACGATGGGGCCGCCGGCACGCAGCGTGGGCCGAACACGATCTTCGTCTTCACGCTCGACGGCGTGCGGGTCGCGCACTTTGGCGACTTCGGCCAGAGCGAGCTGCGCGACGAGCAGGCGGAGGCGATCGGCGAGGTCGACCTGGCGATCCTGCCAGTTGGCGGCGGTCCCACGATCGGGGCTGACGGCGCCAAGGCGATCGTCGAGCGGCTATCGCCGAAGTGGGTGGTGCCAATGCACTACCGCACCGCGCGTATCGGCTTTCTCGAGGACGCCGAGGAGTTTCTCGGTCTGATGGACCGCGTCGAGCGGCTGGAGACGCCCGCCTTCGAGACCGGCGATCTCGCGCTCGCGGACGAGCCGGTCGTGGTGGTGCCCGCGGCGCCTTGAGCGCCACGGGCACCGCTCGACGATCAGGCCAGCGCGAACTCCTTGACCTGCGTTAGCCGCAGCGCGTTGCCGGACGGGTCGCGGAAGCCCGCGTCGATCCCGTATGGGCGATCCTCCGGGGCTTCGGTGAACTCGACACCACGAGCCTTCAAGTCTTCGTAGGAGGCTTGGCAGTCCTCAGTCGTGAGAAAGACTGTGCTGGCGAAGCCCTTGGCTGTCAGCCTGCGAACTTCCTCTGCGGTCTCTGCGTCCATCACCGGCGGTCCCGGGATGGCCATCAGCACAATCGCGACGTCGGGCTGACCCTGGGGACTGACTGTGAGCCAGCGAAAGTTGCCCATCTCTGGAAGGGTCGCGTCCATACGCACCTCCATGCCGAGCTTTTTTGTATAGAACTCGAGTGCCTCGTCCTGGTCATGGACCCACATTTGGGCATTGGCGATTTTGATCATCGTGCTCTCCTGCTTTCGCTGAATAGGTGGTAGCGATGCTAGGTGGAAGCTGGGCCGCTGTCTTCTCGAAACGTGCGGTGTTGCGGGCGCGCGTAGGCGCGCACCACACATCCGGGGACCCGTGCTTGGATCGCGGCGGGCGGGAACTTCGCGCGGTAGACGCTCGGCGAGGCACCGTACGTGCGCGTGAAACTGGTGGTGAATGAACCGACGCTCTGCAGACCGATCGAGAAGCAGATCTCGGCGACAGAGCGATCGGTTCCCCGCAACAGCGCCGCGGCCCGCTCAAGTCTGCGCGTGAGCAGGTAGGCGTGCGGAGACTCGCCGAACGCGCGCCGGAACTCGCGGCTGAAGTGAGCGCGGGAGAGTCCCGCGGCACGAGCCAGATCCTCCACCTCCAAGGGCTCGAAGTAACGGGCGTCAGCCAGGTCCTTGGCGCGCAGCAGATGACGGGCAGGCGGGACGAAGGCCATGTGGCGCAATTATCGCGCCACATGGATCCGCATCTCCTATCGTCCTGCGCCGAAGCGTTCGTACGGGGAGCGCGACAGGTCGTCCTCTTCTGTCGAGCCATCGTCTGGTTCGCCGTCCGCTGCGCGGCCGTTTGCCCCGTCGGCAACGCGACCGTTCGTGCCATCAGCAACGCGACCGTTTCCTGTCCGCTCGTCGATGGCCGCGTCCTGGTCTATCGCTTCCTCCTCGCCGCTGGCGCTCGAATCGGGGTCGATTGCGCGCGCCTCGTCATGACGTTCGCGAGCAATTTCAGACTCGCGCTGAGCCTCGTCCTGTCGCTGCTCGGCAAGTGCGCTGTCGTAGCGGGCCTGGGCGGCCTTTTCCTCGGCTTCTGCCTTGGCCCGCTTGGCCTGAGCGGCCTGCTGGTCGGCCGACGAGCGGGCGGTTTCGGCCTGGATCGTACGACTTTTCGCCTGCTGGCGAAGCTCTGTCGCCTTCTCGCGTCTGCCTTCCAAGCGCTTGCGCCGAGCGGCTCGAGCGATCAGGACAATGGCAGTCAACACGAGAAGAGCAACGACCACAATCACGATGATTGTCGTGGTACTCATATCTCCTCCTTCGATTCACGAGGGTGTGGGGCAGGCATACCCGTGTGGCGATGAGCGAACCGGATGATTTCGCCTGCGGCATATGTCCGAGACGTCCAAAGGGCCGCAGTTGAGAATCCGACTTTGCGCAAAGCGAGGTGTCAACGCGTGGTTGCGCTTTGAAAGAACTTCTCGGCGGTCGCGAGCCGCCCTGAAGCACCGATCCGCCAGGATGCAGCTATGGCCGACGCGCGCAACCTGCTGAACCTGAAGCAAGTCGAGAAGGGCTACGGCAGCCGCTCGGTCCTGCGCGACATCACGCTCGGCGTCTCCGCCGGCGAGCGCATCGGCGTGGTCGGGCAAAACGGCGGCGGCAAGTCGACACTGTTGCGGCTGATCGCGGGTGTCGAGCAGCCCGACGCAGGGGGGCTCACGCGCGCCGGCAACGTTGGCGTGGCGCTGCTCGGCCAGCAGGACGAACTCGACGTCCATACGACGCTCGGGGCTGCCCTCGTCGGCGGGCGGGTCGAACACGAATGGGCCGGGGATAGGGCATTTCGCAGCGTGCTCGACGGGCTCATGGGTGGCGTCGGACTGGAGCGCTTTCCCGCCGGGATGGACACCCCGATCGACGGGCTCTCCGGCGGGGAGCGACGCCGCATCGCGCTTGCCCGCCTTTTGCTCGATCCGCCCGAGCTGCTGTTGCTGGACGAGCCAACCAACCATCTGGACGTCGAAGGGGTTGACTGGCTTGCCCGTCATCTGGCCGGGCGGCGCGGCTCGATGCTTGTCGTGACCCACGATCGCTGGTTCCTCGATGCCGTGTGCACCGCTACCTGGGAGGTCGCGGACGGCGCTGTGCACCAATACGAAGGCGGTTATGCCGCCTACGTGCTCGCGCGTGCCGAGCGCGACCGCCAGGAGAGCGCGAAAGAGAACAGGCGCCGGCAGTTGATCCGCAAGGAGCTTGCATGGCTGCGACGCGGGCCGCCGGCGCGCACGACCAAGCCTAAGTTCCGGATCGAGGCCGCGAACGTCCTGATCGCCGACGAGCCGCCTGCCCGCGACCGCGCGGAACTACTGCGTTTTGCCGGCTCGCGTCTCGGCGAGAAGGTGCTGGATGCAGAGCAGGTGTCTCTGACGCTTGGCGCGCGCGAGGTCCTGCACGAGCTGACTTGGCGGTTGGGTCCCGGCGACAGGGTCGCGCTGGTCGGCGTGAACGGTTCCGGCAAGACCTCGCTCATAAAGCTGCTCGCCGGCGAGCTTCAGCCGAACTCGGGTGAAGTGGATCGGGGCGCGACGGTCCGGATCGCCCACCTCTCACAGGACACGGTCGAGATCCCAAAGCAATTGCGCGTGCTGGAGTCCCTCCAGGAGGTGCGCAGCAATGCCGTGCTGAGCGACGGGCGCGAGATAACCGCATCGCTGCTTTGCGACCGCTTCGGTTTTCGCGGCGAGAAGGCGCGCACACTCGTCGGGGACCTCTCCGGTGGCGAGCGGCGGCGCCTTGGGCTGATGCGGCTGTTGATGGGTGGCCCCAACGTGCTGCT
>DATCEK010000031.1:0-13418 GCA_036510155.1 Solirubrobacteraceae bacterium | reverse complement strand
TTGCGACTGGAAGACTTCGCCTTCTTTGCCGCTCAGGCTTGCCTCTGACAGGGTCGGCTTGTTGGCCGTCAGCCAGATCGCGAGGAACTGATGCGAGAACACGATGGCTCCCGTTTCCTCGCTGCGGACGTCTACCCTGATCCGTGTCAGACCGGGATTCAGCGACTTGTAGTCGGTCGCCACGCAGCCCTCTTGTTCATCGCTCTCACCGATTCGATGAGCAGCCTCCGATGACCTGAAGAACGCAGCCGGGCCTGGGTCGAATATCTGACCGATGCTGCTACCCGAGTCACCGTCGGGTGTCGGGGGTTGGAACTGGTAGCCAGACCAGTCCTCGACCTGATAGTTGGCGACCTGAGCTTCATCGCCTGTGGTAATAGCGGGGTCGCACACCACCAACCGCAAGTGCTCACCCACCCACGCAACATACGGAATATTTGCGCTCTGGGGGCCGTCCGATCCGGGCCCCGGATTGGGAGCGGCAAAGGCGCCTGTGGCGAGCAGGCACAAAGCCAATACCGCCGCTCCAACCGCGGAAACTAGTCCAGCGATCATTTTTTTGTTCTGCTGTGGTCGCATTTTTGTGCGGCCTCCTCCTTGAATGAGTGGACTAGAAGTCCGTTTCTATAGACATCACAGATGTCTCAATAAGCCCACAAGCGGGCATATCGGGGCGGCATATTATGCGTGTTGTCCGCCCTCCACAATCGTTATGTCGGGTAGTCTTAACTAGTGCAAACGGGTAGGTAAGGTACCCACCCGAAATGCGATACCGGGCTGCGATCCGCAAGCGCTGAAAGGGAAAACCTCCGCGAATGCATGGCCATAGAGCGATTCGCATGCGACCGGAAAAGGCGGCTTTCTTCAGCTGTTATCGGACGGATTCGATGCATCGCCATGATTTACCTGCACATGACTCCCCAGGCGCGTCGCCTCCACGCGGTTGTGCACACCCAGCCTAGAGTAGATCATCCGCAGATGGAACTTGACTGTGTTAGATGAGATCACCAGATGTTTGGCTACTTCCTCATTGCTCATTCCAGCCGTTACAAGATCGAGAACTTCGCGCTCGCGCCCGCTCAACGCGGCGGCGCGGATAGGGCCAGGTTCTGTTTCGACCGAGGCTGCCTGCCAACCGGCCGGCATGATCGCGCGTCCCGCCAGCACATGCCGGAGGGCTAGGACCATGTCCTCGACGGTCTCTGACTTCAGGACTATGCCCTCGGCATGCTGCTCGATCGCACAACGCACAACCGCCGGCGTAGCCACCTCACACAGCAGCAGGATCTTCAGCTCGGGATACCCACATCTGATCTCCGCCACAGCCCCCAGCCCGACGGTTTGCTCGTCGGCGTCGATGATGGCCGCCTGCAATTCTTGAGGGCCGGTGCGCAATACCGGATCCAGCTCGCAGACGGTCGAATAGACGCCGACCACATGGTTCCCGCTTTTTGTGAGAATCCAAGTGAGGGCCTCTGTTGCAAGCGCCCCAACTACACCGACGATCGCGATCCTGGGATCAGCTGCTGTCGCCGGTGATCTGCGCGTAATGATTGGCCGCTTGGACCCGATTGCGCACTTCCAATCGTAAGTAGAGAGCCTGGATATGAAACTTGATCGTGTTCGGGCTGAGCTCGAGCTCGCTTGCGATCTCCTCGTTGCGCATGCCCTGCGCGATGAGAGCGAGTATCTGGCGGTGACGCGGACTCAGGCTGATCTTCCGCTCCAAGGGCGCGGCGACCACTCGCTGCCATCCTGCCGGCATGACCGTGCGGCCGGTCGACATGTACTGCATGGCCGCCACTACGTCGTCGGTCGAGAAGCTCTTGAGGATGACGCCACCCACTCGATGCTCGATCGCGCAACGAACGATTTCCTCGCACATCTCTCGGCAGAACATCACGATTGCGGACTTCGTATGGGCGCTCAGCGTCTCGATGGCGCCCTGACAGCCACCGGGTGCGCCTCCATCGCAGTCGAGCAGTAGAACGCCCGGCTGCCTCCCCACGTCAATGGCCAGGAAATCGGCTACTGACTCGGAGACCCCCAGCACATCCACTCCATCCCTCGCCGCAAGATGACGCGCGATCGCATCGCGCAGCAGGCATTGTCCACCTATTAGGCCAACTGTAATAATCGGACTAGAGCTATCGAAGGACAGCCCCGAAAATGGCCAGTCGCCCCACTTGCTAGGCACCTCTGCGGAGCCCCGGCTAAATGATCGAGCCGCAGGCACCACGGCAGAGCCGACCTGGCACGACCTGTTTATCTCAGACAGCATCTCTTATTTTGGGAGGCGTTGAACCACACGAATATGACTACACAGCCGTTGCTCGGTCGTGGCGCGTTTGCGGCATGGTAGAGAGCTTTAGCCATAAGTGCAAGTGTGGACGCCTGTTCTAGTACCCCAAAGTATCCGGCGAAACAGTACTTGCGCGTCCAGGGCTAAGTTCCGTCCTTCAAGTAGGTTCTGTTTGATAGATGGCTTCGCGAGCCGTTGCGTGTATGCCAGGGCGGTAGTCGAGCTCCTACGAACGAGACCCCAGCCTCCCCCTAGCGCGAATCCCTGACAACGAGCAGGGCGCCTGCGCCAACGGGCAACATGGGGAGCTTGAGCTTGGTGAGATGAAGTGCTTCGAGGAATGCGATTCGCTGCCCGAGGCTGTCGCCGTAGCGGACGAGCACCCAGGCGGGCCCCACGCGGCGTGCGACCGTCGGGGGAACGAACACCTCCCAAAACGTCCTGCGTTCGCTTTCGCGCAAAATCTGCTCGGCTCGCGCGCGTCCAGCCGTCTTGGTGTCTATGGCGAGAATCCGGGTCGCCTCAGCGGGGCTGAGCGGCGGGAGGTGGACCGCGCGCTGCACCGGCGGGATCTCCACGATACCGGGGTGTCCCGGCACCGGGATCGCGCCCCACAACGGCGCGGGGGTGCTTCCCGGCGATTGGGCGTTGAGCAAGATCGCTGTCTCCTAGCTTGTGCGGGGAACGGAGAACCACGCATCCAGGCATGAGAGCCAGCCGGGGGTGGTGAGGTTGGGATCGGCGGCAATCTTGGTCGCCACCATGCCCCATGCGAGGTGTGTGCCCGTGAGCGACGAACTCATCGCGCACCGTCCCTGGGCTGGGGGTGCCTGCGGCCGTTGCCAATAGCTGTCAGGGAGCTGGAACTTCGAGGGCCCGCCGACTGGGATCGTGCGGCCGGCGGCGTCGAGCAGCGTCTCGATCAGAGCTGGACTCTGCCGGGCGTGCTCAAGGCCCCGCAGAATCTGGGGGCTGAGCCCTGGGGCGAGCACCGAGCCTCGTGAGCCGGGTGGACGGTGGAAGACGATCTGCTTCGCGCCGGGGGGCAGCCCGGGCGCAGGTTCTGCCTTGAAGGTTCCGAGGTGCGCCACCCGCATCGCGGCGACGCCGGGGCCGGTGAAGATCGCGTCGATCTCGCCTTCCGGCCCGACCTTTTCCTCGGGGCGGAAGCCTCCTCCGTGGCCTCCATAGACAGGGTAGGCGGCGCTCGGAAGCGGACCACAACCACCTTGGTTGGCGACCCTGACGCACACACCGACACTGCCGGCTTCCAGCGACGGTGTGAGCCCCATCAGCGCCGGCTGACCACCGAGGAACGCGTGCCCGTGCACGAGCGTCAGCATCAACGGAGAGCCCGGTGAAGGCTCGCCTGGGGGACCCGCATTCTCGCCTCCGCCGCCACCGATCAACACCACCAAGAGGGCCGCGATGGCGCACGCGGCACCGCCAAGCACGACGCCCGCGACGCGCCGGCGGCGCTGTCGCTGTCGCGCCTCTTCGATCACCCCGCCCTCGATCTCGGGCAAGGACGTTGTGTGGGGCGGCGCGACGGTCACGGGCACGCGGGTGTTCCCTTCATCGTGGTGAGTATGATGCTAGTATGAATAGCACAATGCTAGGGAGCATAGATCGCTCAGACCCCACGCCACTGCATGATCAGGTAGCCGCGCAGATCCGTCGCGCGATCACCGAGGGCGAGGCCAAGCCCGGAGAGCGCCTGCCACCCGCTCGCGATCTCGCAGCGGTCATGGCGGTCAACACCAACACGGTCCTACGTGCGCTGCGCGCTCTGCGCGACGAAGGTCTCTTGGAGTTCCGTCGCGGGCTCGGCGTACGTGTCAGCGGAACCCCACAGCGCGGCGCGGTCATCGCCCGCGCCCGCGATCTCGTCAGCTTCGCGCGTCAACAGGGCTACCCGCCCGAGGAGCTGATCTCAATCATCCAGAGCATCCGCTAAACAGAGATGGACGCCCCTCATGGTTCAAACGGCCGGTTCCTTGGTTCAAAACAGCAACAGCAAAAATGCGTGCCCTTGCAGGATAAAGGCAAGCTCTTGTCCAGTTAGTCGGGGCGATTGGTGGTGCTTGTCTTGAGCGCTGGCGATTCTCGGGGCCGTGGGCGGTTTCGTGAGCGGGCTGCCGGGTCAGGCTGCGCGATCCACGTACTCGCGTAGCGCTGTGCGCGCAACCTCACTGACCGAGCGGTGCTCCTTGCGAGCACACGCTCGCAAGGCCTGGTCGAGGTCTGGATCGACACGCAGCTGCACGCGTGGAGAGCTACCGCCATCGCCAAGGGCGGGACGCCCCATGCGAACCCGCTTGGCGTTAGTCAGGTCGTAGCCGCGCTCCGCCTCCTCGGCCAAGGCGTCGATGACCTTCTTTGTCAGCTTGGTTCCGTTGCGAGTTCTCAGAGTCGCCATCTCTTGGCCTCCTCGTACTGGTCTCGGTACTTCGTGCGTAGCGCCATCGCGTGAATCACGATCAGTTCGTCTTTAGAGCCTTCCACAGCTATCACCTCAATGGCGTGGCCGTCGGGATCGTCGCCGAGACAGACAAGCCTGGCGTCGAGCACATCGGCGTCTGATGTAGGGGCTTGCTCCTCAAAAGCGAGGCCGCAGTGAGCAATGACATACCGGATGCGCTCCTTGGATACGCGGTGCTTGGTTGCTGAGCGCGCAAACCGCACACGCTTTTGGGATACGTTAGCACTTCTGTCAGACATAAGTGTCTCCGAACAAGGTCTGCTGGGACGTTGCGACCATTGATGATCCCTGGCGCTTGGGACGGTTCTCTGCGCGTGTGGCGTATGCGTCGATGATCCGGTCGAGCGCGCGGCCCTTGTCGCGGTGTCCGTAGAGACGGCGGACGAGGTTCCCGCCGTCTTGGTGTCCGAGCGCGATCGCTACGTCCTCGGAGGACATTTCAAGCTCGTTGACCATGTACCAACCCGCGAAGTGGCGGGTGGCCAAATAGAGGCTTCCCTCCCACCCTGCGGCGGCTCTGACGGCCTTCCAGTTGTAGGCGCGTGAGCTTGGGGTCCAGTGCTCGCCGCGTAGCGAGACGAAACAGAACTCGCCATCGCGCGCCAGACCCAAGAGCGCATCGCGGGCGTGTGCGGTCAGTGGCGACTCACGCCGTAAATGGTTCTTCGGCGTGTCGAAAGCTCGGGTCGCGGCACTGAACTGTTCGGCCACGACGATGCGGTGCCGGTCGAAGTCGATCCGTTCCCAGCGCAGCGCATCCAGCTCACCGGGACGCAGACCCGTGAATGCCGCGACTTGCAACCAGGCGGCGAACGACGGGCACGCCAGTTTGCGGGCGTGGGCGATCATCTCCCATACCTTCTGCTCGGTTGGGGGTTGTTGGTCGCGTCGGCCCTTGCCGCGTGAGATGCCGAGCTTTTGGAACGGGTTGCGGTCGATCAATCTCCCGGCCTTCACCGATGCAGCGTCGTTGAACATCGAACACAGGTGCGCATTGGTATCGACGGCCGCTATTTCAACGCTGACCGCGCGGCACTCGCGGCACATACTGAGGCTCAGGAAACAGCCATCGCCGCGCTTGCCGAGCGTAACGGCCCGCTGATCGCCCATATCCCCCGCTTCGATGCCGACACCGTTCTGCAATTCGAGAACGGGCGCGTATTTCGCATGGCCGCCGATGGCCGCTGCATCCCTGCTCCACGCTCGGCAATCACTCAACACAAGGAATCCATCTAATGCACACTCAGCGCACAAATCCAGCGACGCCACCGCCCGGCGCTCGGTTTCAACTCTCGCGTGCAGTCGAGCGCTTCCCGCACTTTCTGGCGCCAGTCGGCGCAGCGGGCACGGTCGTAGATGTTGGCGAGCATGTAATCAGCCTGCACATGGACGAGTATCTTCCCGGCGCCGAGGCCTGGGACAACGAGATCGTCTGGACGGAGGATGACGACTACGACGAGACGGGCACGCCAGCGCCGAGCCCAAGTGTCGCGGCGGCCTTCTATCGCACAGCCGTAGCGCTAACGGAGCCAGCCATTCCACCGAAAGCGCAGACACCAAGAGAGGCAAACGACGCACCGTTCGAGCGCGACGAAAGCGAGGGCTGTAGCTTGGTGGCCGAGGGTGGCACCGACGCCAGCGGCGAGCCTAGCTGGCTCGACGTGTACCATCGCGGCGCCCGCATTGGCCTTGTGTTCTTTCACGAGGCCACACGCGGGGCACCGGGATTGCTGGGTGCTTCGCACTGGTGTGCCCGCTCTCCCGACGGCCGATGCGTTAACCGCACGGCTGCCGGTATCAGCCTGGACGCCGAGCCCACAGCGGGCGAGCGCACACGCGAGGCGGCGATCACTCTGCTCGTTGCTGCTCACATCGCAGGCGTAAACACGTCGGCGTAAAGGACGCGAGTTTGTACCACTAACCGCGCTATGAGACCTTCTCTCATTTGCACAGGGTCTCTCACCGACGCCCTAATCAATGAGTGAAAACCGAAAGACTGCTGACCTCCCGCTCGCTGTATGGCCGTGCGCGCAACGCACGAGCCAATGGCAGCGATACGGACGTTACCTCGCGGAGTCCAACCGCCACCCCGGCAAGATGCTCCCCGCGCTCGCACGCCGGGCCATCGAAACGTACAGCGAGCCAGGCGTCCTCGTAGTCGATCCCATGTGCGGCATCGGGACGACGCTCGTGGAGGCAATCGGCCTCGGGCGACGCGCTATCGGCGTGGAGTTGGAGCCTCGCTGGGCCAAGCTCGCCGCCGCAAATATCGAGCACGCTCACGCAAAACCGCGCACTCGCTCGCTGGCACAAGTGACCGAAGGTGACGCGCGGCAACTTGCGCGCGTGCTCACAACCCAAGCGCGGCGGCGGCTCGTGAGCCCCAAGCGAGACGGCACGGTAAGCCGCATGGCATACGGCGTCGCCGACTTGATCCTCATGTCACCCCCGTATGCGTGCGAGGTCGCCGACCTCAACACCGTCAGCGGCCCCGAGCCTCTGCGACGAGTCGATACGACCAACTACAGCCGCGATCGTCGCAATCTCGGTCATGCACGCGGGAGCGCGTATCTCGTAGCTATGGACGACATCTACCGGGCGTGCGCGGCAGTGCTCAAGCCCGGTGGGTTCCTCGTGTGCATCACCAAGGACATGCGCTCGGGCGGCGGCGGCGCGCTGCGCAACCTCTCAGGCGAAACCGTCGCGCTCTGCGAGGACGCCGGCCTGCTCTACTGGCAGCGCGTCATTAGCCTGCTGGCGACCGTCCGCGACAGCGAATTGGTCATGCGGCCCTCGTTCTGGCAGACGCTCCACGCCCGCCGCCGCCGCGCGAAAGGTGACCGCACGCAAGTCGTCGCGCACGAGGACGTGCTCGTGTTCCGCAAGCCCCAGACTGCGGCAACCAAAGCGAGGGCCGTCTCGACGCGAAAGGCGGCTTGACCATGCCTACTGCTGCGTGCGAATCAGACGATGATGGCCGTCAGGTCTGCCACCTTGACGGCTCGATCGACAACTTCTGTCAGGACCTTGAGATCGCGGTTGGGGTCTGCTCTGATCCAAGGCAGCAATGCGCCCAGCTTGCGGGACACGGCCAACAGCGCCGGCCCCCACCCGGCCGGCGCCCAACCCAGGCCACTGGCGCAGACACAACGAGTACCGGGGCGCCGCGCACATGACGGCCGTGATCGAGACACACGAGCGGTGGGTCACCAAGCGGCAGCTCGCCGACCATCTTCAAGTCACCCGTCGCTGGATCGAGTTGCAGCAGCGCCACGGCCTCCCGCATTTGCGGATGGCCGGCATGAACCGCTACATCGTCTCCGAAGTCGAGGCATGGCTGCGCGAGCACTACGCCTCGACTGAAGGCACGGAGGACACCTGATGCCGCACAATCGAGGCTCACGCCACAAGCCGAAGTATTCCGGTTATGCCAAGTACAAGGGCCGCAAAAAGTGGGTCGGCACCTACGACAGCATGGAGGAATACCGCGACGCCAAGGAGCGATGCCTACAGGAACTACGCGAGGAGGACGCCAACCCGTCCCGGCGACGCGCTCCGACCGTGCTTGAGTTCGCGGGCGCGACGATCCACGAGAACGGCCGGATCACGATGAGCTGGCCCGATGGGGAGCTGGCCCACAAGGAGACGGGCCGCCGCGACTCGACCGTGCGCAGGATGCGCGACGGGCTCAAGCCGTTCATCCGCGAGTTCCACGACCGCCCGATCGACAGCTTCACTCGTGACGAGGCAGTGACCTGGACTCGCCCGAAGGGCGCCCACACCCAACAGTCCGTCCGACAGTTCTTCAATCACGCACTCGACCGCGACCTCATCCCGCGCAACCAGTTCATCCGGCTCGGCGCGAGCAAGCGCAAGCGCCGAATTGACCGGCCCGACTTCGAGATCATCACCGACGAGCAATACGCACGACTCAGGCGAGGCGCGCGGAACTGCCGCGCCGATGATTATGGACTCGTCCTTGAGGGAGCAGTCCTGACGATCGGTGACGAGGCGCTGCGCCCCGGCGAAATCTTCGCGCTGCACCGCCCCGAGCTTCACTGGGACAAGGGCCTGATCCACGTCAAGCGCCAGATTGATCTCCACACCGGCAAGATCACCTGGCCCAAGGACGACGATGGGCGATGGGTCGTAATGAGCCCTGCGTGGCGCGAGCACATCGAACGTATGCCTCGCATGGGCAACGTCGTACACGATGACATGGGCGAGATCGTCTTTCCAGCACCGCAAGGCGGATACATGCGACGCAGTACGTGGTCGTCATGGTGGAAAGCCATATGCGCCGCCGCTGGGATGCCCGGCCAAGACTTCTACGACCTCAAGCACCGCGCGATTCAATGGATGGTCGATCCCGTCGATGAGGGCGGACTTGGCCTCGACTCCGCTACGGCCGCAGAGATGGTCGGCCACGACGACGGCGGCTACCTCATCGCCACCGTCTACACAAAGCTCGCTCAGCGCCGCGCCATCGCCCGCGCACAGCACGCGATGGACGCCTACCAACAGCGCCAAACAGCCCGCGCACCCCGCCACCTACACGTCGTCAACTCAGCTCGCTAACCCCGCTTGCCCGGCTTCCATGCTGCTTTCCGAGTCGTTTCGGATGAATCGCGCTCGCCGAGGCTGACGCTGGTATCCGACGGCCCCCCAGAACGACATCGCAGCAGGGTCGTCCTCAACGACGATCGCGGTCAATCTCACTGTGCCCCGTGCTTGCAGGCGACTTTCGCCCTCCCTCAGTAGCTCGGTGGCGAGACCCTGCCGTCGGTGCTCAGGATGAACCACGAGCTTGTAGAAGCTGCCACGCCATCCATCCCATGCCGCGATCAGCGAGCCGACCACCACGCCACCCAATTCAGCGACGAGCAGCGCATCAGGATCACGGGTCAGCAGACGGGCGATACCGTCCGGTGTGTCGCTCACGCTCGACGGGCCATCGGACACCCTCCACAAGCTCAGCACGGAGTCGATGTCCCGCGGGGTAGCGCTGCGGAGCAAACGTAGCTCGTTCGACTGCTCAATCATCGACCGTACATACCTTGAATCTGCGTAGGCTCTGCCCTGACTCCACCTGCCGGATCATAAGCTCGTAAGCTCCCAGCAGTGGCGAATATCAACGACCCCGTTTTCGATGAGCCGCGCGAGCACTCTGGCTTTCGGTGTCGGCGTGCTCGCGTCAGTCGTCAAGCTGGCAGCGACCGGCTGGGGTTGAGCCTTTGGGAGCTGCCGCCTGGCGAAGCGGCCTATCCCTACCACTACCACCTCGCCGAGGAGGAGCTTGTCGTTGTTCTGGACGGCCGCCCGAGCCTGCGCACACCGGATGGATGGCGAGATTTGCATGAGGGAGAGGTGGTGCCCTTTCTGCGCGGCGAGCGCGGCGGGCATCAGCTCGTCAACCGCACAGAGGACACCGTGCGTTTTCTGGCGTTCAGCACGAACGGCGAGCCCGATATCGTGCTCTACCCCGACTCGGACAAGCTGGGTGCGTTCGAGCGACTTGCGCCCGGCGAGGGTCTGAGGGCGATGTTTCGCCTCAGCGACACGGTTGAGTACCACGACGGCGAGAAGCCGCCAGCCAACGAGTGAGGCGCTAGGCGCGACGGCGTGCCACGCCGAGAATGTGCGGGTCGGCTGGTAGGAACGCGGCGGGGCTGAACCGGAAGCGCTCGAACGTCTCGATCTGAAACCCCGCCTGCTCGATGGCCGCTCCCGTGTCTCGCGCGAGATGACATCCGCCGGCCAAGCGCGGCCAAAGAGTCGTGTCGGCGAGGCGCTGGAAGCGCGCCTCCCCCGCAGACCTTCGAGATCACGTGCTCGTAGAAGCGCAGCTCGCCGCCGGGACGGATCACACGGTAGAGCTCCGCGAGCGCACGCTGCTGGTCGGGTACGGTGCAGAGCACGAGCGCGACGACCCCGGCGTCGAAGGACTCCGCCTCGCCGGGAAGACGATCGGAGTCACCATGGGCCACAGCGACCGAGACGGGCGCCCTTGCAGCAGCGCTTTCTGCGCGTTCGCGTAGGTAGCGCTCTGGCTCCACGGCGATGACCTCGCTGACCGATGTCGGATAGTGCTGGAAGTTCGCGCCGCTACCCGCGCCAAGCTCCACCACTCGGCCACGCAACCCAGCGAGCAGTTTGCGACGATGCACGGTGCCTCCACGGCGTTCGCTCATCTCAGCGACCCGCGCGTAGACGCGCGCGAACACCGGATGCGAGGCATGTTCGGTCATCGGGCGCTAGCTGTAGTTCCTAGCCAGCCTAGCCGACGGCGTATGGTCATGCTGAGCGCGCCCAGCGCTCACGTATCCTGGGAAGCTGGAACCGCTAGCAACTCGATTCGGTTGCCCCACGGGTCCTGCGTGTAGAACCGCCGGATACCTGGCAGTGCCTCGTCCCAACTCGCACACTCGCCAGCCTGCCGCAAGCGCTCCGCCAGCGCATCAAGTTCGCCGTCGTCTGCTACTCGAAGCGCTGGGTGCGCCTTCTGGGCTGGCACGAACCCATCCTCGACGCCGATATGCAACTGCTGCTCTCCGCAGCGAAACCACACCCCGCCCCTCGCGCGCAGCTCCTCTGGCTTTTCGATCTCCTCCAGACCAAGGAGAGTCCCGTAGAAGCGCCGCGCTTCGGCTCGCACCCTCGTGGAGCCGCCACTTGCACGTGATCCAGACCGACTACGCCCATCGCAACGGACGGCTCACCGGCAATCCGCTTCCACGCGCTCAGAGGCCGTCGTGGCCTGACCGTACATGAAGAACTCAGGCGTTGTCTGCACTTGTACGTCCCATCCGAGGTCGGCAAGCCGTTGGCGTAGCGCATGGGGTTCGTAGAAGCGCTTGACGATGCGAAACTCGCGGCCATCGGCAAGTCGCCGGGTCATCGTCTCATCCCCACCGTCGGGCAGCCGATCATCCACAGCGGCGGAGAGGTCGCTCGGCAGGTTGTCCACAAAGAAAACCCTGCCGCCGGGGCGCAGGCACCGCCTGACCTTCGCCCAAAAGGGTCGCCACTGCGGCTCTGGCACATGGGAGAGCCAGAAGCCGAAGAAACACACGTCGTAGCTCGCGGGTGGTTCCCACGCGAACAGGTCTGCACACACGTAGCTCACCCTCGGATCGTCCACCCTGGCGCGAGCCATCTCGATCACCTCCGGCGAGGCGTCCACGGCGGTCACGGTGTCGGCGTGCCCGACCAGCTGCCGAGTCCACACACCCGTGCCGCACCAGCTCCAGCACCCGTCCAGCCGATCTGAAGCGTTCCAAGGCGTTCTCGACCTCGGCCGCCTCGGCGAACCATCGCGCGTTCGCGTCGGCGCCGCGGTCGTAGCGCCCGCGTCGAAACCACCCGTCCTCGTACTCGCCAGCCAGTTCACGGTAGTAGCGAGCCTGCTCGGCGAGCAACCCCGTCAACTCGTCGGTCATGCCTTGTCCTGCGGTGAGCCAGACAGGTCGATCCTCACCGCGCACGCAACCGAGTTGGCGATGAAGGGAGTCTTGTGCGCCCTCGCGTGAAGCCGACCGACATTGCTCAGGCAAGCGTGATGTGATTAGGCTGCACCGAACCGACGATACACGCGAGAGAAGACCCCCACTAGCTGTGGATCGACTGTCGCGCGTGCGCGCGTAGGACACGGATGAGGACTAGTCGAATGGACTGCGTTCCTCCCTCGACCACGAGCCATGCGTTTCCGATCCGTCGCATTAGAAGTGTACGGGCCGCGCCGGGTGTCATGAAAAGCTCCGGAGTGCCCCGGAGCGCGGTAAGTCCTCGCGGCGTGGGAGCAGGACCGTTCGGATTTCGGGCGTCGAGCAAGATAGCCGCGAGCAGAACGCCGCCATTCATCGAGTACCAAGTGCTTGCGCAGCTAAGGAGAGCGCTGCCCGGAACATGGGCGTTGCGAGCAGGTAGTGCCGTCACGACGCGGCCCCATTGCGCAGTCAGGCCAGCGATATGGAGCGGCTGAAAGCCGCACGTCCCGGGTTGCGCTCCTGCGGAAGCGGTCGGGAGCGATTGGGCAGCGGGGGTGCAGGCTCCCCCGCTGGCGAGGGATGGTCCGCTGTACGAACACCACCCCGTTTGCCCCGCGACCACGTTCGGTATCGGGAGTCCGTGATCTATGCGAGGTTCTTCTGTGCTCGCTCCTCCGGTCAACAGGCCCGGAGCCGCCCCGACGAGGCTAACCGCGAGGAGCACACTGACGCAACCAAGGATCATCACGGCCAGGGCAAGCGTCCCATGCCCGACAACGAGCCGAGCCCGTGAGCCAGCCATCCACGATCCCTCCTGTCGAGCGACCTGTCCCATACTGATCCACCAAGTATGACGTACCAAGCTCGAACACGGGCAGGCTCGTTGCATGGCGTCCCGCACCTCCTCCGCGCAAGGCAATTGTCTATTCGTCCATTGAGATTTCCTAACGCCCGTAGGTATGTATCATTCCGTTATCTGGTTGTTCTTATCCACGCAATCATTCGATCGGGGAGTGTCAGATTAACGGTGGATGTGCTTGGTGGTTTTAGTTGATTCTTCCTTCGAACGCTATCGCGAATGCGTTTAGTGCGGGCTTCCATCTCATTGCCCAGCGTGCTCTGCCTCGCCCGGTGGGGTCCAGCGCTC
>DATCEK010000030.1:0-34860 GCA_036510155.1 Solirubrobacteraceae bacterium | reverse complement strand
AACATCGCCAGACCCAGCTCCGACCGCCCACTTTCGTAAGTTCTTACGCACTTTCCTCGCAACTTCTTAGGCTCGGCCAGGGTTTGCCGCGATAGGGTCGTACAAGTTCAGGGGAGAGCCGCACCCGCGCCCATAGGAGACGCCCGCAACCGCATGCCGCGCCGCCCATTCGCACAAAACACGATCAAAACGCACCTGCTGGGCAGGGCGCTAGTCCTGCTCGGCGTCGCGATCGCCACCGGCTCGGTTGCGGCGCTCGCCTTCGGGGCGAAGCGGATCGTGGCCGAGAACGCCGCCTACAAAGGCCCCTCGGCACCCCAGTGCGTGCCCTCGCAGCTGAACCGCTCGGATCTGCTGCCTGGCACGCAAATGGCTGTCTCGCCGCTGCCGGACTCGCTCGACGCATCAGACGGCACCCAGATCAGCCTGCTCGGATACCCCGTGAGCGACCTCTCGGCGGTCTCGGTCAGCGGCTCGCGCAGCGGCAACCACACCGGCAAGCTCGAGGCCTACTCCCAAGGCGACGGCGCCAGCTTCGTCCCCGCCAAGGGCTTCGACGCCGGCGAGCTCGTGACCGTGCACGGCAAGCTCTCGAGCGCCGGCAAGCGCTATCCCTTCCAGTTCCACTTCACGACCTCCGTGCCCGACCCGTTCGGACACCCAGCGCCGAGCCCCAAACCGACGGCCAAGAGTGGCGAACTGTACACATTCCATTCGCGCCCCGAACTACAGGCCCCGGTCATGACCGTCACCGCCTCGGCGGCCGGGCAGACGCCGGGCTACATCTTCGCCGCCCCCTATTCGGGCGCCGGCCAGAACGGCCCCACGATCTATGACGGGGCCGGCAACGTTGTCTGGTTCGACCCGCTCCCGGCGGGTATCGCGTCGACCAACCTGCAGGTGCAGTCCTACGAAGACAAGCCGGTGCTCACCTGGTGGCAGGGCTACATCCCGCCGCAGGGCTTCGGTCAGGGCGAAGAGGTGATCGCCAACGGCAACTACCAGATCATCAAGAAATTTCCGGCCGGCAACGGACTCCCTGCCGACCTGCACGAATTCCGCATCACCGCCCAGAACACGGCGCTGTTGACCTCCTTCAACCCGATCCGCTGCAACCTCTCGAGTGTCGCCGGACCCACCAACGCCGCCGTGACCGACAGCCTCTTCCAGGAAATCGACCTGAGGACGCACCTCGTCCGGCGCGAGTGGCATCCGCTGGATCACGTCGCCCTCGCACAGTCCTATGCGAGCCCGACCAGCTCCACGACGGAATGGCCGTTCGACTATTTCCACATCAACTCGATCGACCCCAACCCCGACGGCTCGACGCTGATCTCTTCGCGCAACACCTCGGCGCTGTACGAGCTGAACACGAGCACCGGGCAGATCAGCGCACAGATCGGCGGCAAGCACCCGACTTTGACACTTGGCTCCGGTGCTGCCACCGCATACCAGCACGACGCTCAGGAACTACCCAACGGCGAGGTCAGCGTGTTCGACAACGGCGGCGTGCCGAAGGTCCATCCCCAGTCGCGCGGTGTGATCCTGGCGCTCAACCCAAGCGCCAAGACCGATACGCTCGTCGGCGAGTTCGAGCATCCCACGCCGCTCGCGGCGGGCAGCCAGGGCAGTGTGCAGGCGCTCGAAGGCGGCAACATGTTCATCGGCTGGGGGGCGGAACCGTATTTCTCGGAATACACCTCAGCCGGGACGCTCGTGTTCGACGCGCACATGCCCAAAGGCGCCCAGTCCTATCGCGCATACCGCTTTCCCTGGACTGGCTACCCGACGGGCGCACCGTCGATCGCGGCGGCGGCCGGCAGCGGCGGCACTACAACCGTCTACGCAAGCTGGAACGGCGCCACCCAGATCGCCAACTGGCAGGTGCTGAGCGGCGCAAGTCCCAGCGCCATGACGGTCGCCTCGAGCGCCCCGAAGAGCGGCTTTGAGACTTCGATCTCCGTCCCCGGCCAGCCGGCGTACGTGGCGGTGCAGGCGCTCGGCGCCGAAGGCGCAGTACTGGGAACGTCGCACGCGATCAAGGGATAGCGAACTACACCCTCGACACCATCGCGCGCTCCAAGTAGGGCGATAGCAACGCGGCGGCCGCAGCGGCGGTTTGCGACGGCGCATCGCGCGGCATCGTCACATAGCTGATTGCCAAACGCACAAATGTGTCCGCGAGCAGCTCGATGTCCTCCTCCTGCGCGTGCGGCCAGCCGGCGCGCATCGCCTCGCCCAGACGTGCGGAGGCCCACAGCAGCACCGGGCGGCTCTGCGTGGTGATCAGCGGCAGCATGCCACCGGTGCCGTCGTCGGCGAGCAGCAGCGCCACCAGCGGATCCTCGGCGGCGGCGCTCAGGAAGACCTCGAGACCGGCAGCTACCGCGGCACGCGGATCGTCCAGGTGCTGCTCGATCGCCCGCTCGACAGCGTCGAGGAAGCGTGCGCCCTCGCGGATCACGAACGTCTGCGCGAACTCGTCGCGCGAGCCGAACTCCTTGTAGAGCGTCTGGCGACTGACCCCGGCCGCGCGGGCAACCTCCGCCATCGAGATCTGCGCCCACGGCCGGTCTGCCAACAACTCCCGCGCGGCGTCGAGCAGCGTGTCGCGCAGCAGCTCGCGCGCGGCGACGCGGTAAGGCTTGGCCGAGGCCTGCTTTGCGGGCGGCACAACCACCATTGTGCCCCCCGGCGCCTCGAGGCGGAGGAGCGGCGCCGCTGCCGGCGTCACGAGCTTGCCGCGGGCGCCCCGTAGCGCGCCAGCACCCGCCGGCGCGTGCGCGGATGAATGTTCATCTGCGAGAAGTCGCCTTCGTAGTGCTCGATCAAGCGCCTGTCCATGATCCGCCGCCACAGCGGCGGAATCGCGGCGGCCACGATCATTCCCGCATAGCCCGTCGGCAGCTGCGGCGCCTCGTCGAAGTGGCGCAGCGACTGGTAGCGGCGCAACGGGTTGGCGTGGTGGTCGGAGTGGCGCTGCAGGTGGTAGAGCAAGACGTTGGAGGCCACGTTGTTGCTGTTCCAGCTGTGCTCGGGTTGGGTACGCTCGTAGCGACCGTCCTCGCGGGTCTGGCGCAACAGACCATAGTGCTCGAGGTAGTTGACGACCTCGAGCAGCGAAAAGCCGATCACCGCCTGAATCAGCAGGTAGGGCAGTACGACCGGCCCGAAGACGACCGCCAACCCGCCGAACAGCACGATCGACATCAGCCATGCGTTGAAGATGTCGTTGCGAATGCTCCAGAAACGATGGCCGTCGCGCGCCAGGTGCTCGCGTTCGATCTCGAGCGCCGAGCGCAGGCTGCCGAGCACGGTTCGCGGCAAGAACTCATAGAAGCTCTCGCCCATCCGCGAGCTCGCCGGATCCTCGGGAGTGGCAACGCGCACGTGGTGGCCGCGGTTGTGCTCGACAAAGAAGTGCCCATAGCCGGTCTGGGCGAGCGCGACCTTGGAGAGCCAGCGCTCGGAGCTCGCGCGCTTGTGGCCGAGCTCGTGCGCGGTGTTGATCGCAACGCCCGCAACCATCGCCACCGTCAGCGCCAGGCCGACCGACTCCAGCACGGAGAGGCCGCCGCGCGACCACATCCAGCAGGCGAAGACCAAGCCCGCGTACTGCAACGGCAGGAACGCGTAGGTGCACCAGCGGTAGTAGCGATCTTGCTCGAGCCACTTGATCACGCTGTCGGGCGGGTTGGAGGCATCGAGCCCGACAAGCAGATCGAGCAGCGGAAACACGCCGAAGATCAACACCGGGCCGTAGAACCAGAAGACGCCAAGGCCAGTCGCTTCGACCAGGCCCCAGGAGATGAACGGCAAGAGCGGCACGATCAGGCCGAGCAGCCAGGCATAGCGCTTGCGGTCGCGCCAGCGGGTAGCTACTGGCGCGATCGAAATGGATGCATGTGCTTGCTGTGTACTCATCTTCTCGCTACCTCCCGGGATGACGATCGACATCTAATTTACAATTATAGCACTTTTGTCAAGCAAAATTACGAAATATGGTTTTGTGTCTCGAAGATCGGGGCGAGTCGATGACCATGACCGATTTCGCTCGGACCCAGTTTGACCTCTACACGCGTCGTACACGTCACGTGTATGATTAGTGTATGAGCATGGTGCGCACGAACATCGAGATCGAGGACAGATACGTCGCGGCGATCATGGATCGATACGGCCTACACACCAAGACGGCGGCTGTCGATCTAGCCCTGCGCAATCTGGCGGGACAGCCTATGACGCGCGAGGAAGCGCTGGCGATGCAAGGCGCCCGCGCCATCGCCGAAGCGCCGGCAGACTTGCCGCCACACGCAGACGCGTGATCCTCGCTGACACCTCTGTCTGGGTCGAGTACGATCGAGCGACCGGCAGTCCCTCACACCGTCGCCTCACGGGGTTGATCGAGAGCGACGGACCAGTCGCGGTCACCGAGCCGGTCATTATGGAGGTGCTGGCCGGAGCACGCGATGACAAGCGAGAGACGGACTTGCGTCGGTTGCTGAGCCGTTTCGAGCTGCTGAGCTTCGACGTGGTGAGCGACTTCGACGGCGCCACAAGGATCTACCGTCGCTGTCGTGCCGCCGGCGTCACACCACGGGGGATGCTCGACTGCATGATCGCGGCCGTCGCTTGGCGCAACGGCGCAACTCTGCTCGCCCACGACGTGGACATGGACCGCGTCGCGGACGTCATCGACCTCGACCTCGACGATGCGTCGCTTCGCTAACCAACCTTCAACACCAGCTTGCCCACGTTCTCCCCCCGGAAAAGCTTTTGCAGCGCCTCCGGGAAGTTCTCCAAGCCCTCGACGACGTCCTCGCGCGCGACCAGGCTGCCGTCGGCGATCCATGCCGCCATCTCTCCTACCGCCTCCGGGGCACGACCCATGTAGTCGATCACGACGAAGCCCTCCATGCGCGCGCGGTTGACGAGCAGCGACATGTAGTTGGACGGACCCTGCATCGCGGTCATTTTGTTGTACTGGGAGATGGCGCCGCAGATGACCACGCGCGCGTCGCGCGCCAGGTTCGCCAGGGCCGCGTCCAGGATGTCGCCGCCGACGTTGTCGAAGTACACGTCGATGCCCTCCGGGCAGTGCTTGCGTAGCGCCTCGCCTACGTCCTCCCCCTTGTAGTCGATCGCGGCGTCGAAGCCGAGCTCGTCGACGATCCAGGCGCACTTCCCCGGCCCGCCGGCGATGCCGACGACGCGAGCACCCTTGATTTTGGCGATCTGCCCGGCCACGCTGCCGACTGCTCCCGCGGCGCCGGAGACGACGACCGTCTCGCCCTCTTTGGCGGCGCCCACGTCGAGCAGGCCGAAATATGCCGTGACGCCTGGCATGCCGAGCGCTCCCAGGTATTTGGTCAGCGGGATCTGGCTCGCGTCGACCTTGAAGACCGCGTTCTCATCGCAGACGGCGTACTCCTGCACGCCCAGCCAACCCGAGACGTGGTCGCCGACGGCCAGCTTCTCGCCCTTGGACTCGAGCACCTCGCCAACCGTGCCGGCGCGCATGACTTCGCCGATCTGCACCGGCGGGATGTAGGAGCGGCCCTCGGACATCCAGCCGCGCATCGCCGGGTCGAGCGAGATGTAGGCGTTCTTGATCAGCACCTGCCCCTCTGCCAGCTCGGGGAGCGGCTCCTCGACGTAGTCGAAGTGCTCTGGCCCGACCATCCCCTCGGGACGGGCGGCTAGGCGAAACAGGTGGTTGACGGCGTCCATTTGGCGCTCTCCCTCGTTGGTTGACTTGCGTTCAGTGTGTCAGGCATCCGCAACCTGGCGAAGACAGGTGTTTTTTTGGGATATTGGGCGTGCCTGTCGACACGACGCGCCTTGCCCACAGTCGTGGACATTTGGGCGTACGCTGCCCGGCTGGGCGTGCCTATCGCCAATACGCGCCTTGCCCATTTAAAACCGAGGAGATGAGCCGTGGACTTCGAGCACTCGCAACGCACACAGGAGCTACTCGAGCGCCTGATCGCCTTCCAAGAGCGCGAAGTCAGGCCGCGCGAGGAGCCCTACATGCGCGAGCTGCTCTCGCGCGAGGATCCCTGGGTCGTGTTGCCGGCGATCGAGGAGCTCAAGTCACTCGCCAAGCAGGAGGGCCTGTGGAACCTGTTCCTCCCGGACGAAGAGCTGGGAGCCGGCCTCTCGAACGTCGAGTACGCGCCGCTAGCCGAGCGCATGGGGCGCTCTTTGATCACGGCCGAGGTCTGCAACTGCAACGCTCCCGACACCGGCAACATGGAGGTGCTGTGGCACTTCGGCTCTGAGGAGCAGAAGGCGCGCTGGCTGACACCACTGCTCGCCGGGGAGATCCGCTCGGCCTTCTGCATGACCGAGCCCGAGGTCGCCTCCTCCGATGCGACCAACATGCAAGCGACGGCCGTGCTCGACGGCGAGGAGGTCGTGGTCAACGGCAGCAAGTGGTGGAGCACCGGCGTTGGCCATCCCAACTGCCAAGCATTGATCTTCATGGGGCTGACCGACCCCACGGCCGACCGCTACCACCAGCATTCGATGGTGCTCGTGCCGATGGATGCGCCCGGCGTGAAGGTGGAACGGATGCTCGAGGCGATGGGCTTTCTCGACGCACCCGGCGGGCACGGCGAAGTGTCCTTCACCAACGTGCGCCTGCCCGCGAGCGCCATTATCGGCGGCCCCGGCCAGGCCTTTGCGATCGCCCAGGCGCGGCTTGGGCCGGGGCGCATCCACCACTGCATGCGCCTGATCGGGCTGGCCGAGCTCGCGCTCGAATTGGCCTGCGCGCGGGCGAGCGAGCGCACGGCCTTCGGCAAGCCGCTTGCCAACCTCGGCGGCAACCGCGAGCGCATCGCCGACGCTCGCATCGCGATCGACCGGGCACGCTTGCACGTATTGCACGCCGCCTGGCTGGTCGATCGGAAGGCGCCCGAGGCGCTCGGGGCTGTCTCACAGATCAAGGTCGCCACCCCGAACATGGCCCAGCAAGTCGTGGACATGGCGATCCAGTTGCACGGCGGCGCTGGTCTCTCCAATGACTTCCCGCTCGCCGGCGCGTGGACCGCCGCCCGCGCCCTGCGTTTGGCTGACGGCCCCGACGAGGTGCACCGCGGCGTGATCGCGCGCCTGGAGCTGGCCCACTATGGCAAGGGCAAGTGGTCGGGGTAACAGTGCCCCACGGCCCCCCATTTCGACGGACTCACCCTGGAGTTGCCTCGCGGGCCGTCACCCCTTGGGGGTCGGACTCCGCTTTATGCCCCTCGGCCGGGCCTGCCTCAGCCGCACCTATTTCCACCGCACCGGCCTCTGCTGAGCCCACTTCCCCAGAACGTGTCTGCCCAGCCGTCTTCTCCGAGCTTCCCTCCCCGAGACCCTCTCCCGGACTCTGCACCCCGAAAACCGCCTCTTCCGGACGCTGCCCGTTGGCGCGACCCTCGGCGAGCGCACCGTCGGTCGACGGCATGTAGCGTGACTTGAGCGCATTCCATTCCTTGCGTTTGTGCAGCGAGCGCAGCTGGATGTCGGCCACGCGCCGGCTGGCGATCTCCCCACCGCACTCGAGGCTCAGCGCGAGTTCGCGCAGCGCACTTTGCAGACGGCCGATGTCCGTGTACCAGCAGGCGAGACTGAAGCAGGTGCGGCTGGTCGTCGAGACGCGTGGACCGCGAGCGAATGCGACCGCCTTGACCGGTGTGAGCTGGCCAGTCTCGATCAACTCGACCAGGTCCCGTCGCTTCTTTGGCCGGCCGGGGAGCGACAGCCACAGCTCATCGTCAGCCCAGCGCTGACCGTCGGGGCGGCCGACCCGTAGGGCGACCATCGCCCACAGCACGAGCGTTGGGCCCTCGATCTCGCGCAGCAGTGCTTGCAGTTGCTCCCACGGCTTTGAGCGCGCATTTACAAAACGCTCGGAATCGCCGTCCGCCAGAACGATCAGCGTCCGCTCGATGTCGAGTAGGTGATCCCTGAGCCTTTTTAGATCGGCGTCCGTCAGATTCCATAAGACACGGATGGAGTCGTAAACCTCCGGGGACGCGGCGGCGCATGCCTGCACGACACCGGGTCTCAACCAAGGCGCCGACGCCGACAGTCGCGGGAATCGCACTCCTGGGTGTAAGACTTCCAGTTCGGCCTCTAACGCCACGTCATAGTTGAGCGTCGCCGAGATTTGCTTGTAGGCAACCTGATAATGCAGCGGATCGCGATCCAGCAATAACTCCTGACAGACCGGGTCGTCGTTGCCCGCCGGCGAGTCCTTGGCGCAGTGGCCCTCGCCGTCGAGCTCGTCGTGTATCAGCTCGAGTCGCCTAATTGCGGCGCCGCGCACCTTGACGAGCTGTACGTCTTCGAGCTCGGCCGAGGCCAGGTTGAACTGTGCGATCAGATTGTCCGGGTCTGCATCGACCGCGCGGGCGTAGAGGGCGCGCGTGGCTTCCGGCGGGCGCCAGTCATTGCCCTCGGCGCCGACCCGCATCAACGCGTAGCTGCGCCAGTCGGCGGTACGCAGACTCCCGCTGATGTCTTTTTCGGGCAGATGCCACTCGTCTTCGAGGATCTTGAAATGTGCCCAGACAGCCCCGGCGGTCGTAAGGCGTGCAAAGCGGTCCGCTTCGCTGCCCTGGGAGGAGGTTCCACCGGCATTGCCCGACTCGAATTCGGCCGCGCGCAACGTGAGTCGTTCGAGCACGCGACCGCTGCCGGTGGAGATTGCGAGCGCGAGCCCTGGACCCGCGGCCGTCGGTGCCAGCACGTGGCCGCTGAGCTGAAGCGTGCCACGGGCGAGCGCCCACGAGCCGAGATGCACCAGCGCCGCCGCCAGTTCTCCGCCCGCGGGAGCGGCCTTGACGCCTCCGGCGATGGCTTCGACGGCTCCCTCGGCGGCGATCGGCGCGGTCACTGTATCGACGCCCGAGCGGCGCGAACTGGCGATACGCATCATCGCGGCACTCAGAGCGGAGGAGACGGCCGCCGCGTCGGTCTTGGGCGCGCCCCCTTCGAACGGTTGCACCTGCAGCGGGCGTTCGGCGTGCCACGCGACTGCCTTGGCCGCACATCGCTTCAGCCACTCAAGCGGCTTGCGCGGCGGATCGCCAAATAGCTCGCGACGCCGGCAGCCGAGCGTGTGCGGGCGCGAGTTGCGCCATGCCCAGCCGATCGTCCTCGGACGACGAGCAAGCCAGCGTGTGGCGCGCAGCACAAGGTTGAGCGCGACCAGGCCCGCTATCGCGAGCAGAGCTTCTTCCAAGGTTGAGGACACTGGATTACGGATTACGAGGCGGGGCCCATTTTGGTTCATTGGTGAGCCTCCCCTGTTTGGGCGGGTCTTGCAATGCCGCTGGTGGCACCGCTAGGCTCGGTGGGCGATGGACGAGCAGGACAGCCCCTCCCCATCCGGTCCGCCGCCATCTGAGGAGCGACTCAGACGTGCTGAGATCGCTCGCCTGCGCGACGCGCTGCTGACGCTCGAGAGCCCCGAGCGCGCCGACATGGACGACCCGAGCCTCGAGTGGCGACGGTTGTTCTCAGAGCTCCTCGGCACATTCCTATTGGTGATGGCGGGTGCCGGCGGCGGCGTCGTCACAGCTGTCAGCCATGGGCAGATCAGCCGCGCCGCGGCCGTCACCGCTCCCGGCTTGACCGTGATGGCGATCATCCTCTTCATGGGCGCGATCTCCGGCGCCCACCTGAACCCGGTCGTGACGATTGCCTTCGGCCTGCGCCGCGACTTCCCGTGGAAGCGCGCGTTTGGCTACATCCTCGTGCAGTTGATCGGCGCTACGCTCGCCTGCGTGTTCCTGTGGGGCGTGTTCGGCAAGGTCGGCCAGCTCGGCGCGACCGTGCCTGGACCGGGCATCGAAAACTGGCAGGCGATGCTGATCGAGCTGGTGCTCACCGCCGGGCTGGTCAGCACGATCCTCGGCACTGCCTCGAGCGCCCAGAACGTCGGGACCTTCTCGGCCCTGGGGGTGGGCGGCTACATCGTGCTCGCCGGCCTCTGGTCGAGCCCGATCAGCGGCGCTTCGATGAATCCCGCGCGCTCGTTCGGGCCGGACCTCGTGCTCGGCGACTTCTCGAGCTATTGGGTCTACGTCGTCGGCCCCCTGGCCGGCTCTGTGATCGCCGTCGGCATCGCCTACATCCTGCGCGGGCCGGGCGGGCGCGATCCAGGTGGACAGGCCGCCGGGAGCGGACGGCTCGCGGCGCTGGAGGCAAAACCGCGATGACTGCACCGGAGGATCAGCCCGGACATCCGGCTTCAGCGAAAGAGGAGACGCCGAGCAAAGCGAGGGATGTCACGCAAGGCAGCACGCCGGCGGACGAGCCACCTGACGAGCCCACCCAGTCCGATGCAAAAGGCCCGGCGCAAGCAAATGTGCCCGAGGCCGAACCGTCATCCACTCCCGAGCACTCGGGCGCGGTTCTCGCCGCCCTGATCGCCGTCGCGGCCGTCGCCAACCTCAACCTTTCGGTTGCAAACGTCGCCCTGCCGGACATCGGCAAGGCATTCGACGCCTCACAGACCGGGCTCGACCTGATCGCGGTCGGCTTCTCGCTGGGGCTGGCAGCCTCGGTGCTCTATCTCGGTGCGCTCGGCGACCGCTACGGGCGCAAGCTGATGCTGATGCTCGGCACGACGCTCGCGATCCCGGCCGCGCTGCTGGCGGCGCTGGCGCCATCGATCACGGTCCTGTTCTTCGCGCGTCTGCTGGGCGGCCTGGCCGCGGGCATGGCCTTCCCGACCACGCTCGCTTTGATTACAGCGCTGTGGTCGGGTCCGGCGCGCACGCGCTCGATCGCGCTGTGGTCCGGCCTCGGTGGAGCGATCTCGGCTCTAGGGCCGCTACTCGCAGGCGCCCTGCTGACACATTTCCACTGGGGTTCGGTGTTCTTCATCACGCTACCGCTCGCGTTCGTCGCGCTGTACATGGCATGGCGCTACGTACCGGCCCACATCAACGAGACGACCGGCCTCGTGGACAACTTCGGCGGCGTGCTGTCGGTCATCGCGGTGGCGTCGTTGATCCTCGCGATCAACTTCGCGCCGGTCCCCAAAGAGGGCACGATCGTCCTCATCACGGCGATCGTGACGCTCACCACCGGGTTTGCCTTCGTCCTGCGCCAGCGTCGTGCGCCGGCCCCTCTCTATGACTTGAAAGTGGCAAGCCGGCGCGTCTTCTGGGTCGCAGCCCTCGCGGGGATCATCGTGTTCGGCTCGCTGATGGGGGCGATGTTCGTCGGCCAGCAGTTCCTGCAGAACGTCCTCGGCTACTCGACTTTGGACTCGGGTCTCGCGATCCTGCCGGCAGCCGTGTTCATGGTCCTGATCGCCCCCCGCTCAGCGAAGCTGGTGGACGCGAGGGGCGCGCGCTTCACCCTGCTCGTGGGCTATGCGTTCTGCATGCTCGGCTTCCTCACGATGCTTTTGCTTTGGAAGCAGGGCATCGCCTACTGGAAGGTGGGACTCGGCTACGCCTTCATCGGCGCCGGGATCGGCTTCGCCGGAACCCCAGCCTCGCACTCGCTCACAGGCTCCGTGCCAGTCGCGCGCGCAGGCATGGCCTCTGGCACCGCGGACCTACAGCGCGACCTCGGCGGCGCGATCATGCAGTCGATCTTCGGGGCTTTGCTCACGGCGGGCTACGCCGCGGCAGTGGGTAGCGCGATCGCAAGTTCACCCGACCGGGCACGCGTGACCACCAGCGTCGAAGCAGAACTCGAGAAGTCATTCTCGAGCGCCGCCGACACCGCCTCGCGCTATCCCGCTTACGCAAAAGCGATTGCGGCGGGAGCAAGGGAATCGTTTGTGAAAGGCGACCAGTGGGCCTATACGGCCGGCATCGTCGCGATCGCGCTCGGTGCCACGCTCGTGTTCTTCATGTTCCCGCGCAAGTCTCGCGAGGAAGAGCTGCTCGCCGAATACCACACGCTCGACACTTCCTCAACGGGGGCCGAGGGTACGGACGGCATGCAGGGGGCGCCCGCACCCTCGGGGGCATGAGGGCCGTTACTCAACCCGGCGCACTGTCGCCGGATGCGCTCGCTCATCCGGCTCTTGAGGTCGCACATGAAAGCCAGACCGCTCTCAGGGATTCCTTCACGGTACAGCATGATGCTATCATTTGTGCCCGTGATAGCATCCATGTTTCAAGATTCGTCCCGGAGAGGACAATGATCTTCCAGACCCCTCCCATGAGCTTCGAAGAGGCAGCGGCTCTGCAAAAGATCGAGGAGCTGCGGCGTCAGCTCCGTTTTCGCGTTGCCCAACCACGACGCTGGGTCGGTCTTGTCAGACGGGTCCTCGGCGCCCGCGCAATCCAAGGTTCGAACAGCATCGAGGGCTACGACGTATCTGTCGAGGACGCTCTCGCCGCGATTGGCGGTGAGGAGCCTACAGACGCACGCGAGGAGGACTGGAATGCGGTGTCTGGCTACCGGCGAGCGATGACGTATGTGCTCCAGCTTGCCCAGGACGAGCACTTCGAATACACGCCGCAAATCCTGCGCAGCCTGCACTTCATGATGACCGAGTACACGCTCGACGCCAGTCCCGGGCTGTGGCGTCCTGGACCGATATGGATTCGCAACGATGCAACCGGCGACATCGTCTACGAGGGTCCACCCGCCGACGAGTTGCCGCGACTAGTGCAGGAACTGACAAGCGATGTTTCCTCAGACAACGAAACGCCGGTCATGATCAAGGCCGCGATGGCGCATCTGAATCTCGTGATGATCCACCCGTTCCGTGACGGCAACGGCCGGATGTCTCGATGCCTTCAAACCCTGATCCTGGCACGCGACCAGATCCTGGCGCCTCAATTCTCCAGCATTGAGGAGTACCTAGGGCGCAACACCCAGTCGTATTACAAGGTGCTGGGAGAGGTCGGCACTGAAAGCTGGCACCCCGAAGGCGACGCACGACCATGGGTTCGGTACTGCCTGGAAGCGCACTTCGTGCAGGCAAGCAGCGTCTTGCGCCGCGTCAAGGAGTCCGAGGAAATATGGACGCGACTTGAAACCATATGCGCCGAGAAGCGGTTGCCACAGCGGATGCTCAGCGGCCTATTTGAAGCCACGGTCGGTATGCGCGTTCGCAACGCATCCTATCGAGCTGCCCTGAGGATGTTGGACGAGGAGATTGCGAATCAAGGCGCAACAGACGACCTGAGAGCGATGGTGAATGCAGGTCTCCTCGAGCGGTTCGGGGCTCGGCGTGGGACCTACTACCAGGCGGCCGATTCGCTCAGGGCGATCTGGGAGGACGTACGCAAGAACAGGAAGCCAATCAATGCCAGATCGCTCTTTACCATCACGGATTGACCACCGAGCTTGGGCGTGTTCGCCGGGCGCTCAGGCGCTGGTTCAAAGCGAGACACCACCGCAGAGAGCTCATAACGCACGTAAAAAGATCCTCGATGCGGGCGCGGGCGAAAAAGATTCGTCGCGCATAAACGTTTCTTTGGGGTGGCCATGCGCGGGCGTGAACCGTTCCAGGACCCCAACGGAGCTCGTGCCCGTCCGAGCCCGCCTCGGCACAACCACCTGCGCGGAGCCCGCGGCGCCTGGTGGATGGCGCTGGTGGCGCTGGGCTTGCTGGCGGCGCTTTGGATCGGGCGCGACACGCTCGGCATCGCCCGCGCGGGCTCGATCGTGCCGGCCTTCGTGCAGTCGACCAGCGCCCACTCGAGCTCGGTCACAAGCGTCGCGTTGACACCGACGTCGAACGTGACGACCGGCAACACGATGGTGGTCGAGGTCGGCGTGTGGAGCGAAAAAGCGGCCACCACATCCGGCGTGAGCGATGCCGCCGGCAACAGCTACACCGAGCTACTGCACTTCACGGCTTCGGATAAAACCGAGATGAGCATCTGGGCGGCGCCGATCGCCGCCGGCGGCGGGACCAAACCGACGATCACGGTGAAACCGTCGAGCAAGGCCGACGTCGGTGTCGTCGCGCTCGAATACTCGGGCGTGGCAAGCGCACAGGGAACGACGCTGCTCGACCGCTCGGCCTTCAACACGGGCACGACCAAAACCGCGGGCACCGTCTCACCGGGCGCCACGCTCCCGACTACCAGCGCCAACGACCTGGCGATCGGCTTCTACCTGGACTCGGGCTTCGGCGACAAACTCGCCGGCGGCTCCGGCTACACCACCCGCGCCAACGTCTCACCGGATGAAAACGTCGAGCTGCTCGCACAGGATGCGGTCGTCGGCGCCGGCTCGACCCCCAACCCCACCTTCAATACCGGCGCCTCGACGGTCTGGCTGACATCGACGGTCGTCCTCGAAGGCGGCGAATCGCACTCAGGCCCAGCCTCCGAAGGCGAACTCACTGCGCTTGCAAGCTGGCCGTTCGTGGCGATCCATCTGATCCAGCTGGCCAACGGCAACGTGCTCGCCTTCGACGGCTGGCAGCAGCCCGAGCCCACCTACGTGTGGAACCCGACGACGCAGGCCTTCACCTCCACGAACGCCCCGGACAGCATCTTCTGCTCGGGCATGGCCCAGCTTCCAAACGGCGAGGTGATGACCGTCGGCGGCTACGGCGGGCTCACGACCGGGAAGATCGGCATCGTCGATACCGCGATCTTCAACCCGGCTACCGGCAGCTGGTCACGCGTGGCGGACATGCACACACCGCGCTGGTATCCCGACGTCACCGAGCTTGCCAACGGCGACTACGTTGCCATCAGCGGCAACTCAACCAACGCCAACACGTGGGCCAACACGCCGGAAGTCTATGACCCGACTACAAACACTTGGACCGAACTGACCAAAGTCTCCACTTCGCAGATCAAAGAGGAGGAGTATCCGTTCTCCTACCTGCTGCCGAATGGGGAAGTCTTCACGATCGGGCCCTCCGAGGATCTCTCCTTCGAGCTCAACGTCGCCAACCAGACATGGACGCAGGTCGGCGGCTCAAGCGGCATCACCAACGGCTCATCGGTCATGTACCGCCCGGGCAAGATCCTCTACAGCGGCGGCGCGCCCAGCGTCATCAACACAACCAACTCCGTGGCCAATACCGCGGTCATCGACCTGACGGCAGCGACTCCCAAATGGCAGCAGATCGCGCCGATGCACAACAACCGCGTCTACCACACGCTGACGATGCTGGCAAACGGCGAAGTGCTGGCCGTCGGCGGCGAGGCGACCAGCGACCAGGAAGTCGTCACCAGCGGCGTGCTGCCGACGGAAATCTGGAATCCGGCGACCGAAAAGTGGACTGCCGCGGCGCCGATCGCCGCCGCGCGCAACTACCACTCGACCGCGATGCTGATGGCCAACGGCAAGGTGCTGGTCGCCGGCGGTGGGCACCCCAACGGCCTTGGCGACCCCGGCGAGTTCTCCTCACAGATCTACTCCCCGCCCTACCTGTTCGATGGCCCGCAGCCGACGATCACCTCCGCACCAGCGGCCTCGACCTACAACACGAGCATCACCGTCACGACCCCCAACGCCGCCTCGATCGGCTCGGTCAACCTCGTCTCACTCGGCACCGACACGCACCAGAGCGACATGGCCCAGCACTTCGTGCCGCTGTCGTTCACTGCGGGCTCCGGTTCGTTGACGGTACAGACGCCGGCCAACTCGGCACTTGCGCCGTATGGCAACTACATGCTTTTCATTGTGGATAAAAATGGCGTGCCCTCGATCTCCACCCCGCTCAACCTGAGTCCCACACCCACGCCGCCGGCCGCCCCCACGGGCGTCAGCGCGACCGGCGGGGAAGGCAGCGCCACCGTGACCTGGACTGCACCATCGCCCGGGACGAGCCCGATCGCCAGCTACACGATCACGCCCTACATCGGCAATACAGCCCAGCCCGCCACCACGATCAGCGGCTCACCGCCGGCGAGCAAAGCCACGATCACAGGGCTGGAAAACGGCACCGCCTACACATTCACAGTGACGGCGACCAACGCCGTCGGCAACGGACCCGCCTCGGAAAAGTCAAACGCCGTGACACCATCCGCGCCCACCGCGCCGGCCGCGCCCGCGGCCCCAACGGCAACACCCGGCAACGCCGGCGCGACCGTATCCTGGAGCGCGCCGGCCAACAACGGCAGCCCGATCACCAGCTACACGATCACGCCCTACCTCGGTTCTACAGCCCAGACCCCCACCACGATCAACGGCACGCCGCCGGTGACCAACGCCACCATCACCGGACTCACCAACGGCCTCACCTACACATTTACCGTTACGGCGACCAACGCCATCGGCACCGGACCCGCCTCCCCCTCCTCCAACGCCGTCACGCCCTCCGGCACTGCCTCACCGCAATTCGTGCAACAGGCCTCCGGCCACGCCCCCAACGTCACGAGCCTGGCCGTCACACCAGGGGCAAAGCTCGCCTCCGGCAACCGCCTGATCGTCGAGGTCGGCGTCTGGAGCAGCACAAAGGCGACCACCTCGAGCGTGAAGGACTCTGCCGGCGACACTTTCACCGAGCTACAGCACTTCAAGGCTTCGGACAACACCGAAATGAGCATCTGGAGCGCCCCGATTACCGCCGGCGGCGGCACGATTCCGACGGTCACCGCCACGCCGAGCGCCAAGGCCGATGTCGGCATGGCGGTGCTCGAATACGCGGGTCTCTCGACGGCGGCCGGGACCGCTGTCGTGGACCAAAGCGCAAGCGCGACCGGCACGACCAAAGCCGCCACCGTGGTATCGACGCCCGCGACCGCCGCGACGACCGCCCCCAACGAGCTGATCGTCGGCTTCTACGCCGACTCCGGCTTCGGCGACAACCTGATGGCGCGCATGGGCTTCAACGGTCGTGTGAACGTTTCCCCGGATGAAGAAATGGAGTTCGTCGCCGAGGACGCCCTGACTGGGGCGACCGGAGCCACACCGACCGCGAGCGTGCAAACCGGCGCCTCGACGATCTGGCTGATGAGCGCGATCATCTTCAAGTCCGCGGCCGTGAGCGAACCGCAGGCGGCCCCGCTTGCCGCGCCCGCGCGCATCGTCGCGACGCCTGCCAACGGCGGCGCGATCGTCACCTGGACGGCGCCACGCAACGGCGGCAGCCCGATCACCACTTACACGGTCACGCCCTACCAGGGGCAGCACGCCCTGCCCTCGACAACAGTCTCGGGCACGAGTGCCGCGATCGGCGGGCTGAAGAACGGCGTCAGCTACCGCTTCAGAGTGCGAGCCCACAACCGCCTCGGCGCCGGGCCGAAGTCGCGGCTCACACGCAAGATCAGGCCCTCGCGCTCTGCCATGTGGGCGCTGTGGTGCACGCCGTTCTCGATGGCGCCAAACGTCTCAGGCTCGATCCTCTCGACGTTGACCTCGGGCAAGTTCGTGCTGCCCAACGGCCAGGCCGTGATCTGGTCGGGCGCGCATCTGCGGTAGCGACCACGTTTACGCCAGACGCCAAGCGCGCTGCCACAACCGGGCGGTGACTCGCGATACGGGTGTCCAGAAACACACGCCCTTTGCGTGCACGGCGTTCTGGACTATGCGCGCATCCGCGGTAGGACCGAGTGCCAGAGCACGACGCTGGACTTCGTTCACGCCGGGTCACAGCTGAAGCGCCCATCCACGGGTGGATATGTCGTGCCCGGGGTAAGCAAGGAGCATCCCTGAGGATGCGATCAACCGGCGCGTACTGGTCACCGGAGCCACCGGCTTCATCGGCGGCCGCTTGGCGCGTGCGCTGGCGGGCTCGGGCGCGGGGGTCCGCTGCCTCGTGCGAAATGCCAGTCGCGCGCAGGACTTGCGGGCGATAGGTTGCGAAGTGGTCGAGGGCGACGTAGGGCAAAGTTCGAGCCTGGACGGAGCGGGCAGCGAGATCAAGCTCGCCTACTACCTGATCCACGCGATGGCCGGCGGCGGCAATTTCCAGGAGCGCGAGCTGCAGGGCGCGCGCAATTTCGCGCAGATGGCCGCGCGCGAAGGAATCGAGCGCGTCGTCTATCTCGGCGGCCTAGGCGATCAAAACGTTTCAAAACACCTGCTGAGCCGCCATGAGACGGCGCTCACACTCGCGCGCCACGGCCCGCCGTTGACCTACTTTCGCGCCGCGATGGTCGTAGGCGCCGCCAGCGAGTCCTACCGCACACTGCGCTACCTCGTCCAACGCCTGCCCATCATGATCGCACCCGCCTGGCTGCGCACCAAGACGCAACCAATCGGGATCGACGACGTGATCGAGTACCTCAGCCGCGCTCCCGAGGTGCCCGAGTCGATCGGGCGCGAAGTGCAGATCGGCGGCCCAGACGTGCTCTCCTACGGCGAGATGCTCGAGCGGATGGCCCGAGCGATGGGCCGGCGTCCACGGCTGATGGTGCCGGTGCCGCTGATCACCCCGTGGCTTTCCTCGCTGTGGATCGGGCTCGTGACACCGGTCGACGCGAACGTCGCGCGACCGCTGGTCGAGGGGCTGAAGACGGCCACGGTCGTGGACGACCCGAGCGGCGCAGGGCCGTTTGGGATCGTGCCGGCGTCGTTTGACGAGGCGTTGCGGCGGGCGCTCGAGGAGGAGCGCGCCAGGCGCTGAGAGCGGGCTATCGGTCGGCCGCGTCCGTGCCGTGAGCCGAGGGCGCTCGCGCGAAAGTTCTACGCGCTGAGCACAGGCTCGCGCTCAGCTGTATCCGCGCCAATGTCGTTTGCCGACGTGGGCCGGCGCACGCGCGAATCCGCCTGACTCCACGCGGCAGCGGCCGTTGCGGCCGAGACGATCAGCACCGACGGCCACGGGCCGATCAGAAGCCCAAGCAGGTGCGAGAGCACGAACGCTGCGAAACCCACGCACCCAAGAATCACGGCTGTGCGCCTCCCGTGACGACGCGCCCATGCATGGATGCACCACAGGCCGCCGATCGCCAGAACTAGGCCGCCGAGTGGCCGCGAACCAGTCCCAACCGCAACCGCAAAGCCCGCAATCAGCGAGGCCGCGGCGACAGGGGCTGTGGGGAACGGGCGCACCGACCGAGCGTAGCGCGCATGCCTGCCCATATGCGGGTTTGGCGCGAGGAGCAGCTGAGCGTCAGAGATCTAGGCTCCAACCAGAAGGATCGGATTCCCCGAAGGGTCATGGACCAGCACACCATCCCCGAGATGGGCAACCTCACACCCGGCGTCCGCCGCTCGCCCCACGACCAAATCGCGCTCGGCAGCACCCGGCAACACGATCGTCGCCTGCCTCAACATCGCCGACCCCTCAGGTGCCTGGCCGGCGCCTTTGCTCTCCCAGGTGTTGGCTCCGATGTGGTGGTGATAGCCCCCAGCGCTGAGGAACGCCGCCTGCCCGCCGAGCGAGGCCATCAGCGCGAAGCCGAGGACGTCTCGATAGAAGGCCACCGTCCGCGCGATGTCTGAGACACACAGGTGGACATGGCCCATCGTCGTGCCGCCCGGTAGCCCCTCAAACGGCTCACTCGCCGGGTCGGACAACTCGGCGAGGAGGCTAGCCGTATCGAGCTGAAGAGTCGTCATGCGCTCGGCCACTCGTCCCTCCCACACCTCGCGCGGGCGGTCCCAGTAGATCTCGATGCCGTGCCCGTCGGGATCGCTGAGGTAGATCGCCTCACTGACGAAATGGTCGGCAAGGCCGACGAGCGCCACGCGGTCGCGGGCGGCGTGGGCGAGCCAGCGTGCGAGGTCGGTGCGCTCGGGTAGAAGCAGCGCAAAGTGGTAGAGCCCGCTATGGCCACGCACGGAGCGGGCGCCGGCGCTCTCCACCAGAACGAGCAGGTCCTCTGTCCCGACACCCAAAGTGGCGCAATCGCCGGCGTGCTCGCGGACGCTCAGGCCGATCACGCGCTTGTAGTAATCGAGCGAGCGCTCGAGATCGGACACCGTCAGCTGTACCGCACCCAGCCTCGTTGTAGCTGGGATTCGAGCGCGCACGGGCTCGTCCGTGGCGGTCACCTCCTCTGGATCGCGCGGTGCGGTGTCCATCGATGTCCACGATAGACCCGCAGGGGCAGCGCAGGCTGCACCGACGGCTCCGCTGGAGAGCAAGACCCCATTCGCGGCGTCGCTGCAAAGACCCTAGTGCGTCTTGCAACAAACTTCCCGGCCCGCGCACGCGACCGAGGGATCCGCTAGATTGCGGCTTCGCCGAGTTCCCGGCCACGCCGGGGAGCGGGGGACCCAACTTGTCGGGGCTAATTTCGCGGTGATCCGCGGAAGGCGCGCAGAGCGCCAGCCCGTCAGCTAACCCCGTAGGCCGACCACGAGGGCCAGCTTTTGCTTAGTTCCTGTCCCAAGGCAGGCGGTGCGTTTGGCGTACTCATAGCGAGTGTGCTGCTGTGCGTTTCACCTGTTTCACCTGTGACCGTCGCCGAGGCGAGTTCCGGCAACGGAACCGGCGGCAGCGCTTATGCCGCGCCTGCTCCCACGAGCGCTCCGTCGCCCAAAGCGACCGGCTCCACAAGCGCACCGTCCGGCGAGACCTCGACGGGCACCGACGGCGCGACCAACGGGACCGGAGGCTTGAGCCCGTCCGGCAGCACAACCCCCAGCACGGGAGACCCGAGCACCGCGACCGGCCCTGTCGTTGGTCCTTATCCGGCTGCCGCCGGAGGGGGCTGGGTCTTTCCGCTCTATCCGCTCGGCCGCGTTGGCTCCACCGGCACTTGGACGCTCGACCAGGGCGTCGACCTCGGCGGCGAAAGCAACGACTGCGGTCCGCGCCTGATCGAGCTTGCCGTCGCGAGCGGGACGATCGTCAAGGAGGGCCTTGAAGGGTTCGGCAACTACGCCCCCGTGCTGCACGTCGAAAGCGGCATCGACAGCGGGCGCTATGTCTACTACGGCCACGCCAAGCCCGCGCTCGTACCTGTCGGGACGCATGTGAGCGCCGGCCAGCCGATCGCCGAGGTCGGCTGCGGGATCGTGGGGCTCTCGAGCGCGCCGCACCTCGAGATCGGCCTGTCTCCCAAGGCGAGCACGAGCTTCGAACTTCCCTCGTTCGGCGAAACCTCACACGAGTCGCTGACCGACCTCACGGCCGCGTATCGCGCGGCCGGCGGCACCGCCAAGGCAGCCGCGCGCAGTCGCACCGGGATCGGCGGCAAGCGCCGCCCCCGTCACGCCAAGAAGCACTAGACGCGCTTCTCCCGCGGGAGGGGGACCCGCTGCGGCACACTGTGGCCGATGGACTCGCTCTTCGATCCCGCCGACGCGGAGGCCGGCACACACTCTGCCCCTGACACGGCGCCGCTCGCCGCTCGCATGCGTCCCACCACGCTCGACGAATTCGTCGGCCAGGAGCACCTGCTCAGTGCCGGCTCGGCATTGCGCACCGCGATCGAGCAGGGCAAGCCCCATTCGATGATTCTGCACGGGCCGCCTGGCAGCGGCAAGACCACACTCGCGCGCATCATCGCCGCTAGCGCGAGCGCCGCCTTCGAGGAGCTGAGCGCCGTCGAGGCCGGTCGCGCCGAGGTCAGGGCCGTGCTGGCGCGGGCGCGCGAGCGCCGGCTCGGCGAGCGCGAGACGATCTTCTTCCTCGATGAGATCCACCGCTTCAACAAGGGCCAGCAGGACGCGCTGCTGCCGGCCGTCGAGGAAGGGCTCGTGACGCTGATCGGGGCCACGACCGAGAACCCGTCGTTTGAGGTCAACCGCGCGCTGCTCTCGCGCACGCGTCTCTACGAGCTCTCAGAGCTCACCGAAGAGAATGTGCTCACCTTGCTACGCAGGGCGCTCGAGCACGGCGAGTGCGGCGAGGCGCAGGTGGACGAGCAGGCCATTGAGATGCTCGCCGCGCGTGCGCAGGGCGACGCGCGCACGGCCCTCAGCGCGCTGGAGCTCGCATGCGAGACCGCGATCGACAGCGTCACCGTCGAGCACGCCGAAGACGCGCTGCAGCGGCGGATCGTGCACTACGACAAGAAGGCAGACAGCCACTACGACACGATCTCCGCCTGGATCAAGGCGACCCGCGGCTCCGATCCCGACGCCTCGCTCTATTACCTCGCGGTGATGCTCGAGGGCGGCGAGGATCCTCGCTTCATCGCGCGGCGCATGGTGATTCTTGCCAGCGAGGACATCGGCAACGCGGACCCCAACGCGCTCACGGTAGCCACCGGAGCCGCTGCCGCGGTCGAGCACGCCGGCCTGCCCGAGTGCCAGTTCGCGCTCGCCCAGGCTGCCATCTACCTATCGCTCGCGCCCAAGTCAGACGCCGCCAAGCGCGCAATCGGCGCCGCGCGCGACTTCGTGCGCGAGCACGGCGCGGCGCCGCCCCCTGTGCAACTGCGCTCGGGCGGGCGCGGCCAAGGCTACGACTACCCGCACTCGCACCCTGGCCACGTCTCAGACCAAGAGCTCGCCCCTGAGGCGGCGGTCGGCGAGCGCTTCTATGAGCCCGACGACGCGGAGGCCGAGCTGGCGGCACGACTGGTTGAGATTCGTCGCGCGCGCGGTCGCGAGGACTAAACGCGAATCGTTCATTCATATGCTGTTCCGGGTCGTGCATGCACGACCCGGCCGGACGGTGCATGCACCGTCCGGGGCCATGCCACATGTGGCATGGCCTTCATGATTTCTTGAATTGAAATGTCAAGCGCTCCGCTCCAGCTCCTGCGCCATCTCGAGCAGCTTGGTGGTCGTCTTCCAGTTCCTCGCCGTCGCCACCACCCCCAGGCGCTTGTCCGACAGCATCCGCGCCAGGCGCGACTTGTGGATGCCCCCTGGGTGCCAAGCGTAGATCTCGCGGCCAACATGCACGAAGCGCTCCGGCTCGAAGTCCTCCTGCGCGATCTTCGCCACCGCGTCGGGGTCCGGCTCGGCCGAGAGGAAGCTCACCTGGTAGAGCTTGTGCTCCTCGACCACATCGCCAAGCGGGTCGAGCGCCACCACCGCGGCCAACTCCTCGCGCGTGCGCACCACAACCGGCGTTTGCACTGTGAAGCGCTCGGCGATCGCGCTTTCGAGCTCACCCGCCAGGCGAGCAGGCGAGGCGTCGGATCCGAGCACGATGTTGCCGCTCTGCACGAGCGTGCGCGCGTCCGGATAGCCGAGCTCGGCAAGCAGCGCCCGCAGATCGGCCATTGGCACGCGATTGTGCGCGCCGAGGTTGATTCCACGTAGGAGGACGACGTGGGTGCTCAAGGCGAGGTCAGTGATGTGATCGCGTGCGAGGATCGCGCATCCTCGAAGCTGAGCATGGAGACGCAGTCTTCCTGCTCGTCGTACACGTAGAGAATCACCAACCAGCGCCAGGGACCGAGCGTCCATCGCAGCGGAGCCCACGGCTCACCCACCGCGCGGCCCAGCAGGGGAAAAAGTTCGAGCGCCCCCAAAGAGCGCCGGACGCGAGACCTCGTATCAGCCGGCAGGCTGTGAGTGAGGATCAATCGATCGAGATCCTCGACCGCCTCGGGCTCCAGTCTGACTTGGGGCACTGATCGGTCTCACAGCTCGTCGAGCGGGATCGTGTTGCCTTGGCGAACACTCTCCAGTCTTTGCATTGCGCGCTCATAGGCCCCCGGGATTCCATCGAGGATGGCTGTGATGTTGCGCGCGTCGGGATCGGCTTCTTCGATCGCCGTCGACAGCAACGATCGTGCAAGCGTCCCCTCCTGCACATGCATGCGCTCTGCGAGCCGCGCCAGACGAGCGGCGTGTTCTGAGTCAAGAGTTACATTCAACCGCCGGGCCGATCGCTCCACGCCAACGAGCGTACTACACCCATCGGCACGCACCGTGTAATCCTGTGTGTGACACTGCCGCCGTGCAGGCCAACCTCAAAGTAGCCGTTGTCGGCCACATCGAGTGGGTCACGTTCGCGCGCGTTCCCCACATTCCCACTCCCGGCGAGATCGTGCACGCGGAGGATCCCTTCGAGGAGCCCGCCGGCGGTGGCGCGGTGGCTGCCGTTCAGCTTGCCCGTCTGGCCGGCAGCGCCGTCCTCATCACTGCGCTTGGGGACGACGAGCACGGGCGCCGCTCCGTCGAGCGCCTGGCTGAGCTGGGGGTCGAGACCTGGGCTGCCCCCCGCGCCGAGCCGACGCGCACAGCGACCACGCTCGTGGACGACGCGCGCGAGCGCACGATCACGACCTACGGGGCGCGCCTGGAGGCTGTCGGCGCCGACAACGCGATTCCCTGGGGGAAGCTGGCGCAGATGGACGCTGTCTACTTCACCGCCGGGGATGCGGCAGCGATGCAAGCGGCACGGAGCGCGGGTGTACTCGTGAGCAGCCCTCGTGCTCTACACGCGCTCGGCCACGGCATACCGCTGGACGCCCTGGTACTGAGCGCCGACGACGCCGAAGAGCGCGAAGAGGCGAGCCGGGCCGAAGAGGACGCCGAGCTCATCGTCTTCACCGATGGTGGCCACGGCGGCTCCTACCGCATGCGCGACGGCAATACGGGCGCGTGGCCGGCGGCCACACCTCCGGGTCACCCGCGTGACTCCTACGGCTGTGGAGACTCCTTCGCCGCCGGGCTCACCTACGGACTCGGGGCGGGCCTCGCCGTCCCCGAAGCCCTCGCGCTCGCGGCCCGCTGCGGGGCTACGTGCCTCACCGGCCGCGGCCCCTACGAACGTCAACTGGACGCCGCTGAACTCAAACAGACAGGCGGCCGATCGGCCCCTACGAACGTCAACTGGACGCCGCTGAACTCAAACAGACAGGCGGCCGATGACACCGGCGCGGAAGGCCCGACGCCACGCTGAGGCCGCGGCGTTTCGTGCGTCATTCAGAGCGTTCCTCACAGCGGTCCGCATCCTGTCTCAATAATCGCCTTCAACCACGTTCTCGAGCGCCTCGCCGCGCACATAGCGGCGCACCTGCTCGCCCACGAACGCGAACGCGCGACGTTCCGCGCCCCGCGTGTCCCCAGCGAAGTGCGGGGTGATCGTCACACCCGGCGCATCCCATAGTGGGTGCCCGGCCGGCAGCGGCTCCGGCTCTGTCACATCGAGCGCCGCCCGAATACGTCCGGCCCGCAGCAGCTCGACCAGCGCATTCGTGTCCACGATCGACCCGCGCGCGGCGTTGACGAGCAGCGCGCCCTCGCGCATCTGCCCAAGCATCTTCCCGTCCAGCAATCCCTTGGTCGCCGCCGTCAACGGCAGCAACACGACCACGACATCGGCCAAGCCGATCAACGATGGCAACTCCTCGACGACGTGCACGCCCGGGCGGCCGTGTCGTGCGACGCGAATGACCTCGGCGCCCGATGCCGTCAGGAGTCGCTCGACCGCCGCCCCGATCGACCCATGACCCAAGATCAACACCGTCTTGCCTGCCAGCTCATCTGGCTCGCGCCACCGCCACTGGTGCGCTCGCTGTGAATCGCGTGCCTCGCCGAAGCCCTTGAGCGACGCCAGGATCGCCCCGAGCACCCATTCGGCCACCGGCCTGTCGCGAGTTCCACGCGCATCGCACAGCGTCACCCCGGGCGCCACGAACGGCAGCAGCCAGTCGACGCCGGCTGAGAGCGTTTGGATCACGGACAGCTTTTCCATGCCCCCGAGCGCTTCGAGCAAGAACGGCTCGTCAGAGCCAGGCACCAGGAATTCGGCGCCCAATAGCTCATCCGCAGGTCCATCTTTGGGGATCAAATGCAGCTCGACGCCCGGCGGCAATTCGCCGAGGGCATTGCTATCGGCCCGATCGGGTATCCACAACTCCACAATGCCGGCGAGTGTATTGCGAGCATGCGAGGGAATTTTGCGCAGCGCCCCGATCGAACCAAATGAGCGCCGCTGCACAAAGAACCGTCGCACCAGAGTGAGAGCATCTACGCCCTGCCCGCAGACCGAACTCCGCCAAACCCACGAAAGGCGTCCATGAGCACAGCTGCCCAGCCCCGCCCCGCCAGCACACCGGCCACGAACGACTACACCCAAGCGGCCGACGTCCTTGTCGTGTTCGGCATCTCGGGCGACCTCGCGAAGGTGATGACCTTCCACTCGCTCTATCGCCTCGAGTACCGCGGACTGCTCGACTGCCCGATCGTCGGCGTCGCCGCCAACGACTGGAGCATTGAAGAGCTACGCAAGCATGCGCGCACCTGCATCGAAGGTTGCGGCGAAACGATCGACGAGGAGATTTTCAAACGTTTCGCACAGCGGCTCTCCTACGTCTCGGGCGACTTCGACGACGACGCCACCTACGCTCAGGTCGGCTCAGCGATCGGCGACGCCCAGGCTCCGGTCTTCTATCTGGAGATTCCGCCGTTCCTGTTCGGCAGGGTGATCAAGGGCCTGGCCGAAGCCGGCACCACCAAGAACGCACGCGTGGTCGTTGAGAAGCCCTTCGGCCACGATCTTGCCTCCGCGCGCGCGCTGGCTGCCGAAATCCATCAGTACATCGAGGAGCCTCAGCTCTACCGGATCGACCACTTCCTCGGCAAGATGGGCACCGACGAGTTCCTGTATCTGCGCTTCGGCAACACCATGATCGAGCCGATCTGGAACCGCAACCACATCGCCTGCGTGCAGATCACGATGGCCGAGAATTTCGGCGTGGAGGACCGCGGCCACTTCTACGATCCCGTCGGCGCCGTGCGCGACGTGGTCGTCAACCACCTCATGCAGTTGGTGGCGGCAGCGGCGATGGAGGCCCCGGCCGGCAATGATGCGGAAACGCTGAAGGACGCCAAGTACGCGGTCTTCCGCTCGACCCACACGGCCGACCCCGCGCACTACGTGCGCGGGCAGTACGACGGCTACCAGAGCATCGACGGCGTCGCCAAGGACTCGAACACCGAGACTTATGCGGCCCTGCGCCTGCAGATCGACAACTGGCGCTGGGCCGGCGTCCCCTGGTTCATCCGCACCGGCAAGAAGCTTCCCGTCACCCAGACCGAGCTGCGCGTCGTCTTCAAGCATCCTCCCCGCCTAGGCTTCATGGAGCATGGCCACCGCCGCCCCGAGCCCGACCAACTCGTCGTCAAGCTCGATCCATCGACCGGCACACGCCTGGTGCTCGACGCCCATCGCGCCGACAGAGGCGGACCGCAGGCGATCACGCTCGACATGGAGTTCTCCGAGGAGGGCGGCGAGGCGCCCACGCCCTACGAGGTGCTTCTGCTCGACGCGATGCAGGGCAACGCGATGCGCTTTACCCGCCAGGACTCCGTCGAAGAGACGTGGCGTATCTACGAATCTTTGTTGCAACAGCCACCGCCTGTGCACCCATATGCCCCCGGGACGTGGGGTCCGACCGAGGCCGAGAAGCTGGTCGCGGAGTTCGGCGGCTGGCACGGACCCTGGATCGCGGAGTGATGGCCGGCGAGCAGCCAGATGTGCGCAGTCAGACAGGTGTGACCCGTGTCAGGACGTGCCAAGACCATGTCCAATCCGAAGATAAAGGCGCCGGTGAGGATATAGATTTTCGTTTGACTACTAATGTATTCACGAAAGTAGTTACTTACGTAGTTAACAAAAAAAGTATATGACTCTCCACGCCCCTCAACCAACAACAAAGGCAGGCAAAGTGCCGCAAAACAAGCTCAACGCCAAGGGCCGGCCGCCCCTCGCCGAGGCAAAGACCAAGCACGGGACGACCAAGGCAAAGGCCCCGCAAAGCGCGGCGATGCCCTCGCCTTTCCCGCCGATCGCCGACTACGCGTTCCTGTCTGACTGCCATACCGGCGCGCTTGTCGCGCCCGACGGCACGATCGACTGGCTGTGCGTGCCGCGCTTCGACGCGCCCAGCGTGTTCGGATCGCTGCTCGACCGCCAGGCCGGCGGCTTTCGCTTTGGGCCGTTTGGGATCAACGTGCCCACGGCGCGCGTGTATGAGCCCGGGACCAACATCCTGCTGACAACTTGGAAGACCACCAGCGGCTGGGTGATCGTGCGTGAGGGGCTGGTGCTCGGGCCACGCCGTGGCGAGGACCTGATCACGCCGCATACTCGCCCTCCGGCCGATCAGGACGCCGACCACGTGCTTGTGCGCGTCGCGATGTGCCTGGATGGCGAAGTCGAGATGGAGCTGACCTGCGAACCGGTCTTCGACTACGGGCGGGTTCCCGCCGAGTGGGCCGTCAGCGACGGCGGGCACAGGGCCGACGCGAGCACCCCGGAGGGCACCACCTATGACGGGGGACAGGCAGGCGGCGCGGAGCAGACGATCAGGCTGCAGACCGACATGGCCGTTGGCGTTGAGGGCGATTGGGTCAGGGCGCGACACGTGCTCAAACAGGGCGACCAGATCTACTGTTCGCTTTCGTGGGCGGAGGAACTCGCCGCGCCTGAAGACGTGCACGACGCCAACACGCGGCTGGCGAATACCGCCAAGTTCTGGCGCGACTGGCTGGGCCGCGCGCGCATGCCCGACCACCGCTGGCGCGACCCGATCCAGCGCTCGGCGCTGACGATCAAGGGGCTCACGTACATGCCGACCGGGGCGACGGTCGCGGCGCTCACGACCTCCTTGCCCGAGACGCCCGGGGGCGAGCGCAACTGGGACTACCGCTATACGTGGCTGCGCGACTCGACCTTCACGCTGCAGGCTCTGCACTACCTCAACCTCGACTGGGAGGCGGAGGAGTTCATGCAGTTCGTGGCCGACCTCGAGCCCAACAAGGACGGGGCGCTTCAGATCATGTACGGGATCGACGGGCGACGTGACCTCACCGAGACCACCCGCGATGATCTTTCCGGCTACGCGGGGGCGGCGCCCGTGCGGATCGGCAACGGCGCTTTCGACCAGCGCCAGAACGACGTGTTCGGCGCCGCGCTCGACTCGATCCTGCTGCACACGCGCCGCTCGGAACGGCTGCCGCGCCGGCTGTGGCCGATCGTGCAGGCGCAAGCCGAATGCGCGACCAAGGTCTGGCGCAAGCCCGACCAGGGCATCTGGGAGGCGCGCGGCAAGCCTCAGCACTACGTGTCATCCAAGCTGATGTGCTGGGTGGCGATGGACCGCGCCTCAAAGCTCGCGCACATGCGCGGCAACGCCAAGCTCGAGGAGACCTGGCAGGCCACCGCCGAGGAGATTCGGGCCGACATCCTCGCCAACGGCCTCACCAAGGACGGGGTGCTGCGCCAGCACTACGACACCGACGCGCTCGACGCCTCCAATCTGCTTGCCGCGATCTTCGGCTTCTTGCCGGGCGACGACGAGCGTTTGCGCGCGAGCGTGCTGGCGATCGCCGAGGACCTCACCGAGGACGGCTTCGTGCTGCGCTACCGCACGGAGGAGACCGACGACGGCATGTCGGGCAAGGAGGGGAGCTTTTTGATCTGCTCCTTCTGGCTGGTGTCGGGGCTTGCGATCGTCGGCGAGCACCAGCAGGCCAGGGACCTGATGGAACGGCTGCTGCGCGTCGCCTCGCCGCTTGGGCTCTACGCCGAGGAGTTCGACACCGCCACCGGGCGCCACCTGGGGAACTTTCCCCAAGCCTTCTCGCACCTCGCGCTGATCGAGGCAGCGGCGCGGATCATCCTTGTCGAGCGACTGGCGGAGATCTCGTGATGGGTCTTCACATGATCGGATCCGGTCGAAAAGCAGATCGCGTCCCCAACGACAAACGCACAACGGAGGCCGTCTGATGGACCACTACGACGTGATCATCATCGGCAGCGGCGCGGGCGGGGGGACGCTCGCCCGCCACCTTGCACCCTCCGGCAAGCGCGTCCTGCTGCTGGAGCGCGGCGACTGGCTGACGCGCGAGCCGCAGAACTGGTCTGCCGCCGACGTGTTCGTCGAGAACCGCTACATCTCCAAGGACACCTGGTACGACGCCGACGGCAAGGCCTTCCAGCCGCAAGTGCACTACTACGTCGGCGGTGCGACCAAGCTGTACGGCGCCGCGCTCTACCGGATGCGCGAGCAGGACTTCGGCGAGCTGCGCCACCACGACGGCATATCCCCCGCTTGGCCGGTCTCCTACGCCGACATGGAGCCCTACTACACGCTCGCGGAGCAGATGTACGAAGTGCACGGCGCTCGGGCCGAGGATCCCACCGAACCGGCCGCATCCGGACCCTATCCGCATCCTCCCGTCTCGCACGAGCCGCGCATCGCCGAGCTCTCCGACGCCTTTGAGCACATCGGACTGCACCCCTTTCACGCTCCCTGCGGCGTGATGCTGGACGAGCTCGATCCCCCCTACAGCCGCTGCGTTCGCTGCTCCACCTGCGACGGCTTTCCCTGCCTGGTGCACGCCAAGTCCGACGCCGAGGTGCTTGGCGTGCGGCCGGCGCTCGAGCATCCCAATGTCACACTGCTGACGCGCGCCGAGGCGCTTGCGCTGCACACCGACCCCGACGGCAAGACCGTCACCGAGGTACTGGTCGAGCGCTACGACGCCGAGGAGGAAGAAAGCCTGCGCGAGACCTACTCCGCCGACATCGTCGTCGTCTCCTGCGGCGCCGCGAACACCGCCAAGCTGCTGCTGCGCTCGGCCACCGACAAGCATCCGGGCGGGCTTGCCAACGGCTCAGACCAGGTCGGGCGCAACTACATGTTTCACAACTCCCAGGCCGTGCTTGCCATCTCCAAGGAGCCCAACCCCACCGTCTTTCAGAAGACACTCGGCGTCAACGACTTCTACTTCTCATCCGATGCCTGGGAATACCCGATGGGCAACATCCAGATGGTCGGCAAGTCCTCTCCCGAGATGTACCGCGGCGAGAAGCCTTTGATGACCAAGCTGGCTCCCGGCTTCTCGCTCGAGGACGTGGCCGCCCACGCCGTCGACTTCTGGCTCTCGACCGAGGACCTGCCGCAGAGCACGAACCGGGTGACGGTCGACCGCGACGGCAACCTGACGCTCGCCTACAAAGCAAGCAACGACACCGCGCGTGACCGGCTGTTCGAGCAGCTGCGCTCGCTGCTCGGCCACCTCGGCATGCACGAGCACCACCTGATTCCCCGCTGGGCCTACCTGGAGAACAAGATTCCCGTGGCCGGCGTCGCCCACCAGGCCGGCACGTGTCGCTTCGGCGCCGACCCCGCCTCCTCGGCGCTTGACATCCACTGCAAGGCGCACGAGCTGGACAACCTGTACGTGGTCGACACCAGCTTCTTTCCCAGCATCTCCGCCGTCAACCCGGCGCTCACCGCGATGGCAAACGCTTTGCGAGTGGGCGACCACCTGCTGCAGCGTCTCGGCGCCGATGGCCACTGAGCAATCCCAAAACGACGATGCCCCCTGCGCCCCCTCGCGGGGACAGGCGCGCGGGGGGCATGCGCCCACCAGCAAACACCGTCGCCGCGTCGTCATCGTCGGCGGGGGCTTCGGCGGGCTGACCGCCGCCCGCAAGCTGCGCGGGGCCGACGTCGAGGTGACGCTCGTCGACAAGCTGCACCATCACCTGTTCCAGCCACTGCTCTACCAGGTTGCCCTCGGCGCGCTTTCGACCGGCGAGTGCGCATCGCCGATCCGGGCCGGCTTGAAGCGCAGCTCCAACGCGACCGTGCTGATGGCGGAGGCGACGGGCATCGACGTCGAGAAGCGTCAGCTTCTGCTCGACCGCGGCGATGTGCTCGACTACGACTCGCTGATCGTCTCCTGCGGCGCGGAGACCTCCTACTTCGGCAAAGACGACTGGCAGGACGCGTCCTACGGAATGAAGACGCTCTCTGACGCGGTCGAGCTGCGCAACCGCATCTATGGGGCCTTCGAGGAGGCCGAGCGCTGTGAGGATCCGGCCGAGCGGGCCAAGTGGATGACGTTCGTCGTGATCGGCGGCGGGCCGACCGGCATCGAGATCGCCGGCGAGCTGTCGATCATCGCGGCGCACACGATGAAGCGGCAGTTCACCCGCATCCAGGCCGCCGACGCGAAAGTGATCCTGCTCGACGCCGGCGAGCGCGTTGCCGCCGCGTTCAGCGAGAGGCTCTCCCGCAAGGTCGCCAAGGAGCTGGCCTCGCTCGGCGTGGAAGTGCACGTCGGCGCGCGCGTCAGCGACATCGACGCGCGCGGCGTCACCGCCTCGATCGCTGGGGCCGACACTCGCTTCGACTCACGGACCGTGATCTGGGCCGCCGGCGTGCAGCCCGTCCCGTTCGTCAAGGCGCTGGCCGAGGCGACCGGCGCGCCCACCGACCGAGGCGGGCGCATCCAGATCGAAAGCGACCTGACGGTGCCAGGCCATCCGGAGATCTCCGCGATCGGTGACATCACCTCGCTCCCCGGCCCCGGCGAGCGTCCCCTGCCTGGCCTGGCGACGGTCGCGATCCAGCAGGCGCGCCACGTCGCCAAGGGGATCGGCGAGGGCGCGCCTGCCGCAAAGACGCCGTTTCACTACCTCGACAAGGGGGCGCTTGCGGTCGTCGGTCGCGGCAAGGCCGTATGCGAGATTCGCGGCCTTGAATTCTCCGGGCGGCCTGCCTTCTTCTTGTATTTGACGATCCACATGTATTACCTCAGCGGCGGGGGACAGGGGCGGCGCCTGAAGGTGTTGCTCGACTGGATCAGCGCGCGCCTCGGCAAGCCGCAGAACCCTGTGATCAACAGCGATCTTGACTCCGTCGAACGATTGCCTCGCGGCGCGCGACTGTAGTCATGGCGCGCATGCCGCGACTCATGTGCGTTATGGGCTCGTCGCCCGGCCGCGAGCGAGTTCACGTTGGAGCGGATGTCGGCGGGCCGGCTCGAAGTCGGTGAAAGCACTCGATCCCCGACTGCTGCGCTATGCGCGCGCTACCCGCACCTTTCTTTTTCTGTCGGTCGCACTAGGGAGCCTGCGCGCGCTGCTGATCGTGGCGCAGGCGTGGCTGCTCGTCGATGTTGTTGTCGGCGCCTTCTCCCACGTCAAGGATCTCGCGCAACTGGAAGGACCGCTGATCTGGCTGCTGTGCGTCGTCGTCGCGCGGGCGCTGGTCGCCTGGGCGGCCGAGCTCGCGGCCGGCCGCTGCTCGGCACAGGCCAAGTCGCAGCTGCGCGGCGCACTACTTGGGCGCGTCTCGGTGCTCGGCCTGGACAGCTCGCGCACGCACGGCACCGGGGAGCTGACGGTGCTTGCCACCCGCGGGCTCGACGCGCTCGACGGCTATTTCTCCCTCTACCTCCCGCAGCTGTTGCTGGCGGCGATCGTGCCCGTTGTCCTACTCGTCGCTGTCGTCACCCAGGATTGGCTGTCGGCCGCGATCATCGCCTTCACGCTGCCCCTGATTCCCCTGTTCATGGCGCTCGTCGGAGCCGCCACGCGCGAGAAGATGGATCTGCAGATGCGGACTTTGCAGCGGCTCGCGGGGCACTTCCTGGACGTGGTCGCGGGCCTGCCGACGCTCAAGGTGTTCGGCCGCGCAAAGGCCCAGGCGGCCAGCATTCGCTCGATCTCCGAGCGCTATCGCAAGACCGCGCTGTCGAACCTGCGGGTCACTTTTTTGTCCTCGCTGATCCTCGAGCTGCTCGCCACGATCTCCGTGGCGCTTGTCGCCGTAGCGATCGGGCTGCGGCTGATGGGCGGCGACATGTCGCTGCGCGCCGGCCTGTTCGCGTTGGTGCTGGCGCCGGAGGCTTATATGCCTTTGCGCCAGCTGGGCGCCAACTACCACGCGAGCGCCGAGGGGGTCGCCGCCGCCGAGCAGGTGTTCGCGGTGTTGGGTGACTCCGGCGCCGACCGTGCCGACACAGCCCCGGTTGAGGCCGCCGATCCGGACGAGGTGGTGTTGCTCGAAAACGGGGTGCACGAAAACACTGGGAAATTTGGGAACAGGGTTTTCGAGACACCCTCGACCCCCGGTCCCGCTCGCGCCGAGTTTTCCAAAAACGGGGTGCCTGAAAACACTGGAAGATTTCGGAACAGGGTTTTTGAAACATCCCCCACCGCTGGTCAACCCTTCACTGCCGATCCGGCTGGCGACGGAGTGTGTTCCACTCCTCCCGGCACCCCGCCAGCCCTGCCGGACGTGCCTAGCGCGGACATCTCGATCGACGGTCTGACCGTCTCCTATCCCGGGCGCTCCGAGCCAGCGCTCGACAATGTCTCGCTACACGTCAAAGCCGGCGAAGTGGTCGCGCTCGCCGGGCCGAGCGGCTGTGGCAAGTCGACGCTGCTGGGGGTGCTGCTCGGCTTCGTCGCGCCCACGGCCGGAGCCATCCGTGTCCGCGGCGTCGACCTCGCCGAACTCGACGCGGACGCGTGGCGCGCGCAGCTTGCCTGGGTGCCGCAGCGGCCGCATCTGTTCGCGCGCTCGATCGCCGAGAACGTGCGGCTCGGCCGCCACGAAGCATCCGACGGCCAGCTGGCTGACGCCATGGCCTCCGCCGGCCACGCAGCCGACGAAGAGCTGGCCGCCGCCGTGACCGCCGCCGGCCTCGACTATGTCGTCGCGCGCTTGCCTGACGGTCTGGACACCGTCCTCGGCGAGCGCGGCGCCGGGCTGTCGGCCGGCGAGCGCCAGCGTGTGGCTCTGGCCCGCGCGTTCCTGCGCGACGCGCCGTTGCTGCTGCTCGACGAGCCGACCGCCAGCCTCGACGGGCAGACCGAGCGCCAGGTGCTCGACGCCGTGGCGCGTCTCTCAGAGGGCCGCACCGTGATCGTCGTCGCGCACCGGCCCGCGCTGCTTGCGATGGCCGACCGCGTGGTCGACCTGCCCGCGCCAGCCGCCACCGAGGCCGACCGACACGTCGGTCTCGACACGGCAGAGGTGCACGCATGAAGCCCCAGACAGCCCCGCTCGCCGCGCCCACGATTACGCCGTCCCTGTCCGCGGCCGCCCAGCCCCCATCCGAAGTGCCGCTGCGCCAGACCCTTGCGATCGCCCGCCCCGCCGCCGGTCGCCTGGCGCTCGCCACGCTGCTCGGCGCCGGCTCGGTCGCCGCCGCGATCGGGCTGATCGCGACTTCGGCCTGGCTGATCTCGCGCTCCTCGCAGCGCCCGCCCGAGTCGGCCGTCGCGGTGGCGATCGTCGGGGTGCAGTTCTTCGCGCTCTCGCGTGGGCTGTGTCGCTACTTCGAGCGGCTCGTCGGCCACGACGCGGCCTT